>NZ_JBEUMS010000007.1:0-337715 GCF_040543805.1 Arcicella rosea
CATTTGAAGACAGAATTTCACAAGTTGATTTATTGAGTTAGGGGGCTAGCCCCCTAACTCAATAAATCAAATGACACAGTTTAATGAACACTCCCCTTCAATGATTTTTATTTTTATTCTGCCAAGAGGTTTTTCCCTCAAGTTTATACCTTATTTTTGTGTATTAACTTAATCTACTATACATCGATGAATAAATTTTTACAAGCACTTATTGCAATTAGTTTCTGCTTTTTTCTTTCTCATCACTCAAGCGCCCAGCAATGGAAGCATTATGGGGCAAAATCAAAAGCAAATTGTTTTTTGGTTGCCAAAGATTCTACTTTATGGGTCGGTACAGATGGAGGAGTAATCCATTATGATAAAAATTATAAGGTAATTGAGTCAGATAATCATTCCAATGGTCCTGATAGCAATGTGGTTTCACTAATTCAAGATGTCAAAGGAAATATTTTAGCAAGTATTAGGATTAATCCATCTCTTTTCTTCTGGTTTGATGGTTATTCTTGGCAAAGTACTGGAAAAATGAAAATACCATTTCAACCTGAGAAAACTACTCTTTTTGAAGCTTATAATAATGGTGATGATAGGTGGAATAGTGACTTATGGCTTAGTTATGATAAAGGAACTAAGTTTATACAATTCAGTCTGGATTCTATTTACAACCAAAATGCTTTTGTCAATAAGAATATAATTGAATTTAAAACGAATTCTGTTACTGATGACGATTCGAATAATATATGGATTACCAATTATAAGTCTTTGTATTTGTTTAATGGAGCAAAATGGATTACTTACAATACTAAAAATAGCTCTCTTCCTGATTTAGCATTTCATAGCCCAATTGCGGATAGTGATAGTTCGGTTTTATTGTTGACTTCGGAAGGAGTAATTAGATTTAACTCTAAAAGTGCTAGTTACTTTTTAATTAAAACGACTAATCCTACTCATTTAATCAAAACAAAGAATGGGAAAATCTTTGTAGCTAGAGAAAAACAAATTTTAGCACTTAATGGAAATGTTTTAACTGAATATTTAACAGATAATTCATTAGCGGGTGTTACTGCTTTTGCTTCTGATGCAGAAAACAGGCTAATTATCGGTACAAATACTAGTAACTATCTTTACGACGGACAAAAACTTACGACTCTTGATTTACCAAAATTAAATCTTGAGGGAAACAACATAGGCATGATTGAACCAGATACAAAGGGAAGTATTTGGGTTGCTACATATTGGCCATCTAAACTGTTTAAAATTAATGACAGTAAAAATGAAATTCAATCATTTCCATACAGTATTGGAGCAATGGCAGTTGGGAAAGATAATACTTTTTGGATTGCTGAAGGCCAACCAGGTACTCTAAAACAATATGATGGGAATAAATGGATAAGTTATACACTAAAGGAAAATTCAAGGATAGTTAAAATAGTTGTAGATGAAAATAATTATGTATGGTGTAATGTATTTAACTGGAATAATTATCAATCTTCATTATTTTGGTTTGATGGAAATATATGGAAATCTTTAGATTTAGAAGAAAATTATTTAGGGTATGGTTTTGATATTGCACCCAAAGTGGGTGGTGGTATATGGATGAATGATTACAATTTACTCAAATCATTTGATGGTACTACTTTTACTTCGTATCCTAGTAATTCAGAAAATAAGCTGCCTGATAGAAATTTACTATTGTTGAAAACAAGTTCTAATGGAACACTGTGGATAGTTTCAGATGAAAAAAGTATATATAAATTAGATGGTAAGATTGCTCAGAAAATCCAATTCCCAACAACAATAAACTTTGATTATATCTATGATGGTCTTTTTATTGATAAAGATGAAAACCTTTGGATAGGGAGTACACATAATCTTTATAAATATGATGGTAAAACATGGAAAAAGTTTGATGCTGGAGAGGGGCCTATTAATATTACGTCTATTACACAATCAAATGATGGAAGAATTTGGGTTGGTACTTACAACGGACTTTATGTAATGACTGATTGTGTTTCAAAACCTACCATTACGCTTCAACCTAAATATACTAGTGTTTTTGAATTCCAAAAGGCTCAACTTGAAATAAAAGCCGAATCAGCTAACAGTTTTGAATGGCAATTAAGTAAAGACAAAGGACTCACTTGGAAAAATATTAGCAATTTTGATACCAGTTATGTAGGTCATCGTACAAATATCTTAACGATTAAATCATCCAATCTCTCACAAAGTAATGATATTTATCGTTGTCAAATAAGCAACGAGTGTAGTTCAGTTAACTCGGATACTGCCAGTGTAACGATAAAAAAATGTTTACAAACCCCACAAATTATACAACAACCTAATCCCCAATCTGCTATTGAAAATAGCGGTGTTCAATTTACTGTTAGTTCATCAAATACATCTACTTATCAATGGGAAGTAAGTGCTGATGCTTTGGCTTGGAAGCAGATTTCAAGCCAAGATACTCTTTACAGTGGACAGCAGACTAATACTTTGAATATAAAATCGACCAATATTTTACAGAATTCATATTCATATAGATGTTCGCTTAAAAATGAGTGTTTCCAGATTTATTCTTTATCCGCATCATTAGAAGTCATAACAATTTTAGAAAACGAAGCATTGATAGAAAAGAGTTTTATTGCTTATCCTAATCCTGCTCAGGATAATTTGCATGTCAAAGCTCCGATTAAACCTTACAAACTAACTTTACTGAGTGATAAAGGTTCTGTGATTAAACAAGTGGAAAACCAAGATATTATATCGGTGAAGGACATTCCCAATGGTATTTACATTTTATTGTTGGAAACAGATAAAGGAAAGCAAAGTTTAAAAATTACTGTGCTGAAATAAATACTAATATCAGTGGAGATGATTATTCAAATAACTGGTCTTTCAGAGGAGGAGATTAGCCGTTTGGCATAGTACAAGCTTTGTCAACTTTTTGAAAGTTGACAAAGCTAAAAAACCTACTCTACATCTACATTTTGTAAGCCACCTTTCAAGGCAATACTTTTTCCATTCCAGACAAATCTTCCTGAAAGGTTAGGAGGGAGGTTTACTTCTCCCACAATACCTGTTTTTCCTTTGCGTTTTAGTTTTACTGTAATTTCTCCTGATGGATGTGGTACTTTTCCTGATACGTTTTCTAAATCGCCTAAAGCTGGTTGAATACGTACTTCTTCAAAGCCTGGAGCATCTGGCATAATCCCACAAATGGTCGATAAAAAATCGTAATTCGGAGATGCCGACCAAGCGTGACAGTCTGAACGAGTAGGGTCTGCTTGTTCTGCAAAAGTACTTAAACCTATATTCAACATATCTCGCCAAGGTGATAATGTGCTATAATATAATGAAGCATTTCCCGATTTTTTCAAGGCTTGGGTAAGATAGAAACGGAAATAAAACGTGGCTTGAGTCAGACTTTGGTCGCTCAAAATCTTATCCATAATTGCTTTTTCGTTGGCTCTTGGCACGGCATTGGCAAGTATTGCAAAAATATTGACATGCTGACTAAATGCCTTTTTGTCGGGCGTGTCGGCTACTTCATTTTTACTTTCATCCCAACATTGTTCATAGGTAGATTTTGAGAGTAAATCCGCCAAAGTACGGTAATAAATGGCTTTGTCTTTGTCGCCATAAGTTTCAAAAATAGCCGCAGCTTGTCGCAAAGTATAAGCGTATTGGAAAGTAATAATCGAAGAATTTCCATCCGTTGCACCGTCAGGAACACCGCCAATATCTGAGATTGGATTCCATTTCCAAGGTTTTGCCCAATCCACAAAAGACCACCATCTCATTGCACCCAACATATTTTTTTGTGGGTCAATTTTTCTTTCGTACCAACCTAATACTTTTTCGATATTGGGCAGAAGCGATTTGACAAAAGTGTCATCTTTGCGGTGCATCCAATAATCGTAAGTCATAGAAACCCAAAACAAAGAGAAAGTAGGAATGATTTGAGGCGTATTGCAAGGATAGCGACTTTGCGTTAAGCCTTCAGAAGTCATTGAATTATCATAATCTGTCAAGGCTTTGCGCATCAAGCGGTCATCACCAGAAACATATAATGAAATTAACGCCTGAATTCTGGTGTCGCCAGTATATTGTAATTGTTCGTAATATGGACAATCGAAATAACTTTCGCCTGCACATAAACGAGCCGTTTGCCAGCCTACTTTCCAAATATTTTGTAAACTTGGATCATTACTTGAAAAATTGCCTTTTTCTTCAAAAGGATAACCCGTCTTGATACCATAAAAATCATTGATTGTTAAAGCTTCTTCTTTGGTTTCAATAGTGATTTCTATGTAGCGATAAGTTCTAAACCAAAGCGGTCTGAAACCTCTTTTAGCTTGTCCGTCTGGGCGAAATATATCTTGAATGCCAATAATATGTTTTCCTTCAATCTCATTCCTATTACCTTTTACCCATTTATCATCAATTAAAGCTTCTGCATAAATAAAGCTAATTTTCGCATCTTTCCCTCCGCTGACAATTATTTCTGGATAGGCCACCGTTTCAAAAGTTTGGTCGAGTAAAATAGTAGTTTTACTATTGGCAGGAATGGTTAAAGTACCTTTTCCTTTTAACCAATTATCATTGATTGTTAAAGTTTTAGAACTTTCATGTCGTCTGATGCTATTGATATTTTGATGAATTTCTTCCATTTGCGGAATTGTTCTAGGCACTAAATACCATTCAGCTCCTGTACCTGTTCCTGAAATATAACCATGTTCTAAAGTACGTGCATTTGTCCATTGACTATCATCAAATGCTGGCTTTTCCCAGTCGGTGGGAAATTTACTCGCTTCTACTTCTTCACCAGCACCCACCACAATATAAGTACGAAGTTTTCTGCCATCTACTGGCAAAGGTTTATAAGCTTGATTTTGAAACACTTTCCATGTTTGGTTGGTATTTACAAGGCTTTCTAGTTCAGTATTTCCTTGCATGATAAAGCCCGTTTTATTACTCATCTGAGCGGCAGGCATATATTCTCCAAAATTCCAAACGACAGCAGCAATGGTGTTTTTACCCTGATTGAGGTATTGGGCAATATCAAAAGTTTCAAAATTCCAGTGCATTAAATCACTTCTGGCCGGACCTGTTCCGATGAAATGTCCATTCACGAAAAGTCTATAACGATTATCACCAGAAACATTGATGATAAACTGAGCAGGTTTTTGAGCTAAGTCAAAACTTTTACGGAAATGAAACACCCCAAAATCTTTCAGATTGACATTTTGTGGAGCAATCCAATCGGCTTGCCAACGCTGTGTTAAAACCTTTTGACTTGCCTGTTGCGCTGAAAGTGGAAGCGATAAAATTAAAGAGATGAACAAGGCTTGAAGTACTTTCATTGTTGTTTTTGATTGATTGTGGATAATAAAACGAAAATACAGATTTAGCTCAGTACTTCTTGCCTGTTCTTACCTGTTAAGGAATAAATAGAGAAAATCCTTGATTGCCAAAAGACAAATAATTTTACAAGTCTTGCTATGAGCGATAAAAAAAGCTTTTATAACTCATGAAATATAGTATTTTTGAGTTATAAAAATAAAACTTATCGCTCATGCGTTGGATTTGGCAAGATAAAAATTGGGCTCATTTTGAATATGACCCATCAAAGCTACTCATTTATGAGTTAGCATTTGAGCGTAATATAGGCAAAATATGGGGAGTAATTCAGCATATTGAAGCCGAAGGATTAGAAAATTTAAAGGTCGAAATTTTATCGCAAGAAGCTGTTTCTACGTCAAGTATTGAGGGAGAAATATTAAATAGAGAATCTGTTCAAAGCTCTATTAGAAAGCACTTAGGCTTGAAAAATGATTTTCGACAAGTACCGCCTAATGCTGCTGGGGTAGCTGAAATGATGGTGGATTTGTATGTAAATTATGACAAAACGCTCAACCATGAAATGCTTTTTGAATGGCATAAAATGTTAATGAATGGGAGACGTGATATAGAAACTATTGGTAGCTATCGGATACATGAAGAACCGATGCAAATTGTTTCAGGAAATTTATCTGCTCCACGAGTGTTTTATGAAGCACCGCCTTCTGGACAAGTAAAGGCTGAAATGGATACTTTTTTGAATTGGTATCAGGAGAATTTGATTAATAATCAAAAAGTTTCAACCTTGATTTTTGCAGGTATAACGCATTTATATTTTGAAATAATTCACCCTTTTGAAGATGGAAATGGACGTATCGGCAGAGCTTTGGTTGATAAAGCGATTTCGCAACGAATGGGCAAGCCAGCACTTACTTCATTTGCTAAAGTAATCGATTCACAAAAGAAAGCCTATTACCAAGCAATACAATCCTGTAATCATCAATTGAACATAGATGCTTATTTAACTTATTTTGCCGAGTTGACGTTGCAAGCACAAGATTATACCATACGAATGGTTAGTTTTCTGATTTTTAAAACAAAGTTTTTTAATCAGTATAAAGACGTGTTGAATGAAAGACAAACGAAAGTTATATTGAGGATATTTGAAGCAGGAATAGAAGGATTCAAAGGTGGATTAAGTGCCAGTAATTATAAAACTATTTCTGGTGCATCCAACGCAACTGTTACTCGTGATTTACAAGAATTAGTAAATATGAAAGCGCTTACTAAGACTGGAACATTGAAAAGTACACGATATTGGTTGAATCAATAATAGGGTAAGTTTGGAAAGTATCAAAAAAATAAAGGCTCTTTCTGACATCAGAAAGAGCCTTTATTAGCATTAAGAAATACTACTTCGTACCGTATTTCTCAGCATATTTTTTGTACAAACGCTTTTGTTTGTCGTCCAAATCTACTTTGCGACCTTGGATGAAAGCTTGTTCTACTTTCGCTGTACGCATATCCAATACATCACCAGCAGAAACTATCAAAGTAGCGTGTTTGCCTACTTCTAAAGTACCAACATATTTATCAATACCTAAGATTTTTGCATTGTTGGCAGTGATTAATTTTAAAGCATCTTCTTTATCCATTCCGTGACCAGCAACCGTTCCTGCTACGAAAGGTAAATTACGAGTTCTCCAGTTTAAACCAATATAAGCTAAGCCAACCAAAACTCCTTTTTGCTGTAATAATTGAGGCAATTTATAAGGCAAATCAGTATCATCATCCACTTTGTTTGGCAAACGGTGCGTTGTACCGACTATAACTGGAACATTGTTTTCTTTCAAGAAATCAGCCGCTAATAATGATTCTTCACCGCCGATGATTACGATTTTCTTTACTCCTTTGGCTTTAGCAAATTGAACAGCTTCGATGATTTCTTTTCCATAATCAGCAGAAATGTAAAGATTTTTTGAACCATCAAAAAGTCCTTTCATGGCTTCCAATTTCACATTAATTACCGCTGGATTTTTTACTTGTGAATATGCAATGGCATCATCAAAAGTTTTGTCGATTTCTCTTAATAATTCATCTCTTTTATCATTTCTTTTTGTCGTTGCTGTGAAAGAAGCAAAATCAAATTCACGTTTGAAATAGCCAATCCAATTGATATGAACGCCATCGTCTTTTTTCAATACTGCATCTTCCCAGTTCCAACCATCCAATTGCATGATTGATGACATCCCAGTGATAATATCACCTTGTGGAGTAGCTTGCGTCAACAAAATACCATTACTTCTTACTGTTGGAATCAATTCTGAATCTGTATTATAAGCAATCAAGGCACGAACGTGTGGGTTGAATGGCCCAATTTCAGCTTGGTCGTCAGTAGCACGAACAGCTTCAATTTCAACCATACCTAATTGGTTAGCGGGTGAAATTAAACCCGGATAAACACTTTTGCCAGCTACATCAATTACTTCTGTATTCGCTTTGTTGAAAGTAGTATTTGCATCACCAACGGCAGTAATAATTCCTTTATCAAAAACGATTACTCCGTTCTGAATTACTTTTCCTGAGGCGGTATGAATTGTTGCACCTGTCAAAGCAATGGCTTTGGTTTGTGGTGAGCCTGCTGCCTGATTTTGAGCAAACATTGTATTCGCCAGCAATAGGAATACAAGGCTGTATATGTATTTTATGTTTTTCATTGTATGTTCTTTTGAAAAAATGTTTTAATTCAGTCTATGAGTTCATGAGTTTAAAGTTGATGAGTAAATGTAATGCGATAAATCATTCATTCACCATTCACTCAATCACAACTATTAATCATGGTCATGACCTTCAGATTGAGATACACCAGTTTCTTTATAAGCACCAGTTTCTTCAGTTAGGTCACCTTCAGAATTACAAACGAATAATCTTGGTCTTCTAACTTCTGGTTTTACCGTAGCAGCTCCGCCCGCTTTAGCATTCAACATTTTTTGAGTAATACGATTACGTTCAGCAGCAATTTTTAAACGTAATTCTTTGTCTTTCTCAAGGTCGAAATAAGTAGCACCGTCGATAATTACTTTTTCTGGTTTAGCGTAAACTGAAAGTGGATTATTATTCCATAAAACTACGTCAGCATCTTTACCTACTTTGATACTTCCTAAACGATTATCTAAATGCAACATTTTTGCTGGATTTAAAGTAACCATTTTCCAAGCTTGTTCTTCTGTCATACCGCCATACATTACTGTTTTGGCAGCTTCTTGGTTCAAACGACGAGCCATTTCTGCATCATCAGAGTTGATAGAAGTATTTACGCCAACTTTCGTCATCAATGCTGCATTGAATGGAATCGCTTCTTTTACTTCCATTTTATAAGCCCACCAGTCAGAGAAAGTAGAAGCATTTGCGCCGTGCTCTTTCATTTTATCCGCTACTTTATAACCTTCCAAAATGTGCGTGAAAGTATTTACTTTAAAGCCCAATGAATCGGCAACTTTCAATAACATATTGATTTCAGATTGAACATAAGAGTGACAAGTAATGAATCTTTTCTTGTTCAAAATTTCTACTAAAGCATCCAATTCTAAATCACGTTTTACTGGTGCTAATGCAGGATTTGCCGCCGCTGCTTTTGTTGCTTTTTCATATTCCTTTGCTCTCAAGAAAGCATCCATCATAATTTGCTCAACACCCATTCTAGTTTGTGGGAAACGAATTCTAGCACGGTCACCCCAGTTAGCTTGTTTTACGTTTTCACCCAAAGCGAATTTAATAAACCCATCTGCATTTGGAATTTTTAAAGCATCTGGAGCTTCGCCCCATTTCAATTTGATGATGGCTGATTGTCCACCAATTGAGTTTGCCGAACCGTGTAATAATTGAGAAGAAGTAACACCACCAGCCAATTGACGGTAAATGTTAACGTCTTCTGAATTCACAACGTCTTCCATTCTTACTTCAGAAGTAACAGATTGTGTACCTTCGTTTACTGATAATAAAGCAATGTGCGAGTGTTCGTCAAAGATACCATTGGTTAAATGTTTACCTGTACCGTCAATTACTTTTGCACCACTTTCCGAAAGGTTTTTACCTACTTTCGCAATTTTACCATTTTGTAAAAGTACGTCTGTATTTGCGATGATACCATCTTTTTCGTTAGTCCAAACTGTAGCATTTTTTACTAAAATCGTTTCAACTTTTGGCTTTTCTTCTGTTCCGTAGCTAGTGAAAGGATATGATAATTTTCCGATTTCTGGAATTACTTTTTTCGCAGTGTCAACTTTTGCTGGCGTTTCTTTCATTGCTTCTTTGAAAGTAGCAGTGAAAACAATCGCTTGTCCGTTGGCATCTAAACCATCACCTTTAAAATTCTTTCCATCAAAATAAGTACTGATACGAGTATCGCCTTTGTCTTTTTTAGAATCAAGTTTAAAGCTTAAAGTGAAGTTTTCGCCAACTCTAGTCACTTTAGGACTTACTTTGATAGAATCTGTTACCACAATTTGAAAATCTGGTTTTTCAACTTTACCATTAACATTCAATTTCAAGCCAGTTTTGCTACCAACAGTCAAATCATAATTTGCACGAACATCAACAACGTTCATGTTTGAAATCACATAACGTTTTCCTTTTACCCAGTTTTCAAAAATTACGTTTCCATCTTTGAAAAGATTATCAGAAGTAATCAAGAAATTCGCTAACATTCCCACTTTTAATGAACCTACTAAATTATCAACTTTCATCAATTGTGCTGGCGTAGAAGTAATGGCTGCTAAAGCAATTTTTTCATCTAAACCATATTCAATCGCTTTACGAAGATTTGCCATAAAATCTGCTTTTGATTTTAAGTTAGCACTTGTAAAAGCGAAATTCACACCTGCTTTTGATAATAAAGAAGCATTTGCTGGTGCCATTTCCCAATGTTTCATTTCTGCTAACGAAACTACAGAAGCATCGTAAGGGTCTTCAACATCTGGTGTAGTTGGGAAATTCAAAGGTAAAATTAAAGTAGCACCTGTTGCTTTTACTTCGTCAAGACGTTGGTACTCGTCGCCCATGCCTTTGATGATGTATTGTACGCCAAATTCTTTAGCGATTTTATTAGCACGAAGAATTCCTAATTTATCACCCACTTCAAATACTTGTGGAATGCCTTGATTGGCATTAAAAGCATCTAAAGAAATATTAAACTCAACTTTATTTTTTGATTTTTTGAACCAATCAGCATCGTAATAAGTCTGACGAATTAATGCCACAGAACCCATCATAGAGTTTGGATAGTCTTGGGTAGATGTTCCTTTCGAGAAAGAGTAATGAGCAGAAACTTTACTTTTCAATAAAGCGTCTTGGTCACGACCATCGCCCAATGCCAATAAAGTAGAAGTACCTCTCACGATTCCGTCTTGCACGTGGCTAATAGCGGCACCAAATCCAGCTTTACGAAATTCATCTGCAGCAGTTGGGTTGATAGTGAAAAGACTTGCCGCATCTACTTCTGGTAAAATTGCTTGGTTCCAGTTGTAAGCACCTTTTTTCTTAGACTCAAATTGTGGGTCGGCTCTGAAACCTCTTCCACCTTCACTTTTATTTTCTGGTAAACCATAATTTGAATAAGCTTCTACTAAAGAAGGATAAATTCTTTTTCCTTTTAAATCAGTAATGGTAGTTCCTGTAGGAATGCTGATGCCTTTGCCAACTGCTTCAATCACTGAACCACGAATTAATAATGTTGCACCTTCAAGCGTAGTGTTGGCATCTACTACAATTGTTGCATTGGTGAAAGCGTAAAGATTAGGTCTTTCGTCCTGAACGCCATTGCGAGGGGAGAATTGGGTTTGCGCATGAACTATTGACCCCAACAGTAGTATGTTAATAAGGGTAATAAAAAGTTTTTTCATGTTTTGTTGATTTTTGTGAGTGTGATAAAAATAATAAGGTCTAAAAATAGAGTCAAAATTAGAAATATCCTATTTCACTTTTATTTTTTCGCTCAAAGAAGCCATTGTAATGATTACTGGTTTGTAAAAGTGATAATTCATAAAGAGTTTCTTTCAGAAATTAACTGATTAGTACTCTTTTTTAAAAAAGTTTTGCTGTAAACGTTTCCGTAAACGTTTACGGAAAAATATTCAAAAAAAACCTTGAAAAGTGATATTTATTTGATATATCTTTAAGAGAAAATTATACAGATACTCTTATTTTATCTATGATAACTACAAAAAAAATAATCGACGAGGTTGCATTATGGAATGAATTTAGAGCAGGAGACCATGCTGCTTTTTCTTCAATTTATCATAACTATGTTAGTTTATTGTACAATTACAGTACAAGTATTACTGCTGATAGAGAATTGATTAAAGATTGCTTGCACGACTTATTTGTAGAATTGTGGAAAAATCATCGGAATTTAGGTGAAACAACTTCTATTCGTTATTACTTGATGGCTTCTATCAAAAGAAAATTGGTACGTCATTTAGAAACTCAACAACGCCATTTCCAGCATCAAGAGGCATATTATCTTGAAAATCCTGATTTTATTACTTCGCACGAAAACCGTTTGGTTGCTTTTGAAGAAGAACAAACTTTTAGTGATACTTTGACGGAATCATTCAAGTATTTGACAAAACGTCAGCGTGAAGCAATTTCACTGAAGTTTTTTCATGATATGGATACTGACCAGATTTCTAGTAAGATGAGTATTAACCCGCAGTCGGTTTATAACCTTATTTTTGGGGCATTAAAAATTTTAAAAGAACATATTTCCGTAGAAAGACTCACAATCGCATGATATAAATTTACTTTTTGTATTCAGAGCCAAAATCACCCGATTTTGGCTCTTTTTTTTGTTTAAATATTAGATTAGTACATTTTTTAAAAAATATATTAATAAATGAGTAGAAACTGTATTTGACCCGTCTTTTACCGATAATACAAGTTTTACTTAAAATATTTATAAAATTGTTTGAGCAGCGATTCACAAAGTACAAAGATTTTATGTCTGAAGATTTTATGTCAGACAGTTGCTTTATTGAATGGGTAAAATCAGAAAATCAGCTAGTTGAAAATAATTTTTGGCAAGCATTTTTGAAAAAATACCCTGAAAAGCAAGAAGAAATCGAAATGGCAAAATTTATTCTAAACAGTCATGAAAAGAATATTTTGCCTGAAAATGAAGTAGAATCACTCTGGAGCCGTATCAATTTAACCATTTCAATAATTTAACTATCACAATTAAATCAATCAAAAACACATGGGTATGAAATCTCTACTTAAATTAAAAAGTAATGTAGGTTGGGCAATTTGTTTGTTGCTTTTATCTATCACATTCACTGGTTTTGGTCAGGATCGATCAGTAACTGGTAAAATCACATCTGCCGACGACGGGCAAGGTATTCCGGGTGTTACGGTTGCTGTAAAAGGAACAAACAGAGGAACTACTACAGATGCAAATGGTAGCTACAAAATTGCGGTAGGTACAAATTCAACTTTGATTTTCTCTGCAATCGGTTTCAATACGCAAGAAGTAGCAGTTAGTAATCGCTCAATTATTGATATCAAACTTTCTACTGACATTAAATCAATTGATGAGGTAGTAGTAGTTGGTTATGGTACGCAAAAGAAAAGCCAATTAACTGGTGCTATTTCACAAGTGTCTGCCAAACAAATTTCTGAAATGCCAATTACCAACTTAGGTCAGGCATTACAAGGAAGAACTGCTGGGGTTGACGTTTCACAATCAGGTTCAAAACCAGGAACAACGCCAAAAATCTTGATTCGTGGTCGTCGTTCATTCAACGCTGGAAATGACCCTTTGTATGTAGTAGATGGTATTCCATTATCTGCTGGTTATGAAGATATGAACCCAAATGATATTCAATCAATTGAAGTATTGAAAGATGCAACTGCAACCGCTATTTATGGTGCTAGAGGTGCAAATGGTGTGGTTTTGGTAACGACAAAAAGAGGTGGTGTTAAAGGTAAAACTACTGTAACGTATGATATGTACGTTGGTCAGTCGGAAGCTTTAAATAAAATGACTCTTTTCAATGGTCCTGAATTTGCTGAATATGTTAGAGAATCTTACCGTGCTACAGGTATTTATAAAAATGCAGCAGGAGCTATCGTTCCAACTGGTCAGTCAGACCCAGTTGCCGATTCAAAAATTGCAGTATTAGGTGGTGACCCTAACGTAGTAGAAGGTTTAGCGCAAGGAAGAAGTACAGATTACCAAGATTTAATTCTTAAAAAAGGTTTCCAACAAAACCATACAATTGGTATTCAAGGAGGTAACGATAGAACTCAATTCTATATTTCTGCTGGTTATTTCTTGGATAAAGGGATTACTGAAGGTTTGGATTATACAAGAACAACATTACGTGCTAACATTGACCATGAAATTAACAAATGGTTGAAAATTGGCTTGTCGTCTTACATGATGTTCAGTGATAGAAATGGTGAAAACTTGAACCCTTACAGTTTCACAATTCAACAAAACCCATTAGGTGCTGCTTACAAAGCTGATGGAAGTATCAACTTTACTCCAACAAACGATGCTTTATTGACAAACCCTTTGGCTGAAATTGTTACGGGTGCTCAGGTAGATAATACAAAAAAATACAGAATTTTCAACAGTATTTATACAGAAGTGAAAATCATGGATGGTTTGAAATACCGTGTTAATTTTGGACCAGATTTTACATTATCTCGTTGGGGTAGATTCATTGGAGCACAAACTAACGCTAGAAAAGGTGGTGATGCACAAGCAAGTAACGAAAACCGTTTTGGATTCAACTGGACGCTTGAGAATATCTTGAACTATTCAAAATCTTATGGAAAACATAATTTGAATGTTACTTTACTTCAGTCTATTCAAAAAGATCGTTTTGAAATTTATGGTGCAAACGTACAAGGTGTTCCTGCTGAAACACAACAATTCTATAACTTAGGAAATGCTAGTACTGTAGTAGGTGTGGGTAGTAGTTTGGTTGATTGGACGATTAACTCTTACATGGGTCGTATCAATTATGATTACAACGATAAATATTTAGTGACTGTTACAATGCGCCGTGATGGTTCTAGCCGTTTTGGTTTGAACTCTAAATATGGTAATTTCCCAGGAATTGCTTTAGGTTGGAATATGAGTAATGAGGATTTCATGAAAGATATTCAGTGGTTAGATTTACTTAAAGTAAGAGCAGGCTATGGTGCAGTGGGTAACCAAGGGGTGTCTCCATATCAAACTCAAGGTTTGTTAAGCAGAACATCTTATGCTTGGGATAATTCAGGTGCTTTCGGATATCGTCCAAATACAATTGGTAACCCAGATTTAAGATGGGAAAGTTCGGCTACTACTAACGTAGGTTTTGATTTTAGTTTCTGGAAAGGTAAAGTACAAGGTTCTTTGGAATTATATCAAACAAACACAACCGATTTATTATTATCTGACCAATTACCAGGTTCAATCGGTTTTGGAGCTGTAACACGTAACGTGGGTGAAACTAGAAACAGAGGTATTGAATTAGGGCTTACAACTGTGAATATCAATACTGGAAGCGGTTTTAAATGGACAACTGATTTCCAATTTACTAGAAATAAAGAGGCAATCGTTTCGCTTTATAATGGTGCAATAGATGATATTGGTAACAAATGGTTCATTGGTCAACCATTGAACTCATTCTTTGACTACAAAAAAGCGGGTATCTGGCAAGTAAGCGAAGCTGAACAAGCGGCTAAATATTATCCAGGTGATAAAGGAAATGCTTTGGGTGCAGGTGTTGGTCAAATCAAAGTGCAAGATACTGATGGTAATGGTGTAATTAACGCATCAGATAGAGTACTTCTTGGTTCTGATGTTCCAGACTTTTCAGCAGGTTTAACTAACCGCTTTACTTATAAGAATTTCGACTTATCGTTCTTCTTCTTTGGTCGCTTCGGACAAATGATTGTAAGTGGTTTCCACCAAAACAACAACGCTTTGGCTGGTCGTTACCAACAAATCAAAGTAGATTACTGGACACCAAACAACCCAGGTGCGGAGTATCCTCGTCCATTCAGTACACAAGAGTTCCCTCAATATAACACTACTTTAATGTACTTCGACGGTTCATTTATCAAGTTAAGAAACATCAACTTTGGTTATACTTTCAAAGATGGCGTTGCGAAGAAATTAGGCATGGAATCATTGAGACTTTTCTCTAGTATTCAACAACCATTTATTTGGTCGAAATTTATTTCGAAATACAATGGTGTTGACCCAGAAACATCTGGAACTTCAGTAAACAACGGTATTACACCAGCAACAAAAGTGTTTACTGTAGGTATCAACGCTAAATTTTAAGCAAAAAGATGAGGTACAAAAAGTGCCTAGAAACTGTAGCTAAAAAAGTATCAAACATTAAATGAAAAAAAAGATGAATATCAAATATAAAATATTTAAACATGCAAGAATCTTAGGTATTGCCACTTTAATGCTAACTGGGCAATCGTGTTCTGATTTATTGGATGAAAAAGTGATTTCAGGTATTGGTAACGATTATATCAATACTCCTAAAGGTTTTGAAGATGCAGTAAATGCGGCTTATTCAACTCTCAGATATTATTATGGTACACAGCAAGGCTTAACCATGACTGAGTACGGTACTGATATTTACGCAACTGGTGCAGATGGTGGTTATAAAGGTTTCCACTTTTATGATACACAGCTTAACCCAACGGTTGACTATCTAGCTAATACTTGGGATGAGCTTTATCGTGGTGTTAACACTTGTAATGCAATTATTGGAAGAGCACCAGCTGCAACAGTAACTGACGCCATTAAAAAAGTAAGAGTAGCTGAAGCTAAGTTTTTGAGAGGACATTACTATTTTATTTTGTTCCAACAGTGGGGTGGTGTTGACTTGAGATTGACAGAAACCTTGAGCCCGACTAAAGTAACAAAAAGAGCAACAGAGGCTGAAATGTATAATGCAATTATTAAAGATTTAACAGAAGCAATTGCAGATTTACCAAATTCGTCAACTCAGTACGGAAGAGCTACTAAGCCTGCCGCTGAAATGGCATTAGCCAAAGTTTATTTAGCAAAAGCATATTCTTCACAAAAAGCTGCTGACGATTTTTCTAAAGCTGCTACTTTGTGTACTAGCGTAGTAAATAATTATGGCTTTAAATTGTTAGATGATTTTGCAAGTGTATTTGATGAAAATAATCAGAAAAATTCTGAAATCGTTTTTGCTGTACAATATACTTCAGATCTTTTAACAAATTTAACAAACAATACAGGTTCAGTAAATGGTGGTAACAACCTACATTTATTCTATGGTATGCAGTATGACGTACAAGCAGGTATGCAACGTGATATCGTGAATGGTCGTCCATTTAAGCGTTTACGTCCTACTACTTATTGTACCGATGTAGTGTTTGGTGAAAGAGTAAACGATTCACGCTATAAGAAAACTTTTAAAGATACTTGGTATTCGAACAAACCGGGAACGTACAATACTGCATTTGATGATTCTAAGACGAGTGTAACTTTTGCATCAGGCGATACTGCGATTTTTATTCCGGGATATGAAATGTCTAAAGCAGATAGAGCTAAGAAGAAATACCAAGTTTTAGTACCAAGTAAATACTCTGAAGCTTTATTCCCAACTTTGCGTAAGTTTTTCGATACAAAACGTCCTGATATGACTTATGAATCTGGTAGCCGTGATTACTTTGTTTTCAGATTAGCGGATACTTATTTGATGTTGGCTGAAGCGCAGTTAGGAGCAGGTAATAAACAAGCTGCAACAGATGCAATCAATATGGTGCGTCGTCGTGCTGCTTGGCCTGGAAAACAAAGTGCTATGGAAGTAACATCTAACGATATGACTTTTGATTTGGTTGTAGAAGAAAGAGCTAGAGAGTTAGTAGGAGAGCAAACTCGTTGGCTGGATTTGAAACGTTGGGGTAATCTTGTTGAGCGTGTTCAAAAATACAATCCACAAGCTGCTGCAAACGTGAAAGCTTCAAACTTGGTTCGTCCAATTCCTCAAACTCAAATTGACCGTTCAGAGGGTGGAAATGCAGGTTTTTCACAGAATCCTGGCTATTAATTTTTGAATTGAATCTACGTAAAAAAACCTGATGCTTTCACATCAGGTTTTTTTATTGATTTCATTAACTGAAAATTTAATACTCTAGCTTAATCTGTCTTTAAAGCTTTCATAACCAAAAGATTTTACCAAATCAAAAGTATCATTTTCTCTCCAAATGCCAATTGAAGGTAAATTTACACCATTAAAGGTTGTCGTTTTTACCATCGTATAATGTATCATATCATCAAAAACGATTGAATCTCCAATTTTTAAAGGTTCATCAAATGAGTAATCTCCATAAAAATCACCCGCCAAACAAGTCATCCCACCAAAACGATAAGTATGTTTGCCCGCTACTGGTTCTTGATGCGCACCTAAAATTTTTGGTTTATAAGGCATTTCTAAAGTATCAGGCATGTGTGCAGCAAAACTTACATCCAAAATTGCCACATTGATTCCTTGAGAATCAAGAATATCAAGGACTGTCGAAGTCAAGTAACCAGTTCTCCAACCCACCGCTGAACCCGGCTCTAAAATAATTTTCAGATTCGGAAATCTACTTTTTAATCCTTTTAATACTGAAATTAAATGTTCAGGCTCGTAGTCAGCACGAGTAATCAAATGTCCTCCACCTAAATTCAGCCATTTAGCTTGCTTTAATAAATCACCGAAACGCTCTTCGATGGCTTTCAAAGTACGCTCCAAAGTATAAGAATCGTTTTCGCATAAAGTATGCGAATGCAATCCTTCAATACCTTCTGGTAAAGTATCTCCTAACTGATTACGAGTAATTCCCAATCGAGAACCCGCAATACATGGATTATACATATCTGTTTCTACTTCCGAATATTGAGGATTGATACGAAGTCCGCAACTAATACCGTTTGCGATTGATTTTTCTTTGAATTTTTCAAATTGATTCAAAGAGTTAAAAGAAATATGTGATGAGTAAGAAAGTAATTCATCAAATTCTTTATCTAAATAAGCAGGTGAATATACATGAGCTTTAGAACCCATTTCTTCAAAAGCTAAACGAGCTTCATGTAGAGAACTTGCGGTTGCCCCAGCCAAATACTGACGAACCATTGGAAAAGTAGAGAACATCGAAAAGCCTTTTAAAGCACAGATGATTTCGATGCCAGCTTGTTGCTGAACGTATTGTAATAGCTCTAAATTTTTACGTAATAACCTATCTTCTAATACATAACAAGGAGAAGGTATTTGTGAGAAATCAATCATATTAAATTGAAATTGATTATCAGGAAAGTAATTTACTTGCCGTTGATTGTATAATTCTTAATTATTAAAATTGCCCGTATTTTTCAACACGGGCAATGGATTTTATCATTTTGATGTAATTATAAATTCTTTCAAAAACTTGAGTACTACTAATACTCATGCGGAAGTGTTCCGTTGATTTCTTCGTTCCAAGGCAAACCATGAATATTCAACATCGCCATGAATGGATCTGGATTTAATTCTTCACAATTCCAAACGCCAGGTTTCATCCATTCTCCTGTAATCATCATCATTGCCCCAATCATTGCTGGTACACCTGTTGTATAACTTACGCCTTGTGCTTGTACTTCTTTCCAACAATCTTGGTGTTTACAGTTGTTCCAAACGTAATATGTTTTTTCAACACCATCTTTGATACCTTTGATTTGGCAACCGATTGAAGTTTCGCCAGTGTAGTTTTCTCCTAGTGAACCTGGTTCTGGAAGTACAGCTTTTAAAAATTCAAGAGGTACAATATCAACTCCTTGGAATTTAATTGGAGCAATTGATGTCATGCCAACATTTTCCAATACTTGTAAGTGAGTAATATATTGTTGACCGAAAGTCATCCAGAATCTAGCACGCTTCAATGTAGGGAAGTTTTTTACCAACGATTCTAATTCTTCGTGATACAATACATAAGATTCTTTTGGTCCAATTCCTGGATATTCAATTGGTTTATGGATTGACATAGCGTCAATCTCAACCCATTCGCCATTTTCCCAATAACGACCTTTTTGAGTAATCTCACGAATGTTGATTTCAGGGTTGAAGTTGGTAGCAAAAGCTTTTCCGTGGTCACCAGCATTACAGTCTATAATATCCAAATAGTGCATTTCATCGAAATGGTGTTTATTGGCATAAGCTGTATAAACTTGTGTAACACCTGGGTCGAATCCACAACCTAATAATGCCATCAAGCCTGCTTCTTTAAAGCGTTCTTGATAAGCCCATTGCCAAGAATATTCAAATTTAGCAACATCTTTAGGCTCATAATTAGCAGTATCCATATAATGTACTCCTGTTTCCAAACAAGCATCCATAATGGTTAAATCTTGATATGGAAGAGCCACATTGATAACCATAAAAGGTTTTACTTGATTAATCAAAGCAACCAATTCTGGCACATTATCAGCATCTACTTGTGCAGTTTCTACTTTGGTTGGTAAACCAATTTTAGCACATTCTTCAGCAATAGCATCACATTTACGTTTTGTACGGCTTGCTAAAACTACTTCAGAAAATACTTCTGGATTCATGGCACATTTCTTTACTACTACATTTCCTACGCCACCTGCACCAATAATTAAAACTTTCTTACCCATTATTTTTTGATGTTATCTGTTAGATGTTATTCGTAAATACGTTAATGTACTCACGCCAAACAAGAATATATCTGCAAAATTAGTTAAAGCTGAGAAATTATGGGAGATATATAGATTAAATTTGTATTGAGTCATTGTAATTGTATGAATTGCCCTGTAACATTTAAATGTTAATGTTTGGTAAAAAGAGTTGTTTCTAACTAAAAAAGTTTATTTTTGTTAAGAATAGCCTATGTTAGGATTAAAAGTTTTGTACGTGTAAGTTTTTATTTTCTTGATTTTTGTGATTAGAAATTTTAACCTCCTCTACAATATGCTTCCAAATATCAGCATCCTCTTTACTAAATTTAATTATTTTGTCATTAAATATTTGCAAAATAAATACTGGTATGTAGTTATTTGCTTATTGATTTTTCTCGTTTTTTCATTTATATATTTTCCAGAAATTATCAGGAAAAGGATTAGTAATGATTGGACAAGTATTGACATTTCGGTGCAACAATTTGTTAATAATAAAATAGAAAAACCTTTACAACCCACTTTGGATTTTCCTCCTGAAGACCATTTTCGAAAGCGAGATCTTAGAATTACTCCATATTTGTTGGCAAATGTATTTAGTTTAAATTCTCTTCGATTATTCTATCTTCAGATTTTATTGCTTCCTGTATTTATCTGGTTTTCAATCAAAATAATTAATCGAGTCACCAAAAATGCAGCCATAAGTTTCTGGGGAACCATTGCACTACTGTTTTCTTATGTTGGAAATTCGTTTAATTACGATACACTTTTTTACGATTCTTACGCCTACCTTGGTTTGTTGATTGCCCTGTATTTTTATAAAAGTTCAATAAGTATTGTATTTTTATTAGCAAGCTATTTTGTTGATGAAAGAAGTATCGCTCCCTCTTTGATTATTCCCTTATTTGCTGGATTGACCAATTTTTCTTTAGAGAAAACAGCAAAAGATTTTAGAACCACTTTTTCGAAGCTCATTACAGACAATAAATCATTTTGGATGGTTTGTATCAGTGTGTTGATTTACATTTTTATTCGAGCCTTATTTTATAAGAATTACCATTTAGATACGCCCATCGGAAAACATAGTGGTGTTGCTTTAGGGTTAGGTTTTATTCATGGTACAAAAATTCCTTTTGCCATTTTCTCTTCATTAAAGTTAAACTTACTACTTATTCTAGCAGCGTCTTTTTACTTAATTAAAAAGAAATATTATTTTGTAGCTTTGTGGTTTGTTGGAATTTTTACTACTTGTTTTTTAATAAGTACAGCCGTTGAAGATGTTACAAGAAGTTTGGCTTATGCCTTTTTACTTGTATATGTAGTCTATTTGTTGGCTGAACAAATCGAAGAGAAAGCAAGTAAGTTTATTTATTTTATCGCTTTTATCAATATTTTAACACCAACTTATTCATTATTATTGAGCTTATATAGAATAGAAGCTTTTAGTTGGTTCGTTCATTTTTCTCAGAAATTCTAAATTATTAATTTATAGAAGACTCTTTGTTTTCTTTCTCATTTCCATGAATCAAACCAATACCGTTTTTATTACTGCTTTGAGTATCATTTTGGTCGGATATTTTTTGAAGCGCCAAAATATTGTTTCTGAAAAAGAAGGAAAAATTATTTCTAAATTATTAATGCACACTACTTTTCCAGCGTTGATGTTTTTAACGATGAAACGTGTGCATTTTGAATTTAACCTCTTGTTATTGCCTGTTATTTCTTTTTGTTTTTCATTGCTTACGATGTTTACTGCTGCAAAATTATTCAAAAATCAGACGCAGAAAATGAAAGCGATTTTGATTATGGGAAGTGGAGGTTTTAACCTCGGACTTTTTGCTTATCCGTTGATTGAAGGTATTTGGGGACAAGCTGGAATGGTATATGCTGCCATGTTTGATTTTGGAAATTCTTTTGCCGTTTTTGGCTTAGTATATGGCACAGGGGTATTTATGTCGGATAAAAATGAAAGTGTAAGTATTTCACAAAATGCCAAAAAAGCTATCTTGAAAATATTTACTTTATTGCCTTTTCAAGCCATACTTTTGGGTGTTTTTGTAAACTTAGCAAAAATAGAAATTCCCACGATTGTGATTGATGTGATTGATGTGATGGCAAGAGGAAACAAAGTAATAGTCTTGTTAATTATGGGAATTTATTTGAATATTTCTACTTCTGGAGAGATACTCAAGAAGGTTTCTAAAGTACTTTTAATTCGTTACTTCTGGGGATTTCTGTTAGGATTTACTTTCTTTTATTTGTTGCCTGTAGAGCAATTGTACAGAAATGTGTTGTTAATTGTATTAATAATCCCCGTTGGAATGACGATTTTACCTTTCTCTGACGAATTAAATTATGATACCAAAATTGCAGGAATGCTGGTAAATGTTTCTATGCTGATAAGCTTTGCAATGATGTGGGCTTTGGTGATTGGGTTGAATTTGGCTTAGAACGGCCTACTTGCCTTAGCAAAACACCCCATCCAATATTTGCTGTAAAGATTATCTTCTCTGATACCTTTTGAAGAGGAGGAGTGAATAAACATTACTTCTGTTTTACTTCTCAATTCTGTGATTAGTCCAGCGTGATTAATATTACTTACGTTTCCTTTATTGGTTACGAAAAACACCCAATCACCAGGGCGAAGGTCATCAATTGATATTTCTTTACCAAAATCTGATTGCTGATAGGAAATTCTAGGAATTTTAAAACCAAATTGATTATAAACACAAAATAACAAACCTGAACAATCCATTCCATTTCTATCTGTTCCCCCAGCTCGGTATGGAACACCTGTATAGCTTCTTGCAGTTGAAATTAAACTATTGATTGTTTTGGCATTGTAAGTTTTAGAAGTATTAGTTGGAGGAACTGATTTTGGATGAGTAACCACAACGTTATTATCTTCTTTTTTACGAAATAATTTACAAGAATCTAACAATACAACTACACCAATTAGTACAGAAAAACGATAAAAAGTATTCAAATGGTTTTGTTTCATAAGGAATCAATAATATAAATTTGTTAAAGCTGGATTGTTCCGCTTTGAGCATTTTTTAACATTTTTACGGTAACATAAAGTTGACCAGTATGGCGTTGCGTATGTTCTGCAGCATGAAAAAGTAAGCCTAAAACATTCGTTGGTATTCGTTTTCTTCCAATTCCTCTTGCTTCCAACAATGTTTTTTCGTCTATATTTTTTAACTGTGTCAATGCCTTGTTCACTTGATTGTTAAAACGTGTAAGTAATGACTTTACGTTTACATTGTATTGATTTTTTACTGATTCTAATTGTAATAAATCTAATTGTTCTTCGCTCAACATCTGGTCGTTGGCATAAGTAAAAAGTCTATCTAACACACCCGCTAAATGCTGTAAATGAAAAGCCACTGAAGCACAACCCGCAGGAGATTCCCAAAGTAATTCTTCTGGAAAATCAATCATCATCAGATTTACTTCCTCACGAGCTTGCAAAATTGCATGAGCCACAGGTTGTAATAATGGAGCCAATCCAGCAATTGGTCCACGCATCCATACTTCTAGGTTGTTCATTTTTTGGGGGATTTTTGGAAGAGTAGCAAGATGCAAGATTAAAGATACAAGATGCAAAAGTCAGGATTAATAAAAGCGAGTTAGGTAAGTCGTTTTTATTATTTTTCCAACATCTCTTTTTCTTGCTTCTTCTGTCTTGAATCTTGCTTCTTGTATCTTAAAACCAAATACTAAACCGCCTTCATACTCAAAGCAATTCTTTTTCTGGCGATATCAACTTCCATTACTCTAACTTGTACTTGTTGTTGTAATTTCACTACCTGATTTGGGTCGGAAACGTATTGGTTGGCTAATTGGGAAATATGCACCAAACCATCTTGTTTTACGCCAACATCTACAAAACAACCAAAAGCAGTAATGTTCGTAACGATACCCGGAAGTACCATTCCTTCATATAAATCTTCTACTTTCTTCACATTTGCATCAAATTCAAAAGCTGTTAATTGTTCACGTGGGTCACGAGAAGGCTTTTCTAATTCTTTTAAAATGTCTTGAAGCGTCAGTAAACCAATTTTGTCGTTGGCATAAGCATTCAGATTTAATTGTTTTCTAAGTTCTACAGAACTCATTAAATCTTTCACAGAACACTTCAAATCCTTTGCCATTTTTTCAACAATTGGATACGTTTCTGGATGAACTGCTGAATTATCCAAAGGATTTTCTGCATTTTGAATTCTCAAGAAACCTGCACATTGTTCAAATGCTTTTTCACCTAAACGAGCAACTTTCTTAATTTGCTGACGAGATTTAAATTCCCCATTTTCTTGACGATACTTTACAATATTAGCAGCTAAAGATGGTCCCAATCCAGCAACATAACTCAATAAATGTTTAGAAGCCGTGTTTAAATTTACGCCAACGGCATTCACACAACTTTCAACGACTGTATCCAAAGTTCCCTTTAGCATCGACTGGTCAACATCGTGTTGATATTGCCCAACACCAATTGATTTTGGGTCGATTTTTACTAATTCTGCCAAAGGATCCATCAATCTTCTACCGATAGAAACCGCTCCACGAACTGTTACATCTTTATCTGGAAATTCTTCACGAGCGATAGGAGAGGCGGAGTAAATGGAAGCGCCTTGTTCTGAAACTACAAATATTTGTGGTACTTTTTTGAAAGCTAATTTCTTGACAAAATCTTCAGTTTCCCTTCCTGCTGTACCATTTCCAATCGCAATGGCATCAATTTGATACTTTTCTGCAATTGTTAAAACAGTATTTTGTGCTTCAATTGATTTGTCAAAAGGGTAAATAACAGTATCTGCCAATAAATTTCCTTGGGCATCTAATACAACAGTTTTGCAACCAGTACGATAACCGGGATCAATAGCCAATACTTTTTTCTGACCCAGTGGCGAAGCTAATAATAACTGACGAAGGTTTTGCGCAAAGATTTTAATGGCTTCGGTGTCAGCTTTTTCTTTTGAAAAACCTGCAAATTCATTTTCAATAGAAGGTCTCATCAATCGTTTGTAGCAATCTGTAATAGATTCTTCCACGATTTTTTTAGCATCTGGTAAGCCTTTCAAGAAAATTCTATCTAATGCTCCTAAAGCATTGTCTTCTTCTGGAGAAATACTTACGCTTAAAAATCCTTCTTCTTCGCCACGACGCAAAGCCAATAAACGATGTGAAGGTACTTTTTTCAAGGGTTCGTAGAAATCAAAGTAATCTTTGTACTTGATTCCTTCTTCTTCTTTGCCTTTTTTTACTTTGGCATAAACCATTGCTTCACGCTCAAATACTTTTCTAACAGCATTTCTAGCCTCCACATTTTCGTTAATCCATTCTGCAATAATATCTCTTGACCCTTGTAAGGCTTCTTCTACATTTGCTACTTTATCATTCAAAAATGCTTCTGCTTTTTTAAGTACATTAGCCTCTTTTTGTTCAAAAATCAATTTTGCTAAAGGCTCTAAACCTTTTTCAATTGCAATACTTGCTCTTGTTTTACGCTTTTGTTTATATGGTAAATAAAGATCTTCTAGTTCTTGTAAATAATAAGCATTGTTAAGCTTTTCTAACAATTCTGGCGTCATTTTTCCTTGTTCTTCAATGGATTTTATGATGCCTTCTCTGCGTTTATCAGCTTCTTTGAGTTTACCTAAAAGTTCTTTAATATCAAGGATTTGTACTTCATCTAAACTTCCCGTTGCTTCTTTTCTGTATCGTGCAATGAACGGAACTGTTCCACCTTCCTCTAATAAATTAATTGTATTCTGAACTTGTGTTTGATTTACGCCAACGGTTTTGGCAATAATTGAAAGCTGTGTTTTATTCATGAATTTGTATGAAATATAAACTTGTCGGAACAGTGATTAATACTTATCCAACAAGGTTTGAATCTTGTTTTTGGTCAAATAATGGTTGACTTAAAAAGCTTTTTCTCTAAATGATATTTGATTTTTTATTCGCTAAAATACGGATTTGTTTTATTCATTCCTCAACATTTCGATATGTTCGATGCCGTCTTCTAAATAAATTTCACTAACTTGTTGAAAGCCAAAAGATTCATAAAATTGCTTTAAATATAATTGTGCACCGATTCTGATGGGACTTCCCGCAAATATTTCTTCCATCATTTCAATTGACTTGAGCATTAAAGTTTTGCCAAAACCACCGCCACGAGCTAAGGGAGAAGTAACCACTCTACCAATTGAGGCTTCTTCGTATGAAATACCAGGTGCAATTAGGCGAGTATAGGCTACAATTTTTTGGCTACTGGTATCAAAGCCAATAAAATGAAAAGAAATTAAGTCTTTATCGTCTAAATCTTGAAAAGGACAATTTTGTTCAACAATAAAAACCTCATTACGAAGTTGTAGAATTTGGTATAATTCGATTGTAGTTAAGTCTCTGAAATGCTTGAGGTACCAGTGAATGTTCATTATGAAATTAGTTTTGATGAGTAATTGATACAATCGTGAATATACAAAGTTTATTATCTTTGTAAAACTCAAACTTTCAAATATGCTAAATAGATTTATCTGGATTTTATTGCTGCTGTTTACTTTCCAAGTAGGGAAGGCACAAAATTCGCTTCCTGAATACGAGTTAGCTTACAAAAAAGCATTAGAATTATATAAAAACCACGAGTACGAAAAAGCTAAAATTGCCTTCACGAATCTCTCCAATAATCAATTAGGAACTGTCCTAGTACCTAATTCTTTCTATTTTTCGGCATTAAGTGCGATTCATCTGAAAGAATATTCTGTAGCGAAAACTACTTTGAAGAGTTTAATGGTGGCTCACCCCACTTGGGCTGATAAAGCTGAAATTAACTTTTTGTTAACGATGTTAGCTTTTGAAGAGAAAAAGTACGCAGAGGCTTTTACGATTGCTCAGAAAATCCCTGCTGATTCCCTACAAAATGATTTGACGGAAATGAAAACATTTTATGTCCGTCAGATTGACAATTCTAAATTAGTCCAAGAATTATCTAAGAAGTTTCCCAACGAAACTATTTTGTCGGATAAAGTTCAACAAAATATCGTCATTAATACTACTTCAGCAGGTGTCACAAAATCAAGAACAACCAAAGGTTATTTGAATTTTGGATTGTTATTGCCCGTGGAAGTTGCCAATATGAGTGCTGATAAAATTAGAAGAAATCAGTATGCTTTGGATTTATATCAAGGTATGAAATTGGCAAAAAATCAATTATTGAAAGAAGGAATTACCTTGAATTGTTTTGTTTATGACATGACAAACGAGCCTGATGAAATGCTTGAATTAGTCAATAATCGTTCTTTTCAGATGATGGATTTATTGGTTGGGCCACTTTATACTGAAACCAATAAAATTGCAACGGCTTATTGTGATGCTAATCAGATTCCGATTGTGAACCCGATGTCGAACAATCAAAAGATTTTGAATGATTATAATTTGTCTTTTTTAGCACAACCTTCTTTAGTGATGCAAGCTACCAAAGCGGCAGATTTTGTAAGCAGACAAGCATTTATGGGAAGAAATACCGCTATTTATTATTCAGATGTTCAGAACGATTCTATCATGGCGGTAAGCTATCGTGAACAAATGGAAAAAATCGGGTATGAAATAGTGAAATTTGAGAAAATTAAATCTTATTCCGAGGATATCATCAGTAAATTACCTGAAAAGAGAGTAAGTCATATTTTTATGTCAACCTCTGATAAAAAAGCGGGACTTTCGATGATTACGGCTTTGAATAAAAAAGAAATAATGGCTCCGCTTGTTACAACGGCGGAGGCTTTTAATACTTATAATTTGAGTAACGGTACTTTGTCGGGAAGAGAAATTTATTGTATCAATCCAGAATTTATTGATAATGATAAACCAGAAGTAGATAGTTTTCGAAAGGAGTATTTAGGGAAATATGGCGTAATTCCTTCTTATTATGCTTTTCATGGTTATGATTTGGCACTTTTCTGGGGAAGATTATTCGGTAAAAATGGTTATAACATTCGTAAAGGCTTGGATACTCCAGCTACTTATAACAATACTTATTCTTTAATGGGTTTTAATTATTTCAAATCACAAGACAATCAAATTTGCCCAATTACTACTTTAGATAATTTTAAGTTTGTATTGGCTAAGTAAAGACTTTGGGGACTTTATGACTAGAAGACTTTAGGATTTGGTGACTGGAGGACTAAAGGACTTTAAGACAAAAGGGACTTTATGGATAAATGGATAAGATATTTTACATTGTAAAATGATATTTTCTTTAAATCCTTCAGTCATCAAGTCTTTTAGTCCTGAAGCCCTCACTTTTAATAAAAAAACAATGACACAATCAGAACAACTTTTTCAAAAAGCTAAAAACTTTATTCCGGGAGGCGTCAATTCGCCAGTGAGAGCATTTCGTGCGGTAGGTGGAAACCCAATTTTTATAAAATCAGCAAAAGGTGCATACTTACATGATGAAGATGGTAATTCATACATAGAATTAATTAATTCGTGGGGACCAATGATTTTAGGTCATGCCAATGAATTAGTAGAAAAAGCTGTTTCAGATGCTATTCAAAGTGGTTTTTCGTTCGGAGCTCCAACCCGTAGAGAAGTAGAAATGGCTGAATTGATTTGCTCAATGATTCCATCGGTTGAAAAAGTACGCATGGTAAACTCTGGAACAGAAGCAACGATGTCGGCAGTGAGAGTCGCTCGTGGCTATACTGGAAAAGATAAAATGATAAAGTTTGAAGGAAACTATCATGGACATGGCGACTCATTTCTAATCGCCGCAGGTTCTGGCGTAATGACTTTCGGTAGTCCTGATTCACCAGGCGTAACCAAAGGCGTAGCCAACGATACTTTAACCGCTCCTTACAATGATTTAGCAGCCGTTCAAACCTTAGTAGATGCCAATAAAGGAAATATCGCTTGTATCATTCTTGAACCCGTAGTCGGAAATATGGGTTTGGTAAAACCCGTTGAAGGTTTCTTGGAAGGTTTAAGAGCAATTTGTGATAAAGAAGGAATCATCTTGATTTTTGATGAAGTAATGACAGGCTTCCGTTTATCAAAAGGAGGTTTCCAAGAACGTTGTGGCGTTACTCCTGATATGACGACGATGGGAAAAATCATAGGCGGAGGAATGCCAGTAGGCGCTTATGGCGGAAAAAAAGAAATCATGGATTGTGTTTCACCAGCAGGACCAGTGTATCAGGCAGGAACATTGTCAGGAAATCCGATTGCGATGGCAGCAGGTTTAGCAATGTTGAATCACCTAAACGAAACACCTTCGGTTTATACACGTTTGGAAGAAGTAGGAGCCAGATTAACCGACGGCATGAAAGCAAACATGAGTAAATTAGGCTTGAATTATACCTTAAATCATGTTGGTTCAATGTTTACGCTATTCTTTACCGACCAAGCCGTAAACAATTTTGAAGATGCCAAAACATCCGACACTGTAGCATTCGGAAAATACTTCCAAGCCATGTTGAAAAGAGGAATTTACTTAGCACCATCTCAATATGAAGCTATGTTCCTTTCAACAGCCTTGACAGACGAACATATAGGAACCATTTTACAAGCCAATTACGAAAGTTTACAAGAAATTCAATAGCTCGGATTTGCAATCTGAGAACATTTTACCATCAAAATACTTGATGAAATGGTCATCTGGTAAGATTGAATGAGCATCTAGTAAAGTGAAATGGTCATCTAGTAAGATTGAATGAGCATCTAGTAAAGTGAAATGGTCATCTAGTAAGATTGAATGAGCATCTAGTAAACTGAAATGGTCATCTAGTAAGATTGAATGAGCATCTAGTAAACTGAAATACTCATCTTGTTAGATTAAATGAGCATCTAGTAAACTAAAATGGTCATCTAGTAAGATTAAATGAGTATCTAGTAAACTGAAATACTCATCTTGTTAGATTGGATAGACATCTAGTAAAACAATAACTGTAGGTCGGGTTTCCAACCCGACTTACCCCAAAACTTTCTAAACAAGAATTTTTTTTGGAAATTCATCCTTGTGAACGACCGCAATGTAACTCTTCATCGGGTTGGAAACCCGAGTTACGGTTTTGATTATCAACTCGACCTACAGGTTTTATGGAAAATAGCAAAAAAATATTACTCATCGAAGATGATAAAAGGGTTTCTGATAGTCTGAGAAATGGATTAGAGAAAAAGAATTATATCATCGAACCCGCCTACGATGGTTTTATGGGTGCTAGTTTGGCTACTAATAATACGTATGATTTAATTTTGTTAGACGTCAATTTGCCTTTAATGAATGGGTTTGAGGTTTGTAAAATTATTCGTCAAAATAATATTCTTACACCGATTTTGATGCTTACGGCGATGGGAGAGGTAGATGATAAAGTAAAAGGCTTAGAAGAAGGTGCTGACGATTATATGGTTAAGCCTTTTGAATTTAGAGAGCTAACCGCTAGAATTCAGGCTTTGATTCGACGTGCGAACCAACTGCAAGAGGTGAGTACGGAGATTTTACGAGAAGCCAATTTGGCGATGAATCTAAGAAGTAAAACTGTAAGCCGAGACGAGCAAATTATTGAACTAACAGCCAGAGAATTTGAACTGTTGGAATATATGCTCAGAAATAAAGGTAGAGTATTATCCAAAATGGATATTGTAGAAAATGTTTGGGATTTGAATTTTGATACCAGTACCAACATCGTTGAAGTATATATTAATTACCTTCGTAAAAAGATAGATCGTGAGTTTGAACCTAAACTTATTCATACCAAAACAGGCTTAGGATATGTATTGAAAACTCTGTAAGTCGCATCTGTAAAATAAACTACGTTCTTGTATGTAAAGTGTTGTATTAAACTTCAAAACTCATCACTCACAATTCATCACTCTTGATAATACATGCAAATTCGTTATAAAATAGCCATTCAGTTTACCATCATTGTAGCGATTATCTTGCTGATTTTCTCTGCCATAGTTTTTCTTCGGGCAGAAAATCAACGCAAAAAAAACTTTTACGACCGTCTCCAAGCTCGTTCAAATACAACCGCTCGTTTGTTGGTTGATGTCCAAGAATTTACACCAAGATTATTGAAATTAATGGATAGTAATTCGTCTTTGCGTTTATCTGACGAAGAAGTATTTGTCTATAATTTTAGAAATGAACTTTTGTATGCTAATGTAGAAAAGCGAGCAGATTATCTTAATAACCATCTATTGGAAATGGTTCGAAAGGAGGGAAGAGTAACTTTTGAAAGTAATCAAAGACAAGTAATTGGGATATTATTTGAAGGAAAATTCGACCGTTTCGTCGTATTAGCTTCTGCGACTGATAGTGTTGGAATTGAACAAAAAGAGAATCTTATCAAAACCTTGGCAATAGGTTTACTGTCGGGAATACTTATCACAATAGCTTTAGGAGTGTTTTTTGCGAGTCAAGCTCTGAAACCGATACAATCGGTAAATGAAGAAATTTCTAGAATTACGGCACATAATCTTAAAAAGAGATTAGATGAAGGCAATGGTAAAGATGAAATTGCAGCCTTGGCGGTAAATTTTAATAGTATGCTTCATCGACTAGAAATGGCATTTATTCAGCAAAAACAATTTGTATCACAGGCTTCGCACGAACTCAGAACACCCTTGGCTGCTTTAAAAACTGAAGTACAAGTAGGCTTGGATGAAGAGTATTCTGCCAAGGAATATCAACAAATATTAAAGAATATTTTGAATGATACCGAAAGACTTATTCAATTATCCAATGGTTTGCTACAATTAGCAAAAGCCACAGATGATGGTGAAAAGTTTATTTTTGAAGTACTGAGAATGGAGGATATTTTACTGAATGCCCAACAATCTGTACAGCAAATTCATCAAGATTATCGCATTACTTTTGATTTTGAAATCATTCCAGAAGAAGATAACCTTACTTTGATTGAAGGAAATCAAGTTTTATTAGAAAACCTGTTTGTCAATTTGTTGGAAAATGCCTGTAAATACTCTGCCAATAAACAAGCTAATATTTTGCTAAGTTTTGATAAAAAGTATTGTATCGTAAAAATTCAAGATAAAGGAATTGGTATTTCAAAAAGTGATTTGCCCAATATTTTTAATCCTTTTTATCGTGCCAGAAATACCAATAATATTAAAGGTTTTGGAGTGGGTTTATCGGTAGCGAAACATATTATTGAACTTCACAATGGAATCATTCAAGTAAAAAGTAAATTGAATTTAGGAACAGAATTTGTCGTAAAAATTCCTCATCAATAATATTTTGTGTTTTCTAATCAAATTCTAATATTAGATTAAGCTCTTCTTAAGGTTAGTAATAGACCTTTGTACTACAAACAGTGTTCTTCATATTTGAAATAAAGAATCAAGATTTGATATACATGAAATAATGATGGGATTTCTGTTATAACGTAGTAGAATAATTTGATCTGTTAAGGAATCACCGTTAGTTATGCTGACGGTGATTTTTGTAAATAACCATACTAAGAAATATTAACCAAATTGATATATACTTAAACCACAACGATGCAAACTTTACTGATTCTTATTTTTGTAATTGGCTATTTGGCTATTGCTTTTGAACACACTATTCATCTCAACAAAACAGCTACTGCATTAATTACTGGTGTATTATGTTGGACAATCTACATTCTTTTCGACCATCAACCTGCTACTGTTGGTGAAGAATTGTCGCATCATTTAGGCAGTGTTTCTGAAATACTTTTCTTTCTTTTAGGAGCGATGACTATCGTGGAATTGATTGATTCTCACTATGGATTCAAGATTATTACCGATAAAATTACCAGTAAAAACAAAGTGACTTTACTTTGGATAATTAGTTTGATTACCTTTTTCTTATCGGCTGCTTTAGATAATCTTACAACTGCCATTGTGATGGTTTCGGTATTACGAAAACTGATTAAAGATAAAGAAACAAGAATGTTTTTTGCAGGAATTGTTATTATCGCTGCCAATGCAGGCGGTGCTTGGTCGCCGATTGGAGATGTTACAACTACGATGCTTTGGATTGGTGGACAAATTACGGCAACCGCTATCATCAAAGGATTATTGCTTCCGAGTTTAGTTTCGCTATTTGTGCCATTGATTTATTTGTCATTTACAATGAAAGGAAATATACAAACAGCTTCAGTACAAACCTCTAAAATTGAATTAGAATCGAATACTTATCTGGCTAGAAAACATTCTATGATTATGTTGGTAACAGGTTTGGGAATGCTTTTATTCGTACCCATTTTTAAAACTATTACTCATTTACCACCTTACATGGGTGTGTTATTGGGTTTAGGAATTGTTTGGGTTGTGTCTGAAATACTTCATCATGGCAGAGACGATGCGGAGAAAAAACCTTTTTCTGTTGCTCATGCACTAAGTAAGATTGACTCTTCAAGTATTTTATTTTTCTTAGGAATTTTACTAGCGATTGGTTCTTTAGAAGCAACTCATTTGTTGACGGGTCTCGCTACTTGGATGGATAGCACTATTGGCAATCAAGACGTAATTGTGTTTGCGATAGGTTTGGCTTCGGCGGTGATTGATAACGTACCTTTAGTGGCGGCATCAATGGGTATGTACGATTTAACAAGTTTCCCGACTGATTCAAAACTTTGGGAATTTATGGCTTATTGTGCAGGTACTGGCGGAAGTATTTTAATCATTGGTTCGGCTTCGGGAGTAGCCGTCATGGGAATGGAAAAGATAGATTTTATGTGGTATTTAAAGAAAATTAGTTTACTGGCTTTTGTGGGTTATTTGGCGGGAGCAATTACTTATTTGATTCTTTTTTAACAGATAATAGCGAGTTGTGAGTTTTATTCACAACTCGCTATACCATAATTGTGATTGTCGCTACCACAGAATCATTTTCTTGCGTTAAAGCAAAAGATGCTTTATCTTGAAAATTCAATAATAAACGTTTTTGTAAATTCTTCATTCCAACGCCTTCATCGCTTGCTATACTTGTAATTTTTCCTGTATTGATTACTTTTAAAGTAAAAACATTCTGACTATAATCTGAAACGATTCGCAATTTTCCCCCTAATTTATTCTTACCAATTCCATGTTTAATGGCATTTTCTACCAATAGTTGTACCGACATCGGAGGAATACTTAAATTCAATGTTTCTTGCTTAATATCGAAAGAATAATCTAAACGTTTTTCATACCTTATTTTTTCAAGAAAAAGGTAATCTCTCACTAATTTCAATTCCATATCCAAAGGCACTAATTGCTGATTGCCCATGCTCAAGGAAGTTCTAAGTAATTGAGAAAGCTCTGTTAAAGCTTGACGAGCAAGTTCTGGGTCGAAAATGGTGAGTGCTTTAATACTATTGATAGCATTAAAAAGAAAATGTGGATTGAGCTGATTTTTAAGATTTTCAAGTTCGGCGGTTTTTAAGGACATTTCTGCATTTGCCAATTGCAATTCTTTTCTTTGTGCTTTTCGATTGCTTAAAAAGAGATGAAAAAACAAGAACCAGATGATAACGTAACGAACAGATTCTATAAAGAATTGATAATAATCATAAGGTTCTAAAGCGATGCCCATACTTGGTTTTCGGTAACGTTGAAAACCAAAGAAGTAATCAATTAAGAAAAAACCAAGCCCCAACAGTAATGAAGATACTAAAGGGAAAACAATCATTTGTCCGTTTTCACGGTCTTTATTAAGATATGTTTTTGCATAAAAGTGCGTAAAAAGAAGACCTACCAAGAAGTTAATCGTTAAGTAGGAACCCAATTGCATGGGCTGTTCAAAGTATTTTGTTGTCGGTTGTCTAAGAACAAGTGTCGTAAAGAGCCACCAAGAAATTTGCATTATCCAGTAAACTCGGTAGGAGAAAAATTTCATATTAGATGTACAATGTTGAACTGATAGATTATTTCTCAAACATAAAGGTTTTTTCTTAAAAACCAATGTCAATTACCAAGGGTTGAAAGATAAATCGTCCTTGATTTGTTAAGTAAATACCTCTACAGCCTGCCTCAAATTGTTGCGAGAAACGTAAAAGATGGAACTGTGCAGTAAAATCAAAACCGATTGAGGTAAAGTTTCCTTTATCTGAACCTTTGTAGATGACAGTTTTCCCATTTTGCGTTTCTGTCCAATTATAATTGGTTTCACCTTGTCCAAAATCTGCGAAAAAATTAGCTTTTAATCTTTTTAGATAAACTAATCTACCAAAATTCCAATCGGGGTCAAACAGCGGTAAACGATATTCTACAGAACCAGTACTAAGGTTTTCAAAAGCACGATAACTATAACCTCTAGGAAAAAACGTTGGGCTACCAAAAATATATAATTTATTATTAGGAGAACCATTTGGGTTTTTGAAACCACTTTGGTTTTGTAAAGCAGCTCTCAAACGAATGCTATGATGTTTGAAGAATCCCGGTACATACATACTTCCCTGAATAGATGTCAATCCTCCATTCAAATCTCCGCCGAAAGGCATATTTCTTGCGTAAAAACTAATACTTTGTCCCCAGCGTGGTGCAACATCTCTCAAGGCTCTTTTTAATTGTCTTGAATATATGAAAGTATAAATTATTGAGTTGACATTTCCATTGAAACTTTCAGAAAGATAACGGTCTTGTAAATCATAGCCTGATACTTGTGTAATAGCCGTATTTACACCAATTTCCATAGATTGATAATACTTAGAACGAGTGAAATTAAATGGCAAACTTACTCCCAATACCATTTGTTGTTGATTCCATTTATCCGATCTTAAACTATCTCTAGGACTACTTTTGTCTATATAAATATCAGTCTGGCGTTGTCCATTGGTATAATTCAAATTGATTTTCGGATACCAAGCTTCAAAACTTAAATCAGCGAAAAATTGTCCAGTTTTTTCGTTGGCATTGTATGAATAACCAGTACTGATGGCAGTAGTACTTAATAAATCTTGAGAAGAAAGACCAATATTAAGATTGTTACTGTTTGAACTAAAAACAGCTCCCCAATTATAAATATTAAAAATATTGGCTTTGCTGTAAGGTTTGGTTTCGTAAGCTTGATTGGGAATATTTTTAAGTAAATTTTCACCTGCTTCTTGTACCAACATCTGCCCAAAAAACTTAACAGGTTTATTTAGAGATTCATCAAAAGGCAAGAAGTTTGCAGGATTAAAAGGCATTTCAACAATGCGATTACCGTTTTCAGTAAAATCGTTGAAGTAAAGCGTTTTTCCATCAGTTGAAACAACTGGATTAAAAGCACCAAATTTTCGATTGCTTACTTGAAAACGCTTTTGTGTTTTTGTATCAAATGCAAAAACATTATCAATTCCAGTTACACCAGAATTGAACAAAATGTAATTTTCTACTTTTACTGGATGAGCAATGTTTTCTGCAATTGGTGAAAATAATTCTTTTTCAAAACTGTTTTCAGGATTAATCGTAACAATGCTTTTTTTGCCATCAAGCAATTTTACAACAAGAATTTCATTGTTTTCTGTCCAACGTGGATGTAAGTAAAAGGCATTTTTAGGATTTTGAATTCTTGAAATTTCTTGTCCATTTTCAGCATCTAAAATCACTAAACTACATTTGTTTTCAGGACTATTTTCTATGGCTACAATCTTACTCGCATCGTTTGATAAAGCTGGTGCCGTAAATTTTGTTTTGTGAGTAAGTGTTTTTGTTGTTTCTGTATTGAAATCATAGATTTTGATGACAGAAAAATCTTTTTGTCCCCAGCGTACATCAAAATTAAATTCAGACCAAACTACTTTTGGACCTGCAGTAGAAAGCATTCCTGCATTGTTGAAAATACCTAATTCAAGTAATTTCTCTTCATTATTTTCTTTGTCCAATAATACAAATTGTTGAATATCAGCCAAGCCTGATTTTAAGGCTAAAATTCTGCCATCTGGTATGATTTGTGGAAATTCGTATTGAGTAAAAAACTTATTTTTAGCAGTTTTCAAAGGAGAAACAGTCGTTTCTTGAATATTTTTTAGCTGTGTTTCCCAAGCTTGTTTGGCATCATCAAAAGCATTTTTGTAAAGTTGCTCTGTTTTTAAACCTGTTACTTTTTTAATATTATTTGAAAAAGAAAAAGGATAAAAAGGCATTTTGTATGTTCCTTCCAAAATTTTATCCCAAGCATAGGCTCCGTATTTAGTTTTCATAAAAGACGTCATCAAATAACCATTTACATAATGATTAGGAATGAAATTTTTATATGAACCACTTACGGCTTTAGCATAACTGTAAGCTCCTTTTGTTAGCAATTGTGTACGCAAAGCCATATCGAAAGTTGGAATTTTCCCTCTTCCCGAATGAGTTAATACTGATTCTGTTCCAACGGCATCACCTTCTGCAAACCAATTGGGAACAGCCAACGAGTTGACGATGCCCCAACCATTACTTCCAAAAAGAGTGTGCATTAATTTGGTACTTCCTGTTAATGCTTTGTCGTATTGAACGATGTGTCGAAATTCGTGAACTGCCAATAAATCTAACCAATTGTTGGTGCCGAGTAAAGTATAGTCTTGCGGAGGAGTAATGTAAAATTCTGAACGACGAGGAAACAAAGTAACAAAGCCATTTGAAACACTCGTTTGATTTTGGAGAACAATGGAAATCGGACGTGGGTTTTTCCCAAGCGTTTTACTGACAGGCTGGTAAACGGTTTCTAAAACGTTGGCGGTTCTTTCGCCTAATGACTGAATATTGCTAGGGAAAATTAAGCGAAAGTGAGGTGTTTTAATCTGCGACCATTTTAGTGAAGCAGGGTTTTGAGATAAATTGACAGCGTTTTCTTGAGCAAAAATTTGGCATCCACCAATCATGATGAATAAAAAAAATAATACTCTTCTCATAGATTTTACACAGTAAAAATTGGTTAGGAAATGGAAATAGTCGCTCCACGAGAACGACTATTTTTAATTTTTTACTATAAATATGCTTCAAATTTTTGATATAAATCTACAATATAAGCTCTGTTCCCATTTGGATTTTTCAGGCTTTTTGTGAATTCATACCAGAAACCATCACCAATTGAAATAAATTTTCCAACCGTTTTTGGTTCAGCTTTTTGTGCTTTATCAGTGATAAAATCACCAATGAAAATGTGCTGTAATAAATCGCTGGCTTCTTCCCAAGAAAGATTTTTGCTTTCTTCAATACCATTCGTAGTGGTTGACGCTAGTACTTTTCTGTCGGTATAATGTAAATTCAATTCAAAGGTTGAAGTACTTTTATCTTTTTCAATCTTTTTGAAAACCAATTGAAAAGGAGCTTCTTTTCCATAAGTTTCATAAACAGCTTGCGTAAGTTCTTGAAGTAAATATTCCCAAGCTTCTTGGTTGCTTGGATTTCCCTTTATTTTTTGATTGATTGAAATTTCCAGAAAATTTTGTTCTTCTTCCAAGGCTTTGGTATTGAATTTTTCAGAAGTTTTGCCAATCAGATTCAGGATGGGTGCTTCCCAAGCTTTTGATAATTCGCCTGCCCAAGCTAAGTCTTCATTGCCAGTAAAACCTTCTTCCAAGATTTCTTCGTCGGTCAATTCATCTCTGTATGTATAGGCAATCTCAAATTTTGTATCAATAAAGTTTTCTTTAAAATCTAAAGTGAGGAGAATTTGGTGTGAAAAAGGAGGAGGCAAAATGTCTGCCGTCTCGAATTTGATTTCTAATTGTGATAATTTTTCTACTTTCATGCTTTCTATTTTCCTTAGTCATGTTGACTTCGCTATTTTTTTGACAAATTTAATCTTTTTATTGTGGCTTTTTTATCAATTTTTCCTGTTGGAGTTTCCGAAAAAGCAGAAATAGTAAAAATATTTTTAGGAATTTGATACGTATCCGACACGCTTTTTATGTCTTCAATTAATTTACGTTTTATTTCATCGTCCAGATTTTCAGATTCAAGTACCAAAATCAATTTTTGTCCAAGGCGTTCATCAGCCATGCCATAAGCAAAAAAACGATTGATATGAAGTGATTCCAGCAAGCTTTCAACGGTATTTTCTACTTTCTCTAACTGAATTTTTACGCCACCACTATTGATAATATTATCAAAACGTCCTAATAATTTAAACTCATCTTCAGCAATTATTTCAACCAAATCGTTGGTTTGTACTAATTCAAAATTGCTGGCTGCTGCCAAAATATTCAAACAATTGCGTTCGTCAATGCCAATTTTCACGCCTGTTAAAACTTTGAAATTTTGAGAAGTATCCTCTCCGTTAATCCTACGAATGGCAATGTGCGAAACCGTTTCTGTCATGCCATAAGTACTATAAACTGGAACTGATAATCTTTGAATTTGTTCAACCAGTTGCTGACTAACTGCCGCTCCACCAACGATAATGGCTTTCATTTGATTTAAAGTATTCAAAAAATGCGTGTTATTACTCTCTAAAATACTTTGTAATTGTAAAGGAACAAAGGCGGCAAAATCAATCTTTTGATTTTCAATATTTAATAATGGATTACTTGAAGGAGGAATAATTAGCAGTTTCAGATTCAAAACCATACCTCTTACCAACATCATAATGCCAGCGATATACTCTACATTCAAGCAAACTAAGGCTAAATTTTGTTCTTTCAAACCAAAAGTTTTGCCTGTTAATAAAGCACTCGCTTCCATTTGCTTTCTGCTCAATGAAATGGGTTTAGGTTCACCCGTTGAGCCTGAAGTTTTTAGAATAAAGCTTTCTTGTCCATCTAGCCAAATTTTACAGAAGGCTATTACTTTTTCTTCATATTCCGAATTGGGCTTCGGTAAATTTTCATAATCGTCAATCAACATCATTTCTCAAATAAAAAACACTCCTAAAAATACCAAAGTTAGCATTTTTGAGGAGTGTTCTTAATAAAAGCTTAGTTTTTCTAAGATACTCTTAGCGTGTTCTTAGCACTATCAAAAGAAGTAGAGAATTGTGTGAGTGGACTAGCTGCTGGGCCATTAAGTACTTTGCCTGTCAAATCAAAATTTGAACCATGATTTGAACAATTAAAACGGTTGTTATCTGCTTGAAAATCAACAGTTGTACCTTCGTGTGTACATCTTTTAGCAACTGCGATATAATTTCCAGCTTTAGTTCTAGCAACAATTACATCGCCAGTTACGATTGCCTTGCCATCAGTTTTTAAATCAGCAAAACTTGAACTTGTTAAATCTAAGGTGAAATCAATTGTACCTTTTGAGATTGTATTATTGCCTGTTAAACCAGTTGTTGTTCCACCTGTTCCACCTGTTCCACCAGTATTACCATTGTTGTTATTGTTTGAAGGCGTTGGGTCTGATGAATTTGTACAACCTGACATACAGTTTTGTAAAATTATCGCTCCAACACTCACTCCAACGAGCGATAAGAATTCCTTGCGTTCCATAGGATTTTGAATTTAGATTAAATGAGAAGATTTACTTTTTTACCCATACGCCAAAAACTTTGGCAGGGTTGCGTTTGTTATGATTATTAAATGATTGAAAAATATAATTAAAAGGTTTTCGGTATAAAATAATAGCCTGAATAAGCTTTTATTTGTAGGAAAAATGTCTTTTTAAGAATCTATTTGATAATGTTTTTAAAGGAATAATCTTTTGATTTTTTATTTTGTAGATTTATTATCTTCATTTTACTTGAAAAGTAATTATATTATCTTTATTTGTTAATTTTGGTAGATACTTGTGAGTGTTACATTTAGGATATTTACGTTTTTAAGCTAAAGACAAACGCTAATAAAAGTTCAAATCATTTCATCATTCAATTAATTAAAAGCTCGTTATGGCAGCATCTGAAGATAAATTTTTAAACCCTATCAATAAAGATAAAGTAGCCGAAAATCCTGGTTTACTTCCTTACGCTCACACGGCAGGTAGCGCCGTTATTAAACCCGAAGATTTAGGGAAATCAAAAGGTCGTTCAGTGTTAGCAATGCGTCAACAAACTGATAGACAAATGAATCAGTTGTACGAACAAATGGAAACCTTGGCTCGTCAGGCAAAATTATTAGCCCAACGCAAAGAGATTTCAGAAAGAATTTATGACGCTGCCATTGGTTTTGAACCCATTATTAATGAAACCTACTACATGTACGAGAAAGAAGATGGTACGGATTTACTTTCACTAATTGCACCAAATGAATGGGGGCGTTCGTTTAAATACAGTCGATATTTAGCGAAGTGTTTATTATTGGCAGACCATACTTGGGATGTACACTATAATGAAGAAGCTTGAAAAGAATAATTGGAGCTTTGTAAATGAGTGATTAATTTTGAAGTCATTTACTTTAAAAAGCATAAACATTATAATATACAATAATATGAAGTGGGAAACCCTTAAAGAATACAAAGAGATTTTATTTACTTTTCATGAAGGAATTGCCAAAATCTCAATCAACCGTCCTCAAGTGCATAATGCTTTTACACCATTGACGGTGAAAGAGATGATTGATGCAATGAATATTTGCCGTGACACAGAAGAAATTGGCGTAATCATTTTGACAGGTGAAGGCGGAAAAGCATTTTGTTCGGGTGGTGACCAATCAGTTCGTGGACATGGAGGTTATGTTGGTGAAGATACAGTGCCAAGATTAAACGTGTTAGATTTACAAAGACAAATTCGTTCGATTCCTAAACCTGTTGTGGCGATGGTAGCTGGCTGGGCAATTGGCGGAGGTCACGTTTTACACGTTGTTTGTGATTTATCAATTGCGGCTGAAAATGCACGTTTCGGACAAACGGGTCCAAATGTTGGTTCTTTTGATGGCGGTTTTGGTGCATCATACTTGGCTAGAGTAGTTGGTCAGAAAAAAGCTCGTGAAATCTGGTTTTTATGCGATCAATACAATGCAGAAGAAGCACTTGATATGGGCTTGGTCAACAAAGTAGTGCCTTTGGATAAATTAGAAGAAACAACCGTAGCTTGGTGTAAAAAGATTTTAGAGAAAAGCCCATTGGCTTTAAGAATGCTGAAATCATCATTCAATGCTGAATTAGACGGACAAGCAGGTATTCAGGAATTGGCAGGTAATGCAACTTTATTATATTACTTGTCTGAAGAAGCAAAAGAAGGCAAGAATGCTTTCTTAGAAAAACGCAAACCAGATTTTAGCAAATTCCCTAAATTTCCTTGATATTAACTTCCGAAAGTTTAAACGCTTTCGGATTTTTTATTTAAAAGTTTAACTTGTAAATTTTTAGATTTGTCAGGCGTCAGCATTTTCTGAAATTCCGCTGTTTGAGCGGAGCGAGGCGGTTCGCCGCTGCGATTCGGAATTTCTTGATTTTCTTTTGTTACTTTTCTTGTATCAAGACAAGAAAAGTAAGGTCTTGCGAAAGAAAATATTGTTTTTCGGGGTACGAATAAAATATAATTTATTAAAATGAAATTACTTTAAAAAAAAGTAATTTCATTCAGGATTTAAAACAAATAAATACATTATTATTATGAATTATTGGCTCGTAAAATCAGAACCTTTCAAATATTCTTGGGATGATTTCGTTAATCAAGGCACAGGCATGTGGGATGGTGTGCGAAATTTTCAGGCACGAAATAATTTAAAGGCCATGAAAGTGGATGATTTGGTTTTGTTCTATCATTCAAATGAAGGAATGGAAGTAGTAGGAATTGCCAAAATTGTAAAAGAGGCTTATCAAGACCCAACTACTGAGGATAAAAATTGGGTAGTTGTGGATCTTGTTCCTGTTGAAAAGCTTCCTAAAACGGTTACTTTAAAGCAAATGAAAGCCGATGAACGATTGAAGGATTTATCTTTAATCAAACAATCTCGCCTTTCGGTTGCACATATCAAACCTGAAGAATTTGATATCATCATTGGTCTTGCTCATGAATAAACAAGCTCAAACATTTAATTTTAAAATATGAAAACCGTCGTTAAAAGTATTACTTTTTTTGTATTGATGACATGCTGTTTTCAATTCTCTCAAGCCCAAAGCGTGAAAAGAGTTGAAATCCCTTTGCCTTCAAGCAATTCCGAACTTTTCACCATTCCAATCAATGAACAAGGCGTTTTGGTACTTACTCAGTTAAGTAAAACCAATTTTACACTTACTAGATTTGATACAAATTTAGACCAAATTTGGTCGATAAATGGTACTATTGACGGAAGTTTGGATTATGTAAAACATTGTTATGATGGTAAAAATTTGTACTTACTTTTTAGCCGCTACAGAAGTAATGTTTATGAAGTAGTTAAAGTAAATATTGGACCAGGTTTTATTGAGAAATACCAAATCATGTCAGTTGATAGAATGGAAGTTTCTGATTTTCAGGCAATCAATGCTTCTATTTTTATTGCAGGAATGGTGAATAATCAACCCGTAATTTTATTTACAAATCTTGTAGAACGCAAAACAAAAGTATTACCAAGTGCTTTGAAAAGCCAAGCTGAGATTCAATCAATGGAATTGGATACCAGTACTGCTATCGTCAATGTTACTTATGCAGTAGGAACAAGAGGTAAAAACTATCAATTGGTTGTAAAATCGTTTGATGAAGACGGCAAGCAAATTTCGCAAGTAGTGATGAATCCAGAAAATGAATTTGCCATGATGAATGGGAAATTGAATTTAGTTTCAGATTCTACCGAAGTAATGTTTGGTACTTATGGACATAAAAATTCAATTGGTTCATCTCGTGGACCAACTTCACAAGGAATTTACTTTTCTAAGTTGCTCGACAATGAAATTACCGATTTAAAATTCCATAGTTTTACTGAATTCAAGAACTTCTTCAATTTCATGGGCGAACGCCAAAAGGAAAAGCAAGAAAAGAAAATTCAGGATAAGAAAGAAAAAGGAGAAGATTTACGTTTAGATTATCGTTTGTTAGTTCACGACATCATCAAACAAGACGATAAGTATATCATGGTTGCTGAGGCTTTTTATGCAGATTATCGTTATAATAATTATAGCCCATTTGGTACTTATAATGGTTTTGGTAGTCCATATAGTTCGTTTTATAATCCTTATCGTTGGGGCTATGGTTATTATGGTTTGTATTCGCCATTTAGTTCATATTATAGTCCGTGGGGTTGGGGAAACAGATATTATGGAAACCAACAGACTTTTGACGGTTGGATTTATACTCATGCAATTGTAGCTGCTTTTGATGAAAAAGGGAATTTACTTTGGGATAACAGCATCGAAATGAAGGATGTAAAAGAACAAAAGCTAAGTGAAAAAGTAAAAGCATCTGTAAAAGGAGATGAAATTACACTTTCATACAGCAACAAAGGGCAAATTTTCACTAAAATCATCAAAGGCGACAAAGTACTTGAAGATACACAAAGTGCTAAAGTAGCCACTCAGTTAGAAGGAGATAAGGTAAAACAAACAACTTCTGATGCAATTGATTATTGGTATAAAAACTATTTCATTGCTTCTGGTTATCAGCGAATTACGAATGATAATGAAGGTGGAAGAAGAAATGTATTTTACATGAATAAGATTTCATTTTAGTTCAAACAAAGGCTTTTGAGTAACTTGCAGCGGTATCTAGGGATACCGCTTTTTTTATGGATGAAAAAATCATTACAGATTTCATAGACATTACATTATGCAACAAGAAATTATTAAACTTGAAACCCCACAAAACTGGAAAGAATACCAATTGATAGATTCTGGAGGTTTTGAGAAATTAGAGAAATTTGGTAAATACATTTTGCGCCGTCCAGAGCCACAAGCTGCTTGGGATAAATCGATGCCAGAAGCAGAATGGGAGAGAACGGCAAACGCTACTTTTAAAAAAGATAAAGGTTCGCAAGAAAAAGGAGAGTGGATTTTAAAAAAAGGAATGGAAGAGCGTTGGTTTATGCCTTATAAAACAGATGCTTTAGATTTGAATTTTAAGTTAGCACTTTCTTCTTTCAAACATGTTGGTATATTTCCTGAACAAGCTTCAAACTGGGAATTTATCATGGATAAAGTGAAGAAACTTCCTGTTAAAAACCCGAAAGTACTCAATATATTTGCTTACACGGGTGGTGCTTCAATTGCTGCTAAACAAGCTGGAGCAGATATTACTCATGTTGATTCTATCAAACAAGTAATTTCATGGTCGAGAGAAAACATGGAAGCTAGTAACTTAGAGAATATACGTTGGGTTGTTGAAGATGCGCTTAAATTTGTAAAGCGTGAAGCCAAGCGTGGTAATATTTATCAAGGAATTATTTTAGATCCACCCGCTTATGGTCGTGGACCAGATGGCGAAAAGTGGATTTTAGAAGAACAAATCAATGAATTATTGAAAACTGTAGCACAAATTCTTGATAAAGAAAATTACTTCTTAATCTTGAATATGTATTCGATGGGCTTCTCTTCATTAATTGTTGAAAATTTAGTCAAATGTTCTTTTAGCCAAACTCAAAATCATGAATTTGGTGAATTATATCTACAAGATGATTTTAACAAAAAACTTCCTTTAGGAGTGTTTTACAGATTTGCTAGCGTTTAGTGGGCTAATACTTCGATAGCTTTTAATAGAATTAAAAAAAGCACGAAATAGTACATTTTTTTCATTGGTATGTTTTATTTTTTAGTGGTTAATTATTTGATACAAAAGTAGTTATATTCTATTCGTTTTTCAAAAGAAAATATTTCAAAAAAACAGTTTTTATAGAAAAATAATATTGTAGCAGAATAATTAACCACCAAATTTTTACCAAGCAATTCTATTTATTACGATATACTCTTTCGTAAAATAATGGAAAGATAAATAATGTTAGAATCGTTGCTCCAATCATTCCGCCGATTACCACAATCGCTAAAGGTTTTTGTGATTCCGAACCAATTCCTGAAGAAGTAGCTGCTGGCAACATCCCAAAAATTCCCATCAAAGCAGTCATCATTACTGGTCTTACTCTCGACTGGACTCCTTGCATTATGGATTCATGAAGTGATAATTTTCGATGAAGATTATCTTTAAATACTTCAATCATGATAACACCATTTTGAATACAAATACCGAAGAGCGCAATAAAGCCAATTCCTGCCGAAATACTAAAATTTGTACCAGTAATTAAAAGTGCTAAAGAACCACCAATGATGGCAAAAGGTACATTCGTAAACACCAAACCGGCATCTTTCAAACTACCAAACATTAAATAAAGGATAAAGAAAATCGTAAGCATTGAAATTGGAACTACTTGAGCCAAACGTTTTGAGGCTCTTTGTTGGTTTTCAAAATCACCTTTCCATTTCATTTCATAACCTTTAGGTAAGGAATGTACTACCTTGTTCACTTCTTTTTGTGCTTCTTCGATGGTACTTCCCATATCACGACCACGTACTGAGAATTTCACGGCGATAAAACGTTTTGTATCTTCTCTGAAAATCAAACTTGGTCCAGTCAAAGTACGAATAGTAGCAATTTCTTTGATTGGAATTTTTGTTCCGTTCATTGTTGGTACCATCAAGTCGCCAATTTCAGCTTCTGATTTACGATATTCTGGTTGAAAACGAATTCTAATATCAAATTTACGTTCGCCTTCAAATAATTGACTTGCCGTTTGTCCACCAATTGCCATTGACACAACCGCCTCTGCATCTGCGGCTTGAACACCGTATAAGTCCATTTTTTGTTGGTCAAGTTCGATGCGTAATTCAGGCTGTCCTAAGTTTTTGATGATTCCTAAATCTTCAATACCTTCAATTTTTTTCAAAACATCGTTTACTTTTTCTGCTTCTTTTTCTAAGTACTCAAAATCTTGACCATAGATTTTTACTGCAATAGAGCCTTTTACACCAGAAACTGCTTCTTCAACATTGTCCATAATTGGCTGAGAAAAACCAAGACTTACTCCTTGGAATACGTCTAATTTCTTTTGCATTTGCTCAATTAATTGGGCTTTTGTTAAACCACTTTTCCATTCTTTTTGCGGATAAATATCAACGTGAAATTCAACATTATAAAAACCTGTTGGGTCAGTACCATCATTTGGTCGCCCAGCTTGTGACATTACTTGTCGAACTTCTGGAAAACCTTCAAATACTTTACGCATATCGTTTGCATAACGAACAGATTCATTCAAACTGATACTTCTTGGCATGGTGGCTCTTACATAAATAGAGCCTTCGTTCAATTGTGGAAGGAACTCCGTTCCATGAATTGTGAGTGTCCATAAACCAACTATGGTTGTGATTGCTGTAATAATAAAGGTTTTCTTTTGATGAGAAAAACAGTAATTAAACAGTTTCATTGAGTATTTTAGAATAGCATCGACAAAGAAATTAGATTTTTCTTTAACGTTCTTATTCATCAAAATACTCACCATTACAGGAACAAGTGTCAGCGTAAAAATCAAAGCACCCAACAAGGCAGCACCCAATGTCCAAGCCAAAGGTGTAAACATTTTTCCTTCTACTTTTTGAAAAGCAAAAATCGGCAAAAGGGCAACCAAAATAATTACTTTAGAAGTAAAAATAGCTTTACCCATTGAAGTACCAGTACGTTTAATCAGCGATAATTTAGCTAATTTATTAAAACGTTCCATACCAACTTCGTGGGCTTTATGGGAAAGTACCACAATCAATCCTTCTACAACGACGACAGTTCCATCAATGATAATCCCGAAATCAACGGCTCCTAGTGAAAGTAAATTCACAGACATTCCCATTAATTTCAAACAAGTAAAGGCAAAAAGTAATGCTAATGGAATAATCATCGCCACAATCAAGGATGCTCGCCAGTCAGCCAAAAAGATAAGTACCATTAAAGTAACTAGAACAATTCCTTCCATTAAATTATGAGAAACTGTTTCAATACAGAAATCAAGTAAGGTTTGACGATTATAAAAAGCCTTAATGTTGATGTCAACTGGAAGAATTTTAGTATTCAATTCTTCAACTTTTTCATTCAAACTTTTGATAACTGCCGAAGGGTCTTCGCCTTTTCGCATGACAACAATTCCTTCAACGGCATCATTATTTTGTCCACGTCCTACTTGTCCTAATTTGGGTAAAGCTGATTCGTTAACAGTCGCAACAGTTTTCACATAAACTGGAACACCGTTAATATTTTCAACCAAGATATTTTCGATGTCAGAGATTTTGGCTAGTAAACCAATTCCTCGTACAACATAAGCTTGATTGTTTTTAGTGATAACATCGCCACCAACGTTAATATTACTTTTTTGAACCGCTTGAAAAACATCTAACGGTGTAATATTATACGCTTGTAATAGATTCGGATTTACACTTATTTCATAAGTTTTTACTTCTCCGCCAAAACTTACAATATCAGCAACGCCCGGAACTGACCTTAAATTTCTGTCAACTACCCAGTCCTGAATTTCTTTCAGTTTTCTGGCACTCAAGGATTTGGAATCTAATGTATATCTGAAAATTTCACCCGTTGGCCCATAAGGAGGTTGAATTTCAGGTTCGACGCCATCAGGAAGGCTTAATCCTTGTAAGGCATTATTGATTTGAATTCTAGCAAAATTATTATCAACGCCATCATCAAACATTACAACGACAACCGATAAACCGAAAAGTGTTGTTGAGCGAACAGTCGTTTTTTTCTGTACTCCATTCATTGAAATTTCGAGTGGAGCAGTTACAAACTTTTCTATTTCCTCTGCACTTCGCCCTTGCCACTGAGTAATGATAGTTACTTGGGTGTTGGTAACATCAGGAAAAGCATCTATGGGAGTATTGATAAAACTAAAAATACCTCCAACAACGATAACAGCCGTGAAAAAAAATACGGCAAATTTGAATTTAAGCGATAAAGCCAATAGTGTCTTCATTGTATCGATTCCTTAATTATTTAAGGCATTATAGATCATTAATTGATTTTTTACTACTACTTTTTCTCCTTCAGCTAGGCCGTTGAATACAAAAGCTTTGTTGTCTAATACTTTTGCTACTTGTACTCTTCTGGCTTCTACCTCTTTAGCATTTTTATAGACGATTACAAAATTTCTATCTTTATCGAAAATGATAGATTCGGAAGGAATTGATACAATTTTTTGATTGTCAGAATAGCTCACAGTTACTTTTGCGAACATTTCTGGTTTTAGGATTTTTTCAGGATTGGGTAAGTTGATTCGTACTTGCATCGTTCTTGTTTGTGGGTCAAGAACATTGTTGATTTTATCAATTTTTCCTTGAAAAACTCTGTCTGGATAAGCTACTAATCTAATGGATGCTTGATAGCCCACTTTGATTTTAGCTATGTCAGATTCATAGACATTGGCAATGATTTGTACGGTAGAAAGGTCAGCCACCGAAAAGAATGGACCAATGTCGCCTTCACGATATGCCATTTTTTCTGAAATATTTCTGTTCACATCTACGATATAACCATCTATTGGAGCTTTTACAGTATAAAATGAATTTTTTACACCATAGATGCCTGAGATTTCGTTGGCTCTTCTCAAGGTTCCTTCTGCTTTCAAAAGTTCATTTTGAGCGATTGTAATGTCTTTTTCAGAAGTTAAACCTGATTTATACAAGTCTTGTTGTACTTGTAAGTTTTTTTGTGCTGTCAGAAAATCAGACTTTGCGCCTACAATTTGGTTTTCAACATCAGCAACTTCAGAACTATGAATAATTGCCATAGATTGTCCTTTTCTAACATAATCGCCGAGTGTAACAGAAATTTTTTCAATTACACCATCTACCAAAGGTGAAACTTTTACTTGTTTTTCCTCAAATGGCGCAAGCTTTCCAGTCAATTGTAATTCACTTGAAATATTTTCAACAACGGCTGGTGCTAGAACCAATTCCTTACGAAGTTTATCCGAAAGAACGAATTCCTCTGAATTATCTGTCTTTGTCTCTTCTTTTTTTGATTGACAAGCTAGGCAAGTAGCCAAGAGAAAGCCTATAATGATTTTATTCTTTTTCATGATGTACGTGAAATAGTGTTTTAATTTTAGCAAAAAAATAGTGGTTCTTAAAGTACTTTTTTCCCAACAACAAAGTTGAGTTCTTCGATTGAACGCATTCTATCACTTTTTAGAGCATTGAGCTCTACAACCGAAGTTTTGTATGATTCAACAAAATCTACAAATTCAATTAAAGAAATATTTCTTTTCTGATAACTAGCTACAGCTCCTTCAATCAATGTATCGAAACTTCCAATGAATTTACTATCAATACTTTGTGCCAAGCGATTATTCTCTTGTACTTTCATAAAAGCCCTGAGTACATCATTTTGTAAACTTGTTTGCGCTTGTTCCAACGTTTTTTGAGCAGCCTCAATCCTGAAAGATGATGTTTTGATATTTCCTTGGTTTTTATTGAAAACAGGAAGGTCTATCTGTAAAGTAATAGCGTGATAGTTTGGAATGAAACTTCCGTTGCGATCATAAGAATAGCCAAGTCTAAGATCAGGCGTAGCCATCGCTTTTTGTAAAAGCAAATTTTCTTTTTCGTAGCGTACAGAAGCATCTTGCATTTTTAAATCATAGCGATTTTCAAAAGCCGTTGCTGTTAATTGTTCTAGTTTTAAATGATTAATGCCAAGACTATCTAATGCTTTTTCATCAATTTTTGGAGCAATAAAAGAAGTCTCTTTCGTATTGAGCAATGTCCTTAAAATGCCTTGTTTTTCGATAATCTGTTGGCGAAGCTCATTTTGTTCTTTTTTCAATGAGAATAAAAAGGCTTTTAAACGAATTACTTCTTTCAAAGGAATATTGCCTTTGCCATATTGTTCTTCATAAGCAACTAGCAGTTTCTGAAATGTCAGAATTTCCTCATCATACATCGCTACAGATTTTATAATGAAGAAAGTATCATAAAAATTAGTTCTTAATTCAATCGCTAAAGTTCTCAGTAAATCATAATAATTGTATTCGCTAGCTTCAGTATTGATTTTCGCTAACTCAATCTGCCTGTTACGTTTCCCTGCTAACAAAAAAAGTTGCTGAATTTGAAATGCTCTTTGTCCCATATTTCCGAGTGGGAGAGGCGTTTTTGTTTCTTGATTATAGATTTGCTGTTCTCCCGAAAAAGTTGGGTTGTCCCACAACTTAGCTTGAATAATTTGGGCTTTAGAGGCTTCGATATTATACTTTTGAGCCAATAAAAGTGCGTTGTTTTTTAAGAAAATTGCCTCTACGTCGTTTAAAGCAAGTTTCAAAGTATCCTGCGAGAATGTCTTGAAGCAAGTCAAAGACAGCAGAATAATCCATAAACGTTTCATTTTAGTGATATTATAATGAGAGAAAAAGAGAATACAACACGGTATTGTGCATTAGAAGTACATTTAGCTTCTAATGAAATTGATAAAATAATAAGCATAAGATTAGGCAAGACAGTAATTAGACTATCCTACAAAATCATTATATTATTTTTAAAATAAAGGAAGGAAATCAAAGACGAAGTACTCTGATTTGTAAATATATTTTAGGAAGATAATTGAGTATTAATTGATGACTGAATACATAGTTTTCACTGATGTGATTAATGTAAACATGATGTGCATCTTTACTTGTTTTCGAGAACCATAAGGTGTAAAAATCTTCATCATCATTATCATCGGATTCCTCAGAATTAAAATGATTAGTGGCTACAAAATCATCAACTACATCTGGAGAATCAGAATGTGTACTTCGGGTAGGAAGTTTAAATTTGGTAACTTTTGAAGAACTAGCTTGTTGGAATTCCTTAGAACATAAAATTCCCTTTAATCCTAAACTTAGGAAAATAAAGGGAATTAGATATTTGATGAATTTAAATTTCACAAGATGTAAGCGGTACTTAATTGAGTTTGTAACGCCTATTGGTCAATTTTATTTCTTCTTTTCTTTTGGAGAAAACATAATTGACATTCTTTTTCCTTCTAAACGAGGTAGTTCATCGGCTTTTCCTACTTCTTCCAAACCTTTTGCAAAGTTTAGTAATAAGATTTCTCCTCTTTCTTTGAATACGATTGAACGACCAACAAAGTGTACATAAGCTTTTACTTTTGCACCTTCTTTCAAGAAGTTGATGGCATGTTTTAATTTGAAATTAAAATCGTGGTCATCAGTATTAGGCGAGAAACGAATTTCTTTCAATACTGTTTTTGCAGCGTTTGCTTTAATTTCTTTTTGTTTTTTCTTTTGTTCGTATTTGAACTTAGCGTAATCTGTAACACGACAAACGGGAGGATCTGCTTTTGGTGAGATTTCTACCAAATCCAAACCTTGCTGAACAGCGATAGCCAAGGCTTGCTTTATGTCCATGATGCCTTGCTCAACGTTTTCACCAACTAAACGTACATTTTGTACTCCTTTGATGAGACCATTTATTCTGTAAGGCTCTTCTTCTCTACGATTATTTCTAAAATTGTTATTCGGGCGTAACGCCATATTATCTAAATGATTTGTTTTAAAATGATACAATAGCAGGTTTGAGAACTCAAAATTGAACTGCCAATGCTAATTTAACGGAAAATTCGTATAAAAGGTTACAAATTAACCCTTTAATTACGAATCTTCCGAAAGCTAATTCAAAAAATAAAAAAATGCAAGTTTAATTTTTAGTTCTTATTCCTTGAATCGTACAATATTTTTATTTATTTCTCCTTGCATGAGGCTAATAAACTGGTCGATTGACATCATTCCTAAATCACCTTCACCTTTTTTGCGGACTGAAACCATCCCTTGTTCCGATTCTTTTTCACCAACAATCAGCATGAATGGTAATTTATTAACTTCTGCATCACGGATTTTACGACCAATCTTTTCATCTCTATGGTCAATATAGCCACGCAAATCGTTTTCTTGTAAACGCAAGAAAATTTCGTTGGCATAATCCTCGTATTTTTCAGAGATGGGCAATACTGCCAATTGCTCTGGTGATAACCAAAGAGGGAAGTTTCCAGCAGTGTTTTCAATTAAAATTGCTACAAAACGTTCTAGTGAACCAAATGGCGCTCTATGAATCATCACTGGGCGATGTTTTTGGTTGTCTGAACCTGTATATTCTAATTCAAAACGTTGTGGTAATTGATAATCGACTTGAATTGTACCTAACTGCCATTTACGTCCTAAAGCATCTTTTACCATGAAGTCTAGCTTTGGTCCATAGAATGCTGCTTCGCCTAATTCTACTACAGTTGGTAAGCCTTTGGCAGCCGCAGATTTAATAATCGCAGCTTCGGCTTTATCCCAATCTTCGTCTTTACCGATATACTTTTCTTTATTTTCTGGGTCACGTAATGAAATTTGTGCCGAGTAATTATCAAAACCTAAAGCTTTGAATACATACAAAACCAAATCAATTACTTTCATGAACTCGTCTTCTACTTGGTCTGGACGACAGAAAATATGAGCATCATCTTGTGTAAAACCACGTACACGTGTTAAACCATGTAATTCTCCAGATTGTTCGTAACGATAAACTGTTCCAAATTCTGCTAAACGCAAAGGCAAATCTCTGTAACTACGAGGTTTTGTCTTATAAATTTCACAGTGATGAGGGCAGTTCATTGGTTTCAAGAAAAATTCTTCACCTTCATCTGGAGTAAGAATGGGTTGGAATGAATCCGCACCATACTTCGCATAGTGACCAGAAGTAATATATAATTCTTTAGAAGCAATATGTGGCGTAATTACGGGCGAATAACCTGCACGCACTTGGGCTCTACGCAAGAAATTCTCTAAACGTTCACGCAACATTGTGCCTTTTGGTAACCACAAAGGTAAACCCATACCTACTTTTTCAGAAAAAGCGAAAAGTTCTAATTCTTTTCCCAATTTACGGTGGTCACGGCGTTTGGCTTCTTCTAATAAAGTTAAGTATTCGTCTAATTCTTTTTGTTTAGGGAAAGTAACCGCATAAACACGTGTCATTTGTTTACGAGAAGTATCACCTCTCCAATAGGCACCTGCTACCGACATTAATTTTACCGCTTTGATAAAACCAGTGTTCGGAATGTGTGGCCCACGGCATAAGTCTGTAAAATTCCCTTGCTGATAAAAAGTGATTGAACCATCTTCCAAACCTTCTAACAATTCAAGTTTGTATTCATCACCTTTTTCAGTGAAGTATTGAATGGCATCAGCCTTAGAAACTTCAGAACGTTGATATTGGTTTTTCTGACGAGCCAATTCCAACATTTTATCTTCAATTTTCTTAAACTCATCAGCACTAAGTGCTTTTTCACCCATGTCAATATCGTAATAAAAACCAGTTTCGATGGCTGGACCGATACCGAATTTTGTTCCTGGATGCAAGGCTTCAATAGCCTCTGCTAATAAGTGCGCTGACGAATGCCAAAAAGTAGATTTACCATCGGCATCATTCCATGTCAGTAATTGAAAATCGCAATCATCATTGATAGGCAAAGAAGCATCAACTACTTTACCATTTACTTTTGCTGCTAAAACATTTCGGGCTAATCCTTCTGAAATGCTGAGGGCAATGTCCATCCCAGTTGTTCCCTGAGCATACTCTCTGACATTACCGTCGGGTAATTTAATTTTAATCATGGGGTTTGTGTTTGTTTTGAGCCTTGTTTTGGAAGAAAATGTTCTACAAATAACATTTCTCATCAAAACGGAATCTCAAACGGCTTGTTTTAATTGTGTTGAGTAATATTTTGGCAATATTGGGTCAAAAGTATCTCTTTCATCTACAAAATACAAGATAATGTATTTTTAGTTATTCAGAATTCCTTTGGGTTTTAATGGTCGAATACTGGTTGTATCAACTTTTCTAGCGGGTGTTTCAAAGCTCGGATAAGAAGTTGTGTCAAACTTTGTATCCAAATCTGTTGGATAAGCACCATACTTTTGTTTGTGTTGTGATCTATATACTCCGTTCAATGCTCTGTAATCTTGACTATTGCTGGCTAATAATTCACTGTAATAAGTTTCTGCTTTGGCAAAATTGCCAGTATATTCTAAACATTGAGCATATAAAAATTTCACTTCTGGATACTTTGCATTTTGGTGAAATGCTTTTTCAATAAATGGAAGGGCAAAACGATAAGCTCTTGATTTAAAGTAAATCATTCCTGTGTTAAAATTAGCTTCAATCAATGAACTATCTAATGTAATTGCTTTATTGTAACAAAGAATTGCGCTATCTAATTTCCAAGATTTTTGATAAGTATTTCCTTTCTGTAAAAATAAGTTTCCGTTTTTAGGATGAAACCTTAAGCCTTTGTTGGCATAAAGCAAAGCCAAATCATATTCACGAAGGTTTGTGTGAATTTGAGCCAATTTCAAGTAAACAGGTAAAAAGCTAGGTTTCAAACTTAATGTTTGCTGAAAATATCCTAAAGCAGTAGCCGTATCAGCCATTTTGGCTGAAATTTCTCCTTGTACGAAATATGTTTCACCATTGTTGGGAGAAATTTGTAAGGACTTTCTTAAATAAGCTTTCGCCTTCTCAAACATATTTAATTGCTGATACAAATCGCCCAAAAGCGTATAAAGTTCTGGCGATTCAGCATTCAATACTTCTGCTTTGGATGCGGCTTCAAGAGCCAATCCCGGTTGATTGGAAGCTCTAAGAATTAAAGCTTTTGCTTGAAAGTAAGTACCAACGTTGGGTTTGATACTGATAGCAGTATTAATGTCGTCGAGGGCGTCACTTATTTTTTCATTTTCCAAATAGAGTAATGAACGCTTATAATAGTTTTCTGAACTACTTGGTGATGCTTCAATAGCATCTGTTAAAAAAGCAATGGCGGCTTCTCTACGAGCTTTTTCTGTTACTTCTGGAACTGGAGGAATGTTGATTCCTTTTTTTGATTCAGAAATACAGGCACTTACTAACAATAAAATAGATAGAAAATAAAGAGATATGTTTCGATTTTTTTTCATTAATCAAAATTACAAACTTAGGCTTTGAATTTATACCTTAAATGATAAAATCTTTCAAATAAAATACTCTCGTGCTTCATTTTATTTGAATTAGGAGTATGGTCTATCATATTTTTCCGTATCTTTGCAACCTATTTTACAAAATTTATATTTTTCATTTAAAACGTTTAATAAAATGCCAAAAATTAAAACCAAATCTGGAGCGAAAAAACGCTTTAAGGTTACAGGATCAGGCAAAATCAAGCGTAAGCACGCTTTCCACAGCCACATTCTTACAAAAAAATCTACTAAACGTAAGCGTAACTTAGTTCACGATACTTTAGTAAGTTCAGCTGACATGGACAGAGTAACGTTAATGTTAGTATTGTAATTCCCGTTTCTTGCGATTCATTCAATTGAAACAAATTAAAATTTAGTTATTGTTCAACCAGAAAATTGGCTCATTAAGTGTTAAGCATTAACCGCCATATTTCAAAAAACAACCAAGATTATGCCACGTAGCGTCAATCACGTAGCGTCGAGAGCAAGACGTAAAAAGGTGCTCAAATTAGCTAAAGGTTTTTACGGAAGAGGTAAAAACGTTTGGACGGTAGCGAAGAACAAAATTGAAAAAGGTCTTCAATATGCTTACCGTGACCGTAAGGTTAAGAAAAGAGATTTCCGTGCTTTATGGATTCAGCGTATTAATGCTGCTGCACGTCAAGAAGGTTTATCTTACTCAGCTTTAATGGGTAAATTAAACAAACAAGGTATCGAGTTAAACAGAAAAGTATTAGCTGACTTAGCAATGAACCACCCAGAGGCGTTCAAAGCGGTAGTAGCGAAAGTAAAATAGAAAGATTAGAGCGATTCACTGAATCGCTCTTTTTTTGTTTCTATGTTTCTATCAAAATTGTTTTTACGCCAATCCATTTGTTTTCTTCATATATTCCAAACAGAAAAACGTCAATTTCTACTGCTCCGATTTTTAGTACTTGAATGTCTGTTAATTTTTCAGTGAGTAATGCTTGTAATTTTATGGCATTGTCAACATACTTTTTTTCTTCTTCGCCAAACCAATCTTCAACTCTGGTTAATGGTTCGAAGAAATCTTCGATAGCAATCGCTTCAACTTCTTTGTCGGGTTCAATTCCATTAAACATTTTAAACTCTTGTACAGAAATACTTTCAGCAGTAGTGTATTCCATTTCAAAGTATTCAACAGCTTCGTCAGATTCACTTGGGTATCGTAAATCTTCAATTAGTGGTAGAATTTGTTCTTTCATAGTGTTCACTTCGTTTTGATCTGTGCTTGTGTCGAGCATTGTATTGATTAATTTAGAATTTCCTGATTCTTTTTGAATAATTCTTGAAATTAGAAAAATCTGTCTATACTTTTACTCAAAATCATAAAAACTCACAAAAACAATTCCAGATGTTAGAACAATTAATGGGTCTTATTCAAGACCATTCTCAACAAGCTATTGTAAAAAATCCAGCTATACCAAACGAAAAAAATCAAGATGCGATGCAAACTATTATGAGTGCAGTAACTAATGGTTTGAAAGGTCAAGCACAAAATGGTGCTGGTGGTTTGGGAGCTTTAACAAGTTTATTAGGCGGACAAACGGGCTTAAATGCAAGTACTTTGATGTCGAACCCAATTGTAGCGAATATCGCACAACAAGCTATTACAAGTTTAATGCAAAAATTTGGCTTAGATAAAACGGCGGCGGCTGGCATTGTATCACAGGTTTTACCAAATGTTATGAATTCTTTAATTACTAAAACCAACGACCCGAACGATACTTCATTTAATTTGAATGATATTACTGGTGCTTTTGCTGATGGTCAGTTTGATATGAATGATGTAAAAAATATTGCAGGAAAATTCATGAGTGGAAATTCAGGTGCAAGTGAAGGGATTGGTGGAATGTTAGGAGGACTGTTCGGAGGAAAATAATTCCATAAGATTTTGTATCTTTCGAGGTAAGCTTTTGGCTTACCTTTTTTTGTTATGAAATATCCAATTTACTTAGATTATAACGCTACTAGCCCAGTTGATCCACGGGTTTTAGAAGCTATGCTTCCATATTTTACTGAACATTTTGGGAATGCGGCTTCTCGTTCGCATTTATTGGGTTGGACTGCCAAAGATGCTGTTGAAACTGCTCGTGAACAAATTGCTGAATTACTTCAAGCCAATGCTAAAGAAATCGTTTTTACAAGTGGAGCTACCGAAGCCAACAATTTGGCTTTGAAAGGAGTATTTGAAAGTACTTTCCCCCAAAAAAATCACATCATCACAGTATTAACTGAGCATAAAGCAGTATTGGATGTTTGTTTACATCTTGAAAAACTCGGTGCTGAAATTACTTATTTACAACCTGATGAATTTGGTAGTGTAACGATTGAACAAATAGAAAATGCGATTCGTCCTGAAACTTTTTTGATTTCAATCATGTATGCCAATAATGAAATTGGTACGATTCAAGAGATTGAGGCAATTGGTACTTTAGCCCAAAAACACAAAATACTTTTCCATTCAGATGCCACTCAGGCAGTTGGAAAAGTACAGATTAATGTAAAATCTGCTAAGATTGATTTATTGAGTATGTCAGGACATAAACTTTATGGTCCAAAAGGCATTGGTGCTTTGTACATCAATCGAAACTTAAAGAATCAAGATTTGGTTGCTCAAATGGATGGCGGAAAACATGAAAGAGGTTTCCGTTCGGGTACTTTAAATGTGCCTGCCATCGTTGGTTTGGGCAAAGCTTGTGAAATTGCCGATGCTGAATTGTTTACCGAAAAAACTGCTTTATCGAAACTAAGAGATTGTTTAGAACAAGGAATTTTATCGCAGATTAAAGGAACAAAAGTAAATGGCAATACGAGTAATCGTTTGCCAAACGTTACAAATATTTCTTTTGAAGGCGTTGATGGCGAATTATTACTTTCTTCGTTCCGTGATATTGCTGTTTCTAGTGGTTCAGCCTGTACTTCTGCTTCGGTGGAACCTTCTCATGTTTTAAAAGCAATTGGTGTTTCTGATAAATTAGCCTATTCTTCTATTCGTTTTAGTTTGGGAAGATTTACCAATCAGGAAGAAATTGATTTTACGATACAATATGTGAAAGAAGTTGTGGAGACATTGAGGGCTTAAATAGCTCTAGGCGATAGGCTGTATGCTTTAAGCTAAAATAGTTAGATACAAAAATAAATCCGATAGCTGTTGACTGAATGCTAATAGCTATATTCTCAATTAACAATGAAAGAAATAAAAACAATTCTTGAAGCGTATCAACAAATAGATTTTAATACCAATAAGGCTGCTTTAGCTACAGTGGTAAGAGTTGAAGGTTCGTCTTACCGAAGAACAGGAGCAAGGATGTTGGTTGCGGATACTGGTGAATTTGTAGGTGGAATTAGTGGAGGTTGTTTAGAAGGAGATGCCTTGAAGCGTGCAAGATTGGCGATGGCTCAAAACAAAGCGACGATTGTTACTTATGATACTTCAGACGATGACCCCTATCAAATAGGAGTAGGTTTGGGTTGTAATGGCATTATTGATGTTTTATTAAAACCTTTAGACAGCACGAATGCTGTGAATCCAGTTCAAATCCTAACGCAATGTGTAGATGCACGTAAAAAAAATATTTTATTCACCTTTACAAAATTAAAAGGGAATCAGCCTTTGGTTAATTTGGGTGATACTTTCTTGTTTAATTCTCCAGCATATTTTACTGAAAATTTCCCAATTCCAGAGCTTTTAAAATCGCTTAGTGCTGATGCCGAAACTTGTTTAAGCATTGGCAAATCGCAAAGTAATACTTATCAAACTGAAAATGGAGAGGTTCAGGTTTTTTTAGAAGTATTATTGCCAGCTGTTCATCTGATTGTTTACGGAGGAAATTATGATATTTATCCAATGGTGAAATTGGCGAAAGAGATAGGATGGAAGGTAAGTGTAGTTTGTAATCCTTTAAAAGTACAGAAAAAACTTTTTGATTGGGCAGATGCAGTGATTGAAAAAGAAAAAGGAACGGAAGTAAGTATTGATGAATACACCGTTGCCTTATTGATGGCACATGATTATAATACAGACTTTAATAATTTACAACATTTGTTAACAACCGAAATTCCTTATATCGGTTTACTTGGTCCTAAAAAACGGAGTGAAAAGATGTATAAAGCTTTGGCTGAAGAAGGAAAAGCCATCTCAGAAATTGATGCTGCTAGAATTGCTTCGCCAGTAGGTTTAGATATTGGTGCAAGTACTCCTGAGGAAATAGCCATTTCTATCATTGCTGAAATAAAAACAGTATTTTCAAAAAGAAGTGGAGAAAGATTGAAGTTTAGAGATAAACCGATTTATGAGTGAGAAACATGAAGTTCTCAAGAAAATTATTTCTTGAGAACTTTTACAGGTAGTAATTTCTATTGATAAAGTATTACTTACAAACCTTGTAAATACTTCAAAAACTCTTCTTTGGTGGTTTTTTCTAATTGTATTTCAATGGATTGGTCAACTGCTACATTAAAATCTTTAAAGAATGAAAAGAGATTTTCATCTTCACTGACGGCATAACAAACTAATTTAATGTGTTCTCCAACTGGAATTTCTTTTGCAGAACCATTATAAACTTCCATTACAGATTTAATTTTATCAAAATAAAGGAAGATAAATATTGAACCAATCGCTGGTGTTTTAGAAGTAAATTTCAATACGGTTTTCTCTACTGGTGAATTCATGAATTTATCTACATTAATCCAACCAATTTGTGTAGGGAAAATTTTATAATGCCCTTCCTCAAAATACATTTTTGTAACGATAGAATCTTTCTTGGTAGTGTCGGCAGGTTGCTGTTGTTCTTGTTGCATTACTGCTGGTTGCCAATCTACAGTTCCATTACTTTGCTCATTGCCATAAAATACTTTCATGGTAGGGTCAGCATAACCAGGCGTTGGAATATTGATTGAGAATGTGTTATTGTATGGATTTAAAACTAAAGGTTTTCCATCTTTACTTACCGAAATATTTACTTGTCCACCAGTTATGAGCATTTTACCATTTGATACCGTAGAAACCCTGTTTAATATCATATCAGCGGGTGTATATAATTCTTGAATCTCAATATCTACAGGATAGTCAACCCAATCGCCATTGGGAAGCATAAAATCATATTTATTCGCTTTAATCGTAGTTCCTTTTTTAGTGGTGAACGAAAAATCACCAGCGCTATTTACTTTCTTTTTTGTAGTTTCTACAGGAACAATAGAAGTCTTTTTTGCTTGTTCATCTACGGCAGGAAAAACTTCTACTTTAACCACAGGCGGAGGAATTACTTCATCTTTCTTGATGGCGTCGAATCTTTCTTTTGAACATCCTGAAAGAATTACCAAGAGGGTAGCAATGATAGTCGATAATTTAAAGGTATGTGTTTTCATTTTAGGTATTGTTTTAGAATAATCGTTTGTGTAAAAAATATTTGATGTTTATACGGATTAATAAATGGGGCAGCTTGCTTTTCTTTTACTCTTGATATAGGCAGGGCAAATAAGTAAACCTATTTCTCCATAACTTTCTTGCCAACGAATATTATATTTTATTTCTCCGAAAAGTCTAACACTATAATTTCCAACCGAAGTACCAATACCAACTTCTGGAAGAAAATTATTTTGTTTTGAGTTTTGTTGCTGGGTTTCTATATAGTTTATCCAACGGTTATATTCTACGCCACCTGTTAAATAAATAGTTGGCTTTTCTACTTCCATTCCCTTCTTAAAACCATTGCGTCTGACATTCCCTTTGAAGACAATGTAATTGATATTTAGACCTGCAAATAATTCATGAATTGTATTGAAAGGAGGAGCGTATTTAAACTGTGGCACTAACTGAACTCTTGGAATAACAGGAATCTGAGCCCTTAAACCAACACCTACGCTATTAAGTGGAAAATTATACATGCCAGAAACTCCAAGTGCAATTTTATCTTGAGAAAATGAGGTTGTCCTAAAGCAAAGCAGAAAGCATGTTAATACTGATAATTTGTAGTAAAACTTTGACGAAGCAATCATTATAGTGTATTTATGTTGTGTAAAGCCAAATCATTAGAAAATAAGGCGGTTATATGTTACAAAAATAAAGGTTTTTAGAGGAAATAAATATACGTTCACTTACAATTACATAAGTGCTTGAATCTTTAATATGAAAGAGCTAAAAGCCAAGTAAGCTATCCACCAATTATCCTCTTACGATGTTCAATACCCCAATCGGCAATTACATCTGTCACTTGTCTTAATGTTGCACCGTATTCTGTAATTTCATATTCAACAGTAATTGGTTGAGTATTTTGTACTGTCCTTGTAATCAGTTGATTCATCTCCAAATCTTTCAATTCTCTACTTAGTACTTTCCCCGAAATTCCATTGATTTCTTTTAATAAATCAGTATATCTTCTTTTCTGATAACACAAACAAGCGATAATAGATACCTTCCATTTTCCGCTTAATATATCCATCACATCGTGTATTGCCATAATAGTTTTGGCACATTCTTTCTTGGTGGTTTTTCCTGTAATTTCCATCATTTGTCATTTAGTTACTTTTTTGTCACGTTACTTTTGGTAACAAAGTTACAAATGTTCATGTTGTAGATTAAGTAATACAACATAAATTTTAAGGAAAAACCAAAATGGAATTATTAAAAGCTTTAGAGTGGCGTTATGCAACGAAGAAAATGAACGGGAATGTTGTTCCTCAAGAAAAAGTAGATTATATCATTGAAGCTGCAAGGTTAGCGCCATCTTCATCTGGATTACAACCTTACGAAATCTTTGTGATTAGTGATAAAGCACTGTTAGAAAAAATACAAGCAATTGCTTGGAATCAAAGTCAAGTTACTGATGCTTCACATCTATTGGTTTTTGCTGCTTGGGATGGTTACTCATTAGAGAAAATCGAAAAAGTATTTGCCAAAACTTTAGCAGAAAGAGGATTACCTGCTGATAGAATGGATGAGTATAAGCAAAGACTTTGGGGTATGTATGAGCCACTTGGTAAAGAATGGCACGCTACTCATGCAGCAAAACAAGCTTATATTGCATTTGGTTTGGCAATTGCAGCAGCGGCAGAGCAGAAAGTAGATACTACGCCAATGGAAGGATTTGTTCCTGCGGAATTAGATAAATTATTGGGTTTAGAAGCATTAGGGTTGAAAAGTGTAGTGATTTTACCATTAGGCTATCGTGACGAAGCTCAAGACTGGTTAGTAAATCTTAAAAAAGTAAGAACACCGAAAGAAGCTTTTGTGACTGAGATTAAATAAGTGATGGATTGATATTTAGCTTTGTCAACTTTCAAAAGTTGACAAAGCTTTTTTTTGCAATTTTTTAATCCCGAAGGGATGTCAGAATTATAGCGAAGAGCATAATATTATTCCCAAAACCCTGAAAGGGTGATACAGGGCTAACCCATTGTATCACCCTTTCAGGGTTTTTGTTTTTGCATTTTCCTATTCTATAATCCTTTCATCCCTTCGGGATTTTGATTTTACTTTTAGGATTGTTTCAATCAATAAAACATTTACACTTCAGAGTCTTTTCGTTTATTCTGGGAAATAGATTCATTTCCAATAGGATATTAAAGAAAGTATATAATCCCGAAGGGATGTAAGGATTATAGCCAAGAGAGTGATATTATTCCCAAAACCCTGAAAGGGTGATACAAGGCTAACCCATTGTATCACCCTTTCAGGGTTTTTGTTTTTACATTTTCCTATTCTATAATCCTTTCATCCCTTCGGGATTTTGATATTACTTTTAGGATTGTTTCAATTGATAAAACATTAACTCTTTAGAGTCTTTTCGTTTGGTTTGGAAATAGATTCATTTTCAATAGGTGGGTTTTAACCCAATCTTAATTAAAGAAAGAATCCAATCCCGAAGGGATGAAATATTTATAGCCATAAAAAAACACAAGAACTATTCGACCCTGTAGGGGTCATATAAATTGATGGTTTATTTGTTGAAAGTGTTTTATTTCTTCTCTGCTTTTTCCTTTAAAAACAATAACTACCCTCTGACAGACCTTACTTTTCTTGTCTTGATACAAGAAAAGTAACAAAAGAAAATCAAGAAATTCTAAACTCGCTTCGCTCAAACAGTAGAATTTCGTAAGATTGCTTTCGCATAATGGAATGAGTCATTTTTGAGAAATCTATTAATCCCGAAGGGATGTAAGGATTATAGCAAAGAGAGTGATATTATTATACCCAAAACCCTGAAAGGGTGATACAAGGCTAACCCATTGTATCACCCTTTCAGGGTTTTTGTTTTTGCATTTTTCCTATTCTATAATCCTTTCATCCCTTCGGGATTGTTGATTTTACTTTTAGGATTGTTTCAATCAATAAAACATTAACTCTTTAGAGTCTTTTCGTTTGGTTTGGGCAATAGATTCATTTTCAATTAAGGTATATAGTAGAATGACTTTACCCAATCTCTTTTTAAAAGCTTTATTTATTTAACACACTTAAACTTAAACCAATGGTTATAAAGAGTGATATAAGTACCCAAAACACCCCATCAAAATTATCTATTAGATATTTTTTAAAACTTTTCTTTGGGGCATCAATTGTTATTTCCCCTCTTTTTAATTGTTTGAAGATTCTGTAGAATACTTTAAAATCTAACGCCCCAACACTATTCAATTTAATTGTTTTACCTCCAGAAAGCTTTATTGTAGTGATAATATCGGTGTAAATATAGGTCTCTTTTAATGAGGAGCTTAAAGCATTTGAAGAAAACCTTTTACTTTCTTGACTGATACTTATAATATCTTTAAAATCATATTGTTGAGAAATTGGCAAGAATAAATAGTTGATTTCAAGATTATTAGCTGTTAATTTTAAGATTTTTATATTTAGAAAATAATATAGTGAACCTAAAGAAAAACCTAAGAAGATGAGAGGAAAAACGATAAATCCAATATTAATAGTATCGTTAAAAGCCGAAATTGTTAATATAAAGAGCATCGTAAAAAATATGAATCCCAATAAAGAGAGCGATATAATAAAAAGTTTAGGTTGAGTTTTAAAGATAGTTGTTGTCATTCCTGCGATTAAGATAAGGTAATAATATTAAGCAAAATTTGACTAAAAATTGAAAAAAGAATAGCGAATACCAAATCAAGGTGTCTTAAAATAGATTTACTAAATCCTGATTTTGCAAAGTCAGCCTACCATATACCCAATAAAATTTTCCTGAGCAAAGTTGTATTTTTTTAAAATTTCTTTATTAATTTTAATTACCTAACATTTAAAATCAACAGTCTGTTGTTCAGGCTGATACACCACTGATATAAGTTCAACAACTTATTAATTGCTTGTGCTAATGGGCAATTATAAGATATTTACTCAATAGTTTTTTCAAACCTAAACAATATAATCATGTCAACACTACAAGACACAGGCAATGCTGTTAACATTGCAAATTTCCAAAACCTTATTTCTTATTGTTCTAATTTTGGGGAGGCGTATAATCCTTCCAGAGATGCTTTGAAGCTTGGTCAATTGCAAGCTTTATTGGCGGAGGCTAAAAGTATCATGCTTGTTATTCATGATTTAACTACCGAACATGATGATGCGGTGAATCACCGAAAGAAATTGTTTGCTGATTTACGTCCTTTAAGTACCAAAGTTTGTGGGGCTTTTTCGATTTGTGGTGTGGAGGATGCCGTTGTTGAAGATGCAAAGGGGATTAATCGTAAAATTCAAGGTCAAAGAGCTTCGGCAAAGCCTGAGCCTGTTATGGTAGATGGTGTATTAACTACGCCCAAAACGAATTCTTCTTCGCAACAGAGTTTTGATTATATGATAGAGCATTTGAACGCATTAATTTCTTTGGTGTCTTTTCATTCAGCGTATAATCCTAACGAAACTGATTTAAAAGTGACTACATTAAAAGCTTTGGCGACTGATTTGAACAATGCCAACAATGCAGTGATTAATAGTCATACGCCTTTAGACATTGCACGTGGTAATAGAAATACTTTGTTGTATGCCCCTAAGACTGGTTTAGTGGATATTGCTTTGGATGTTAAGACTTATATCAAAGTGACTTTTGGAACAGGAAGTATGGAGTATGGAAAGGTTAAAGGGATTCTTTTTAAACGAATTGTATAACATACTATTAGCTTTATAAAAATAGCCAATGCCATGATACTTGTTACATGACATTGGCTATTTATATATATACCGTTTTGCATTTATACTATTTGCTCCTGCATTGACGGAATAAGCGACTGCTTTGATACTATTAGCTCCTGCATTGACGGGATGAGCGACTGCATTTATACTATTAGCTCCTGCACTGACGGGATAAGCGACTGCATTTATACTATTAGCTCCTGCACTGACGGGATAAGCGACTGCATTTATACTATTAACTCCTGCACTGACGGGATAAGCGACTGCATTTATAGTATTAGCTCCTGCATTGACGGGATGAGCGACTGCATTAATACTATTAGCTCCTGCACTGACGGGATAGACAACTGCATTGATGTTATCAGCCGTATAACCTCATCCCCCAGCCCCTTCTCCTGTAGAGAAGGGGAGCTGTTTGTTGGGTTTAGTAATTGATTGTCAAATACTTAATTTATTGTTTGTGAAACTATATCTTTTTAGAAAAAGATTAGATGCTAACGGATAAATATTAGACAAAAAAAGCCCCCTCTCGACAGGAGAGGGGGTTGGGGGTGAGGTTTTTAGCCTATTATATGAGCCATTACTCAAAATAATAATTACATATAATTTAAAACAAATAAAAAAAATCTATTCAACACGCTTCGTAACCACTGTAATCTTCGCATCAACAGGAATATTCTTAATCGTTTTTACAATTGGGATAATCTGTTTTTCTAGTTTTGCCCCAACATCGGTTGTATGAACCGCAATGTATGGTGCAATTACTAATGAAACGATAGACATTAGCTTTATCAAGATATTCATTGATGGTCCAGAAGTATCTTTGAATGGGTCGCCAACAGTATCACCCGTTACAGAAGCTTTATGTGGTTCTGATTTTTTGTAATACATTTCACCACCAATTAAAACACCTTTCTCGAATGACTTTTTAGCGTTATCCCAAGCACCACCAGCGTTCGACTGGAAAATACCCATCAAAACACCCGAAACAGTAACACCTGCTAATAAACCACCCAGTACTTCTGGTCCCATTGTGAAGCCAACGATAACTGGAGTGATTAATGCAATAGCACCCGGTAAAATCATTTGTCTGATAGATGCTTCGGTAGAAATAGCAACGCATTTTTCATATTCTGGTTCAGCCTTGTACTCCATAATACCCGGAATTTCACGGAACTGACGACGAACTTCATTCACCATTTCCATCGCTGCTTTTCCAACAGCCGAAATACATAAGGCACTAAAGATAAATGGAATCATACCACCGACAAACAAACCTGCTAATACATCTGCTTTATAAATATCAATGGCTTTAATGCCTGCAATACCCACAAAAGCGGCAAACAATGCCAATGAAGTAAGAGCCGCAGAGGCAATTGCAAAACCTTTACCCGTTGCCGCAGTAGTATTACCCACAGCATCTAAATTATCAGTACGTTCACGCACTTCTGGAGGCAATTGCGACATTTCGGCAATACCTCCCGCATTATCAGCAATAGGTCCAAAAGCATCAATAGCCAATTGCATAGCCGTTGTAGCCATCATCCCAGCGGCAGCAATTGATACTCCGTAAAGTCCTGCGAATTTATAAGAAAGAATAATCCCTGCTGCTAAGACTAAAATTGGCAATACTGTTGATTCCATCCCAACTGCTAAACCACCAATGATGTTGGTAGCGTGTCCAGTTCCAGATTTTTCGATGATAGACAAAACAGGACGTTTGCCCATAGCAGTATAATATTCAGTAATCATCGACATCAATGCACCAACTACTAAGCCAACCACAATAGCTAAGAATACACCATTAGCAGTAAATTCAAAGCCACGAAGATTTAAGTTTTCAGGTAAGATATTTTTTACCAAGAAATAGGAAGTAATAAACGTAATGATAATAGAAACCCAGTTACCCAAGTTTAAAGCATTTTGAACAGAAGAAGTTTCACTTTTAATCTTCACAAAGAAAGTAGAAACCAAAGAAGCCAGTAAACCAACGCCCGCAATAAGCATCGGTAATAAAACAGGAGAGAAGCCTCCGTAATTATCACTTACTTCAATTTCTTGTCCGAGTACCATTGTTGCTAAAATCGTTGCCACATACGAACCAAATAAATCGGCACCCATACCAGCCACGTCACCTACGTTATCACCCACGTTGTCGGCGATAGTAGCAGGGTTACGCACATCATCTTCTGGAATTCCAGCTTCTACTTTACCTACTAAATCTGCACCAACATCGGCTGCTTTGGTATAAATACCGCCACCTACTCTTGCAAAAAGTGCAATAGATTCAGCACCCAAAGAGAAACCTGCAAGAACTTCGATTGCAGTTTTCATTTCATCAGAAGTAAGTGCTTGACCCTGTGCGAAGATATTATAAAAGGCAATAAATAAACCTCCAAGCCCTAAAATAGCTAAACCAGCCACGCCCATACCCATAACAGAACCACCAGTAAAGGAAACATCAAGTGCTTTAGAAAGCGAAGTACGAGCTGCTTCAGCAGTACGAACGTTTGCTTTGGTAGCAATTTTCATTCCTATGTAACCAGCCGTTGCCGATAATAATGCACCAATTAAAAATGATACTGCAATTAATGGAGAAGAATGAATAGGGTGTTCTGGTGTGCCTGTATCTGAGCCCAACCAGAATAATAATAAGGCAGTTGGGATGGCAAAGTATGCTAATACTTTCCATTCAGCTTTTAGGAATGCAATGGCACCATCTGCTATGTATCCAGAGAGCTTTTGCATTTCGGCATTTCCTGCAGGTTGTTTAGAAACCCAACTAAAACGCCATGCAGTGTAGAGTAATCCTACTATTCCGAAGGCAGGTACTAAGTAAATAATGTCATTCATAATGGTAATTGAAGGGTTTTAGATTAAAATTAATGATTAAAATTCATAGCTACTGTTACAAATATACATTTTTAAGTTTCTTATAAAAAAACTATTTCAAGAAAAAATTGGACTATAAATATCAATGTAACAATTAAATAATGCTTAATTCTAATTAATTTCGGTCTTTGAAAGAATCTAAGATGCTTTTTTACGACCAATAATTAACATTGAACTAAAAACGGCATTTTTTGAACTTAATTCGTTAATACTTTATCTTCAATTCTTCTCAAATTTGTATCATAGAAATTTAATTATTAAAAACAATATGCAACCAACAACATTATTCGACAAAGTATGGGATGCCCACGTTGTTCGTAAAATCGAAGACGGCCCAGATGTATTCTTCATTGATCGTCATTTTATTCATGAAGTTACTAGTCCTGTTGCTTTCTTAGGCCTTGAAACAAGAGGTATCGGTGTTATGTATTCAAACCGTACTTTCGCTACTGCTGACCACAATACGCCAACGATTAACCAACATCTTCCAGTGGCGGATCCACTTTCGGCAAATCAGTTGAAAGCTTTGGAAACTAACTCTGCGAAATATGGTATTTCTCACTGGGGTTTGAATAATCCTAAAAATGGTATTGTACACGTAGTTGGTCCAGAAAATGGTATCACACTTCCGGGTATGACAATCGTTTGTGGTGACTCACATACTTCTACGCATGGTGCTTTTGGTGCAATTGCTTTCGGTATTGGTACTTCTGAAGTTGAAATGGTACTTTCTTCTCAGTGTATTATGCAACCTAAGCCAAAGAAAATGCGTGTAAACGTAAATGGTCCATTGGGCAAAGGTGTTACTCCGAAAGACGTTACTTTATATATAATTGCGAAATTAACTACAGCAGGTGCTACTGGTTATTTTGTAGAATATGCAGGTGATGTATTTGAAAATATGTCAATGGAAGGTCGTATGACGGTTTGTAACATGAGTATCGAAATGGGTGCTCGTGGTGGTATGATTGCTCCAGACCAAACTACTTTCAATTATCTTGAAGGTCGTGAACAAACACCAAAAGGCGAAGCTTGGGATAAAGCATTAGCTTATTGGAAAACATTGAAAACAGATGCAGATGCAGTATTCGATAAAGAATATACTTTTGATGCAGCTGATATTGAACCAATGATTACTTATGGTACAAATCCGGGTATGGGTATTGGTATCTCTAAAAATATTCCAACGGCTGAATCTGTAGAAGGCGGAAAAGCTACTTACGATAAATCATTAAACTACATGGGTTTTGGCGAGCAAGAAAGTATGCTTGGCAAGAAAGTAGATTATGTTTTCATCGGAAGTTGTACAAACGGACGTATCGAAGATTTCCGTGCTTTTGCTTCTATCGTAAAAGGACGCAAGAAAGCTGATAATGTTACTGCTTGGATTGTTCCAGGTTCGCACATTGTGGAGGCACAAATCCGTGAAGAAGGTATTTATGATATTCTTACGGAAGCAGGTTTCTTATTACGTCAGCCTGGTTGTTCAGCTTGTTTAGCGATGAATGATGATAAAATTCCTGCTGGTAAATATGCAGTAAGTACTTCAAACAGAAACTTTGAAGGACGTCAAGGACCGGGTTCTCGTACATTATTGGCAAGTCCATTAGTTGCTGCTGCTGCTGCGGTTACTGGGGTTGTTACAGATCCGAGAGAGTTGTTGTAGGATTTCGGTCGTCGGCTATCGGATTTCGGTTTTAATTTAAGTGTAAGTAACATAATAATAGATTTAAAATCAATTATTTTAGTATTACAAAAATTACTATCGAAACCTTCAATAAAAGCCAACGATTTATATCCTATGAGAGATTTTCGAAAATTGAGAGTTTGGGAACAAAGTCACCAATTGACCTTATTACTTTATTCCCAAACAAAAACATTTCCTAATGAAGAGAAATATGGACTTATTTCTCAAATCAGAAGAGCCGTCGCATCTATCCCAACTAATATTGCAGAGGGATGTGGTAAGATAGGAGATAAAGATTTTGCAAGGTATTTGAATATTTCATTTGGTTCTGCTTCAGAACTTGAATATTTAATGATTTTGTCAAAAGACTTAGATTATCTTTCAAGCGATATGTTTTTAACAATCTCAACAGAAATTATTGCTATCAAAAAACAATTATATCATTTGATTATAAAATTAAACGCTGGAAGCTAAAGCCATTTCGTATTAAGGTAAAATATTTTAAAAAGCCGAAGTCCGAAATCCGAAAGCTGAAAGCTCTAACACAATGGCATACGATAAATTCACGATATTACAATCAACGGCTGTACCAATGCCAATTGAGAACGTTGATACAGACCAAATTATCCCTGCACGTTTCTTAAAAGCTACTAAACGTGAAGGCTTTGGTGATAACTTATTCCGTGACTGGCGTTATAATACTGACGGTTCACCAAAACAAGATTTCGTATTAAACAACCCAACTTATACAGGAAAAATCCTTGTAGGTGGACATAATTTCGGAAGTGGTTCAAGCCGTGAACACGCTGCTTGGGCGATTTACGATTATGGTTTCCGCTGTGTAGTATCTAGCTTCTTTGCTGATATTTTCAAAGGAAATGCTATTAATGTGGGTATTCTTCCAGTACAAGTAAGCCCTGCATTTTTGGATAAAATCTTCTTGGCAATCGAAGCAAATCCTGCAGCTGAAGTAGAAGTAGATTTACCAGCACAAACAATTACTATTGTTGCAACTGGAGAACAAGAAAGCTTTGCAATCAATGGTTATAAGAAAAACAACCTATTAAATGGCTTTGATGATATTGATTATCTTCAAGCGATGAAAGAAGAAATAGGAGGTTTTGCTAGTAAAAGTATTTATTAAGAGCTTTAAGCTGTAAGCTATAAGCATTGAGCTATGAGCTATGAGCTTTGAGTTCTGAGTTATATGCGTTGAGTATAAACTTCAAGTGAAAATCTTGTAGTTTAAAACTCAAAGCTCGTAGCTCAAGGCTCATAACTCAAGGCTCAAGGCTCAAAGCTTATAGCTCATAGCTTGCCGCTTACAGCAAAGATATGCGACATATAGAAATAATGGATACGACACTCCGTGATGGTGAACAAACCAGTGGAGTGTCTTTTTCGGCTACTGAGAAATTAGCAATCGCTCAATTATTATTAAAAGAAGTAAAAGTTGATCGTTTGGAAGTAGCTTCTGCAAGAGTATCCGACGGTGAATTTCAGGCAGTTAAAAAAATTACTGCTTGGGCAAGCGAAAACGGATTGATTGATAAAATCGAAGTATTAACATTTGTTGATGGAGAAACTTCGGTGAATTGGATGATTGAAGCGGGTGCAAAAGTGATGAATCTCCTTACAAAAGGGTCAATGAATCATTTAACGCATCAACTTAAGAAAACGGCTGAACAACATTTTTCAGAAATCGCTGAAGTAATTGCGCTGGCTCGTTCTAAAGATATTCAATGTAATGTTTATTTAGAAGACTGGAGTAATGGTATGCGTAATTCGCCAGATTATGTATTTCAGTTTTTGGATTTCTTGAGTACGCAACCTATTAAGCGAGTATTGTTGCCTGATACTTTGGGCGTGTTAACTCCTCGTGAATGTTACGACTTTTTGTCTCAAATCGTGCAACGTTATCCAAATCAACATTTTGATTTTCATGCGCATAACGATTATGATTTAAGTATTGCTAACGTGATGGAAGGTGTACGTGCTGGCGTTCATGGTCTTCATTTAACAGTAAATGGTATGGGCGAAAGAGCAGGAAATGCACCTTTGGCAAGTACGATTGCTGTCTTGAAAGACTTTATGCCAGAAGTAGAAACCTCTGTTGTTGAAGCTTCGCTTTACTCTGTAAGTAAACTGGTTGAAACATTTTCTGGTTTTAGAATTCCAGCGAATAAACCTGTAGTTGGTGAAAACGTATTTACGCAAACCGCAGGAATCCATGCTGATGGAGATAATAAAAACAATTTATATTTTAACGATTTGATGCCAGAACGTTTTGGCAGAGAACGTAAATATGCTTTGGGTAAAACTTCGGGCAAAGCTAATATTGAGAAGAATCTTCAAAAATTAGGGATTAAATTATCGCAAGCGGATTTGAAGCGAGTAACCCAAAGAATTATTGAATTGGGCGACCGTAAAGAAGTCGTTACTCAGGAAGATTTACCATATATTATCTCTGATGTAATTGATACCAATATCGTTGAAGAGAAAGTAGAAGTAATCAATTATGTGTTGACGCATTCTAAAAATCTTCGTCCTTCGGCTACCATCAGGGTGAAAATTGAAGGACATATTTTTGAAGAAAATGCTCAAGGCGACGGTCAGTACGATGCTTTTATGAATGCTTTGAAAAAAGTATATCTTAAAAAAGAAGTATTGCTTCCGATGTTGACTGATTATGCTGTAAGGATTCCACCAGGAGGAAATACTGATGCCCTTTGTGAAACCATCATTACTTGGGAACACAAAGGAAATGAGTTTAAAACCAGAGGACTAGATTCAGATCAAACGGTTTCAGCAATTAAAGCAACACAAAAAATGCTAAACCTGATTTAGTGAGTTGTGAATTAGTGAATTAGTGAGTTTTTAAAATTAGTGATTTAGTGAATTGTGATTTAGTGATTACTCACTGAGTTATCTGATTTACAAAAAAACTAAAGTCTTAAAAGTCAAAAAAAATCAAGTCTTGATTCTTTTATTTTGAGTCTTAAAGTCCAGAATCCTCAAGTCTTGAATCTTGCTTCTTGTATCTTGAATCTATCTTAAAATCTAATAACAAAAAATCCTTGAGTCATAAAGTCCAGAATCCTAAAGTCTTGAATCTTGTGTCTTCTGTCTCAAAGTCTAAATAAAAAAAATAAATGAAATTAAATATTGCAGTTTTATCTGGTGACGGAATTGGACCAGAAGTAATTGAACAAGCATTAAAAGTTATTAATGCAATTGGTAAAAAATATAACCACGAAATCAACCTTACACACGCTTTAACAGGTGCTGTAGCAATTGATGCTACTGGAAATCCATATCCAGACGAAACACATGAAGTTTGTATGCAAGCTGATGCAGTATTGTTCGGCGCAATTGGTCACCCACGTTTTGATAATGACCCTTCAGCAAAAGTTCGTCCAGAACAAGGTTTATTAGCAATGCGTAAGAAATTGGGATTGTATGCCAATATTCGTCCTACTTTAGTATTCCCTTCATTATTACACAAATCTCCATTAAGAAGAGAATTAATCGAAAATGCAGACTTCGTTTGTATTCGTGAATTAACTGGCGGTATTTACTTCGGTGATAAAGGAAGAAACGAAACTCGTGACAAAGCTTGGGACGTATGCGAATATACAAAACCAGAAGTTGATAGAATCGTTCGTTTGGCTTATGAATATGCAATGAAGCGTCGTAAAAAAGTATGTATCGTTGACAAAGCGAACGTATTAGAAACTTCAAGACTTTGGAGAGAAGTAGCGCAAGGAATTGAAAAAGAATATCCAGAAGTAGAAACTGAATACTTATTCGTAGATGCAGCTGCCATGCGTATTATCCAATGGCCAGAAGGTTTTGATGTAATGGTTACTGAAAATATGTTCGGTGATATTTTAACAGACGAAGCTTCAGTAATTTCTGGTTCTATGGGCTTAATGCCTTCAGCTTCTATTGGTTTACATACTTCAGTATTTGAACCAATCCACGGAAGTTACCCACAAGCGGCTGGTAAAAACATTGCTAACCCACTTGGAACAGTACTTTCAGCAGCCATGATGTTTGAATATGCTTTCAAATTGATGGACGAAGCTAACGAAATTAAAGACATCGTTAATAAATCTTTAGCAGAAGGCGTTGTTACAGTTGATATTGCTGATGGCGGAAAAGCATTCTCTACTTCAGAAGTAGGTGACTGGTTGGCTGCACAGATTGCATAAAAATATTTTGCATAATTTATTGAAACAGAATCCGCTTTGAAAGAGCGGATTTTTGTTTTTAGAGGTTTTCTTACAAGAATATAAATTAAATAATATTGATTGTAATTTTAATAATTAAACCTTTTCGCACGTTCTATACTCTAAGAGTCATTAAATTTTAAACTCGACAAAATTATGGCTAAGGAAAAACTCATCCAACATCTTCTATGGCGAGCGGGCTTTAGCGAAAAGCCTGAAATCATTAACCAGTATAGCCGACAGTCAATCAAGAAAAATGTTAAGCAATTATTAAAAGACTCAGAGAAGTTTGAGCCGATTGATATTGTCGATAAAACGGATATTTATTCGGAGCTACAAGCGATGAGAAAAGATACTCTTCTGACGACAGAAGAGCGTAGAAAGCAATTGAATAAAATGATTAAAGAGGAGGAAGGTGCACTCAATATTGCTTGGATTGATAAAATGGTTCAGTCGAAAGCTGTTTTGCGTGAAAAAATGGCCCTTTTCTGGCATGGACATTTTGCTTGTAGAACTCGCAATCCTCTTTTTGCACAACATTACTTAAATACCATTCGTCAATACTCTTTGGGGAAATTTGGGGATTTATTGATGGCAGTTTCTAAAGAACCAGCCATGTTACAGTTCTTGAATAATCAGCAAAATAAAAAACGCAGTCCAAACGAAAACTTTGCTCGTGAAGTAATGGAATTATTTACGTTAGGACGTGGGAATTATACTGAACATGATGTAAAAGAAGCCGCAAGAGCTTTTACAGGTTGGGAATTTGATAGACGAGAAAATGGCTTCTTTTTTAATACTCGTCAACATGATTTTGAAACAAAGGAATTTCTTGGAAAAACGGGAAAATTTGATGGCGAAGACATCATTAAAATGATTTTAGCCCAAAAGGAAACCGCCAATTTTGTCGTTACTAAAATCTATAAAAACTTCGTCAACGAACAAATCGACGTTAAAATTATTCAGGAATTATCTGAGCATTTCTACAAAAGCAATTATGATATTGCTGATTTGATGGAGACAATTTTTACGAGTTCTTGGTTTTATGATACCAAAAATATTGGTTCACATATTAAATCTCCTGTTGAATTATTGGTCAGTTTACAAAGAAGTACTGGCTCTTATTTTGTGGAAAAACAATCTTTGTTATTTATTCAAAGAGTATTAGGGCAAGTAATTCTTTATCCGCCAAATGTGGCAGGTTGGGCTGGCGGAAAAAATTGGATTGATAGTTCAAGTTTACTTTTTAGGATGCAATTGCCTTATTTAGCTTTTAATAATACAATTGTTAGAACGGTAGCCAAATCCGATGGCGATGTCAATACGGATTTTCAAACCAAAAAAGGAAAGAAAAATACGCTTGAAACAAGCATGAATTGGGAAGTATTTTCAAAACAATTTACCCAAGAAAATCGTCAAGAATTGCTTGATGAATTAGAAGCATGTTTTCTGCAAGTATCTATTAGCCAAGATTTAAAGAAAGGATTTATTACCAAAACGGAAAAGGAAAGTCAGCCAGAAGCTATCAAAAAAATGGTTTTAGCTTTAATGACGCTCCCTGAATATCAATTGTGTTAAATATTTATCCAATTAACTCAAAATATGATGGTTAATCGTAGAGAATTTATCAAACGTTCGGCATTGGCAACCGCTGATGGCTTAATGATTCCGAATTTCTTAAAAGCCTTTGAACAGCAACATTTAGACATAAATAGTGTTTCTGATAAAATATTAGTCATTATTCAATTATCTGGTGGAAATGACGGACTCAATACTGTAATTCCTTTTAGAAATGATATTTATTATCGTGAACGTCCGACAATTGCTATCAACAGAGATAAAGTACTGAATTTGAATGATGAAATTGGCTTGAATCCAGCATTAGAAAAATTACGTTCTTGGTATGATAATGGCTTTATGCGTATCATCAATAACGTTGGTTATCCTAATCCAGATCGTTCTCATTTTCGTTCAATGGATATTTGGCAGACGGCTTCCAATGCCGACCAATATTTACAAACAGGTTGGTTAGGGCGATATTTGGATGCTAATTGTTCTGGAAATTGCGCTTCTTACAAAGCTTTAGAAATTGACGATACTTTGAGTTTAGCCATGAAAGGAGAGAAGCTAAAAGCACTTTCGGTATTAGAACCCGAAAAATTATATCGACAAGTTCATGGAGATTTTATTGCTAAAATAGCGAAATCTCAGCCAGCAGAGCATTCTGATAATGTTAGTTATCTCTATAAAACCTTGGCGGAAACAGCTTCTTCGGCAGAATATTTACATACAAAATCAAAGGTTTATCAATCAAAAGCGAGTTTTCCAAATGGTGAATTAGGACAAAGACTAAAAACCATTTCAGAATTAATACTTTCGGGAATGCCTACCAATGTGTATTATGTGAGTATTTCTGGTTTTGATACGCATGTAAATCAAGTTGGTCAGCAGGAACGTCTGTTACGTAATTATGCTGAAACAATGGATGTGTTTTTGAATGAACTGAAACAAAACAATAAGCTGGATGATGTTTTGCTGATGACTTTCTCTGAATTTGGAAGAAGAGTAAAACAAAATGCTAGCGGAGGAACTGATCACGGAACAGCCAATAATGTGTTCTTGATGGGAGGAAAATTAAAAACAGATAAAGTACTGAATGAAGCCCCTAATTTGACGGATTTGGATGAAGGAGATTTAAAATACTCTGTAGATTTCCGTAAAATTTACGCTACACTCTTGCGAAATTGGTTAGGAGTAAATGACGAACTAGTACTTGGTAAGCGTTTTGATAGCTTAAATTTTGTCTGAAAATATTATTTGGGGAGTTTTAAACTCCCCAAATAAATTATTTACTTACATTTCTATACGTAAACGAATGATAAATATGTCTTTTTGCAAATCTTGGTAATGAAGGAGCATTTACCAATTTTACATAAGTATTTTTAGGCACACCAAAGTACTCATACACCACATTGTCTTGAAAAATGATTTTCAACGTTTCATCTTTGTAATCAAAATCTTCGATGATAGACGTTGAAGTAATACGAGTATATTCCTCCAAATTAGCCGCTTGCGTTTCTGGAGCAATCGCCACCAAAAGATTATAAGCTTCGATGATTACTTTACTTTTAATAGCCGCCTGAGCTTGTAGCTCTTCATTGTCTTGAATTTTATCAGGATGCCATTCTTTGATTAAATTTCTATATGTTTTTTTTAATTCGGAAAGCTCAGTTGTTTTTGTTGCACCAAATAATGTTCTATAAGAATTGATTTTTTTCATGAATTTGTCAAAATGTGAATAACCGCATTAAACACCTGTTAATACTTTGCAAAATATTATTCTGTTACAAAATTAAGGATTAATATTCAATCTGTTGCTTTACTTGCCTATCAATCTGCGAGATAATCGAAAAATGAACTAGTCGTAACAGATAAAATGAACATACACTTTGGGGAATTTTGAGGAAAAAGTTCGAAATTCTATGTCTTTTACTCAACAAAAAACAAGTTTTAAAGAATGGAATGATATTTTGAGATTACTTATCGTAATCAATTATCATAAAATTATTCTTTAAAATTATGAACAAGAAATCAGGTTTATTCATCGTAGCTATTTTATTAGTTGCTAGCTTATCAAAAGCTCAAAATTTATCTTTCGGTCCTTCGGCTGGTGTAAATTTCTCTAATTTATCTTCCAACTCAAATACTTCTACTAAAACGGGTTTAGCCACAGGAGTATTTTTTAATTACAGTAGCAAGAATTGGTTTGGTGTAGGCGTACAAGTACTGTACAGCGAATTAGGAGCAAAGGTGAAAAGTACTTCAAACTCCATTAATCTAAACTATGTACAAGTACCTGTTTTGTTTACTTATTATTTCAATGGAAACAATGAAGTAGGCTCTTTCCGTCCAAAATTATTTGTAGGTCCTCATGTTGACTTTTTGTTGAATGCGAAAGACAAAGATGGTAATGATTTGAATCCTAACGGACAGTTTTATTCAAGTACTGATTTGGGCGTAACCGTAGGAGGTGGCTTTAATTATGCTTTAGCTGATAAAATTTGGTTGAACGTAGATGCTCGTTATGGCTTAGGTTTAACAGACGCTACTAAATCAACGACTAGTAATAGTATGAACAGAAATATTGGAATCAATGTAGGAGTAAGCTTCCCGATTGGAAGTATTTAATTTATAGTGATATAATACAAAATCCCATTTTACTTTTGATTGAGTAAAATGGGATTTTTTGTTTTCTGTAATTATGATTTTTTAGCCATTAAATCCATAGCCACGCCTATTATTATGGCTATGATTTCGAATGTACCAAAGCCTAATAAATAGGCAAAAAGTGCTTTGAAGTAATTTTTAAAGCCTCCACCAAAAAACTGTCCAATAGCCCAAGCAGCATATAATAAAATAGCTGTGTAAAAGACTGTATCAAAAATAGTATTACTTATAAATTTGGCAATAATAGGATGCAACGAAAACCATAACATACCTTCGCCCATGATAAAACATAGCAATACGCCAATTTCATAAATATTATAAGAATACTTTTTGAAAAAAATCTTTGTCCAGAGGGCTATAAAAATTAACATCAAAATATTGGCATATCCGTAATTGTTCTGTACCCAAAGCATTATATTATTTACTCCAGAAGCACCATACTGTTTTTTCAGTTGTTCTTCACTGAGTACATCAACTTCTAAATAGCTCGTAATCAAACTATAAACTACCGAGCAAAGAATCAAAAAAGTGACAGGCTTGGTACAAGCATTTCTATCAGTATTCAAAAAATGGTGAATCATTTTACCGGGACGAAGGAACAATTCACGAACAGTAAACAACAAACCTCGTTCATAGCCAATCAGGTTTAGAAACTCCTCTACAGCATATTTTTTATCGACTCTTTCTAATAAAATTTCTTGTTCATTGTTGGTATTATTAGCTTGATTAGCATGGTGTAAATGTTCATTCTTCATATTAACCTAGTGTTTTTTAGTTTGTGCGATTTACTTATCTATTTGATTTACTCAAAAATAGAGAAAAATAGGCAATAAAAAATCTCCCATCTTGCCATATTGGTTTGGTAAAATGGGAGATTGTATTTTATTTGTAAAAATTACTTTTCAGAATTGAGTTTTTGTTGAATGTTCTTTACAAAGTCTAAAGTGACTTTTGCCATTTTTGCAATTTTGTCTACTGATAGACCACTTTCTCGTAAAAGATTCTCAACTATTTCCTTTTTGGTATTGATGACAAGATAATCGTTTTCTGCATCAATATATTTGGCTATGTTCTGTATCATGTCGTCAAATTTTAGGTCTAATTTACGAAGTTTAGATAACACTCGCAATTGTCGTAAATACTTTTGAAAAGTTCTTTGTTCTGAAGTGGTTTCTTCAAGTCTATGAATTATTTCGTTTAAAGCATTTTCAGGTTTTTCTTCACCAAAATTACTTAAAACAGCTAAAATTATTTCTTCTGGATTATTTGAAACTAAAAAGCGTTTATAGTCAAATTCAGTAATATTAATCATTTTAAATTCAAAATAATTCCCATCTTCTGACAAAATAGATTGCATTTTAGGTTTGCCACTTCCAATAAAAATCACATATTGTCTTACAGGTAAATGATATTTATATTTGAGCAAACCCCAATAATCAATCATTCTATAAATCATTTTTGCATAATCATCTACTTGAAATTCAAGATGTAATATAAACCTCTGACCATTAGGGTCAGTTACAATCCTTAACGCATCTGCTTCTTTTTCTTTTGTTTGTTGAAGCTTTTCTTTTATCACTTCTGCTTTACTAACCTTAAAACCCAAAACACTATTCATCAAAGCAGGTATGATGCTCTCAATATTCTCCTTTACGATTTTATCGTACTGATTACCTTCTTGTTTTGTAGAATTCTTTTCCATATTCAAAACTAACAATATTTCAATAAATCGCAATAAAAATTTCCCATTCTACCTTATGGAAAAGGTAAAATGGGAGATTGGTGATTTTTAATAAATTAGCCGTTTACCAAATGCTGTTTTAGGCTAATTAATCTTCAAAACCATTTACATTTTCCTCAGAAGGCTTTATATTTTACACAATCAAAAAATATTTTTCCGCAGCGCTATTTTACTTTTCCGCAATTCAAAAATAATCTTCCGCAAAGCCATTTAAATTTTCCTCAGAAGGCTTTGCATTTTACACAATCCAAAAATATTTTTCCGCAGAGCTATTTTACTTTTCCTCAGAAGCTCGTTCAAGACTGTGTCTTGGACGTTTGTTTAGTTCAGTTTCAAACTGATGAATTAAAGTTTAGCAGGAGTGATGCTTTACTTGACTCTTGAGCTAGTTGGGGATTCTTTCTTTAATTAAGGTTAAAACCCTCCTAAAAGTAAAATCAAAATCCTGAAGGGATGTCAGGATTATAGAATAAGAAAAATGCAAAAACAAAAACCCTGAAAGGGTGATACAAGGCTAACCCATTATATCACCCTTTCAGGGTTTTTGGAATAATATTATGCTCTGAGCTATAATTCTGTCATCCCTTTGGGATTGGATTCTTTCTTTAATTAAGATTGGGTTAAAACCCAATCCTATTTCCCAGAACAAGCAAAAAGACTCCAAAGGATTAATGTTTTATCAATTGAAACCCTCCTAAAAGTAAAATCAAAATCCCGAAGGGATGTCAGGATTATAGATAAGGAAAATACAAAAGCAAAAAACATGAAGAGGTGATACAATATAGTTCGTATCAAACTGAATTAAAGTTTAGCATAAGTGACACTTTGCTTTATACTTACAATAGATAGAGATTAACTATAATCCTACAAGATTTTTAGTTTTTTCAATTATCTTTTCTATCCATGTTTTTTGGTGCTTATTCAACATTGCTTTAAATAGCTTTACATCATATTCGGAAATTCTATTTTGAATCCTATATAAATCTATTTGTTCATTTGTTAAATTATCATCCGTTAGTATGATTTGTAAAATTATGTCCTCAAAAATGTTTTGGTCGAAAGTTTCAGCTCGTGAAATAGTCCAAAGTAAATCGATATTGGGATTATCCTTATATAAATGTTTATATTGCTCCAATGCACTTTGAGTTACCTTGTATCCATTCTGTTGTTTTTGAAATAAACTCCAAAGTTGAGCAATTGCTTGCTTTTTGAATTTTTCATTTCTAAAATATGATAATACAGAAAAGATTCCAGTAATAAGTGCAATTATTAGTCTTAAGTCGAATGTTCCAGTTTTTGCATAGTTTTTTATTGTCTTCTTTAATATTCATGAAAGTGAATATTTATAGATAATTCCACGTTTAGTTTAAAATCTATTTAGCTACCTTTTTATATAACTGAAATAATAAAGACTATTTCTTAGATAGATTTCCGAAAAAAAAAGTGCTACAAAATCTCCTTCCAAAAAATTGAAAGAATTCCTAAAAGGAGATTTTATAACACTTTATATCTAAAAATCAGTCGGTGACTGATGGCTCATCGCTCAAGGCTCAAAGCTATTTCTTATTTCACTTCCTCAAAAGGAACATCTTCTGCTTGTGAAGAAGAACCTGAATCAGCAGTTTGTTGTCCTGCATCTCCAGTTGGTTGAGCGCCTTCTGGGCTACCTTGTGCATACATTTCTTGCGAAGCTGCTGCCCAAGCGTTGTTCAATTTTTCAAGTGCTGAGTCAATTGAAGCTGCATCACGAGAAGCGTGTGCTGTTCTTAATTCTTCTAAAGCACCTTCAATCGCTGATTTGTTACCTGCTGATAATTTCTCACCGTACTCTTTCAATTGTTTTTCTGTTTGGAAAATCAATGAATCAGCTTGGTTAATCTTTTCGATTTTTTCACGTTCAGCTTTATCTTCTGCTTCGTTAGCTTTCGCTTCTTGACGCATTTTTTCGATTTCAGCATCTGTCAAACCGCTTGAAGCTTCGATACGGATATTGCTTTCTTTTCCTGTTCCTTTATCTTTTGCAGATACGTGAAGGATACCGTTAGCATCAATATCAAAAGTAACTTCTACTTGAGGAACGCCACGTGGTGCTGGTGGAATACCGTCTAAGTGGAAACGTCCTAATGAACGGTTTTGAGTTGCTAATGGACGCTCACCTTGCAATACGTTCAATTCTACCGAAGGTTGGTTGTCTGAAGCAGTCGAGAATGTTTCAGATTTCTTCGTAGGAATTGTAGTGTTAGCTTCGATTAATTTAGTGAAAACGCCACCCATTGTTTCGATACCTAACGATAAAGGAATAACGTCTAATAATAATACGTCTTTCACTTCACCAGTTAAAACACCACCTTGAACAGCCGCACCAATTGCTACTGCTTCGTCAGGGTTAACACCTTTTGAAGGTTTTCTTCCGAAGAATTTCTCTACTTCTTCTACTACTCTTGGAATACGAGTTGAACCACCTACCAAGATTACTTCGTCAATATCTGAATTTGTAAAGCCCGAATTTTTCATCGCACGTTTACAAGGCTCAAGCATTCTTTGAATCAATGAATCTGCCAATTGCTCAAATTTAGCACGAGATAAAGTACGTACTAAGTGTTTAGGCATACCGTCCACAGGGAAGATATATGGCAAGTTGATTTCTGTAGAAGCACTTGACGATAATTCTACTTTTGCTTTTTCAGCAGCTTCTTTCAAACGTTGAAGAGCCATTGCATCTTTACGCAAATCAACACCTTCGTCGTTTTTAAATTCGTTTGCTAACCATTCGATGATTACTTGGTCGAAGTCGTCACCACCTAAGTGAGTATCACCGTCAGTAGATTTTACTTCAAATACGCCATCACCCAATTCTAACACTGAAATATCGAAAGTACCACCACCTAAGTCGAATACAGCGATTTTCATATCTTTACCGCCTTTGTCAAGACCGTAAGCTAAAGCTGCCGCAGTAGGTTCGTTGATGATACGTTTTACTTCTAAACCTGCAATTTGTCCAGCTTCTTTCGTAGCCTGACGTTCTGCATCATTAAAATATGCTGGAACAGTAATAACGGCTTCAGTAACAGTCTGTCCAAGATAATCTTCGGCAGTTTGTTTCATTTTCGTTAAAATCTGAGCCGAAATTTCTTGAGGCGTATAAAGACGGTCGCCGATGCGAACACGTGGAGTATCGTTTGAACCTTGCTCAACAGTATAAGCAATTGTTTTTAGTTCGCTTCCTACTTCTGTATAACGTTTACCCATGAAACGTTTGATAGAAGAAACTGTGTTTTTAGGATTAGTGATAGCCTGGCGTTTGGCAGCGTCACCTACTTTACGTTCACCGTTACCATTATCTAAGAATGCAACGATTGAAGGTGTAGTACGACGACCTTCTGAGTTAGCGATTACGACTGGCTCGTTACCTTCCATTACAGCTACGCAAGAGTTGGTTGTTCCTAAGTCAATACCGATAATTTTTCCCATTTTTAATTTTAATTAAGTATATGAATAAGATTTTTAATTTTACAATAAAGAGGCTTACAAGAATGTTTACCTATTTTTGTTCTTCTGTTTAAGCATTGATTCTTTAAAATCATTGCATCAACAGATAGAGATTTCCTTACTTTCAACAATCTTAATGCCAGTAGTTTTTTTAGCGATTTTTTGTGCCATAATGGCAGAGCTGCTTTTTTTATTGTCATACTAGCAGATAATATTTTTTAAAACTGACAAAATACCATTTAAAACAGCAATAATATTTAAGAGATTAAGCATGAAAATATACATCCATACCAAATTTGAAGCTAGCGAAGTTTTGGTCATTAAAGAACAATTAGCTTGGAAATACGAATTACTAATCGGAGAAGAAATTTTGCCAGAAAATAGAGAAGAACAATTTCTAAGTGCAGACATTTGTTTGGGAAATGTGCCTTTGGCTTGGGCTCAAAAAACTAGTAAATTACAATGGCTTCAATTGCATTCTGCTGGACTTGACCCTTACCAACAATTAGAAAATTATACTTTTAAAATCACGAATTTGAAAGGATTTTTCGGACAATCTGTAGCAGAAACAGCTGTGGCTGGGATTTTAGCAATGTATCGTGGTGTAGCATATTTATCCAAGCTTCAAACTGAAGCTAAATGGATTGGTACTCCTTTGCGCTCAAGTTTACATTTATTGAATAATGCCAAAGTACTGGTTTTGGGTGCTGGGGCTATCGGACAAAAAGTAAAGGATTTATTAGTCGGTTTTAATTGCGAAACCACCGTGTTGGATTCTAAAACAGTGGTGAATTTGGATGAGTACTTACCTACAACCGATATTTTGGTTGCTACTTTGCCAGAAACGCCAGAAACAATTGGTTTGCTGAACAAAACCAGATTACAAATGTTAAAACCGTCTGCCCTTTTTGTGAATGTTGGAAGAGGTTCGGCAGTGGATGAAGAAGCTTTGATTGAAATACTGAAAAATAACCAAATTTACGGAGCAGTTTTAGATGTAACAGCAAAAGAACCGATTCCAGTTGAACATCCACTTTGGCAAATGCCTAATGTTTTGCTAACACAACATACTTCTGGAGGCTGGGCTGAGGAAAATTTGGATAAGATTAAGTTTTTTACAGAAAACCTTGAAAGATTTGAGAAAGAAGAAGCTTTGATAAATATTGCAAATTTAGCACGTGGGTATTAATGAGAAATTAACAAGAGTCATCCCGAATTTAAAATCACAAAATTCGGGATGACTCTTGTTTTTATTTACTGTTTATCATGATTCTCATTGACCAATACTTTCTCTGTTACTAAAGTACTTTCTTGTGGTCTTATCGACAAAATAGGAATTTTAGCATGATTTAGTACTTGTTGAGCGAAAGGGCCAACAAAATAATCTTCGATGGAGTAATTGAAATCTGCTGTAATAATCATTAAATCGACTTCTAATTCATCCGATTTCTTCAGTGCCGTGTAAGCAAGTGAATCCGTATAAGAAAAAATAGAATAACCTTTGATGTTGTCTTCTATCAATTTTTCATTCAAAGTCTTCAATTCTTGGTCTAAATAATTTGTTTTTTTCGCACTGTCGTTATCCAATAAAGCCAGAATGACGAGTTCGGATTGATGTTTCGCAATAATTTTTTTAGCGAATTCATACTTGTGTAAAGCATTCGGAATTGTACGCACTGGGAAAAGTACTTTTTCAAAATTTCTCCATTTTTTACCAGTCGGAATTGTGAGTACTGGGCAAGATGATTTTTTACTTACCTCAAAGGCATTCGTTCCCATAAAAAATGATTTGAAACCAGAAATGCCATGCGTGCCCATCACTATCATATCAGCCGAAATTTGTTCAGCGATGTGGATGATTTCTCTGACTACTTCTCCAACAACACAATGGAAATAAACAGTTAATTGCTCTTTTTCTGCAATTGAGTCAGCCAATTTTGCCAATTTCCTTTTTTCTCGTTGAATAATACTTTCTCGACTTAAATCCAGCTCTAATCCATTTTCACTGATACTCAAATAAGTATCAGGGTCGATGATATGCAATAAATGAAGTGTTGATTGATAATTGTGACTCAAATTGACAACATAATCCAGCGCATTTAATGATGTTTTACTGTAGTCAATAGGAACTAAAATGTTGTTGATACTAAGATTTTCCATGACTTTAGAAATTTAAGGTGGTATTAATCACTCTGAGGATAATTTGATAATTAAATTATAACTAATTAATGGTTCTTGTGCATATTTTATTATATAATTCCAAGCATTGATGCAGGATAATGATTATCATGACTATCAACTGAACTAATATCGGTATTTTTTGAAGATTTCGAACGAATTGACAAAACGGGTACTCTTGCATAATGTAGGATTTGCTTTGCAAATGGTCCTATTACATAATCTTGAATCTGACGGTCGATTGTGGCAGTGATAATCAGTAAATCAGCCATGAAATCACTTGTTTTTTCAAGTACTTTTTCTGCTACAGAATTACAGTAATAATAGTAGGTCTGTGCTTCCATTTTATCTTCTTTGAGTTTTTTATTAAGTTGTGCCGTTTCTGAATTGAGCATTTCAAAGCTTTTTTTATCGGCATTATCTAATAAACCTATCACCACTAATTCGGCATTGTTTTCACGAACAATATTTCTGGCTAAATCATATTTTTCTAAAGCGCCTTCTACAGGACGAATTGGGTAAACCACTGTTTTGAAAGCTTCAAATTTTTGATGAGACGGGATGGTAAGTACTGGACAAAAAGCATTTTTCAGTACATTAAATGTATTTGAGCCAATCAAAAATTCACTAATACCTGATAAACCATGTTTTCCCATAATGATTAAATCTGCATAAAAATCAACAGCTGCTCTTACTATTTCTGAATGCACCAAGCCAGTTCTGATAAATGCTCTGCAATCAATAAATTCTTCGTGGGTTATTTTATCCGCTAATTTTCTAAGATTGGTATGATGAGTATCGAGGTGATCTTGCAAATTAGCATCATTAATCATCTTACCATCATCAATATCTAACAATGGATTAATATTGACAATGTGCAACAAAATTAATTGTGCTTGCTGACCTTTAGCTACTTCAATAGCGGTGTGAAGAGCATTCATAGAAGAATCGCTAAAGTCAATCGGAACAAGTATTTTCTGAACTGCTAATGTATCCATAATTGTATGAGTTTTAGGTTGGAAAATAATTAAACGATGAGGTAAAAACCGTTTTGACAATGCAAATTTGAAACTCGCAACTTAATGACAGCTTAATCTAAGATTAGAATTTGCTTAGAAAATAATTTTATTACAATTTCAAAATAAAGCAGATAGAATGTCCGTTTTTTATTTGATTAACCACTTAATAAGCATTAATTCATACTCTTTCATCTTTGAAAAAACGTTTCCTTTTAACATCAAAATTTTTCTAAAATCCTTCTGAATACATAGCATTATATGCAAAAGTATTATTTACAAGATGGTAGGATTGAAGAAAATAGCATTGCAGTATTCGATTTAAAACAACGTTTAATAAAGAAAGAGTATGAAAACTAACATGATTTTTGGTGGCATAGCCACTAGAAGAATCGCACAATTGCGTTGGATTCTTCCTACTTCATTATTAATGGCAATTATATTATCCATTAATATCAATGCTTTTAGCCAGACCAATCAACTTGAAACTGATAAAGGAATGCAAAATTCTGTAGCATCCTATGATTCAGATGTGCGTCAGGCAATTTTATTGGCTAGTCAGTACCCTCAAACGCTTTCTCAATTACAGCAAGAGAAAAATCAAACACAAGCTTCTTTTCAAGGACTCATCAGTGATTTCAGTCAGAAAAAGCAAGGCTGGTTTTATGAGCTTACTCGTTTTCCTGAATTAGCGCATACTTTAGCTACTTTGCCTTCTGGACAAAGCAGAGATGACATCAAAAAACTATTACCTAATAATGACGAAAACCTAGAAACTGCCGCTTGGCGTTTGTATCGTCATCATAAAGAGGATTTAATTGAAGCTGATAAATTAAATCTTCAAGCCCAAGAAAGTTTCAATAAAGCGATTCAAAATTTGGATAATCCAACCCAAGATGCTTTCAAAAAACTGTCTCAATATCCAGATGTATTGGCTTTATTGACAGATAATCTTGATTTGACGACTAAATTAGGGCAACAATATCTAGCTGACAAAGAAGGTTTGACAAGCCAATTGGCAAGTTTGCACGATAGTTTGATGATACAAAATCAAGCGCAAATGGCAGCTTATAAAAAAGAATTGGAAAACAATCCTCAAGCAAAGCAAGAGTTGAATCAAGCTGCGAAAGATTTTGCAAGAAGTAACGGCTATATTTTACCAAACGGACAAGTAGTTTATAATGGTAATTATGGCTATGCTAATCCATATTCTTATTGGTTTGGTTATCCATATTGGTATGGTTCAGCACTTTGGTATCCGGGTGCTTATTGGGGAAGTTTCGGTTTGTCTTATGGTTTTGGCGGGTTTGGGTTTAGTGCTTTTCCTGCCTATGGTTTTTCTAATTGGTTTTATAATGGAGGATATTACATGAACTATCCATATTTATATAACCATTTTGGAAATTATTATCGTAACGTAATCGTTCGCCAGCCACGATATGTGAATAATGGGATGGTTGCTGGCTCACGTAATTATTATGATGCTTATAGAAGCAATGGGAATTATAACCGTGGTAATCAAAACTACCGACAAAGTAATAATTCTTACAATAGTTTTCAGAACAGAAGCTATAGCGGAGGAAATAGAAGTAGTTTTGGAGGTGGTGGTGGAAGAAGTTTTAGTGGCGGTGGACGTCGTCGCTAAAAACAAAAAAGGTGTTGCTGAATTCGGCAACACCTTTTTTGTTGAAACACTATTGATTGATTTTTAAAACGATATGTTTAATGTTTTTTCGATTAGCCGTATAAGTAATATGTACCAATCCGTCTGTACTTTGAATAATGGCTGGATAACTAAACTCGCCTTCTTTTTCATCTTCTAAAGTATAAACATCTTGCCAATCTGTACCATTTTTTGAAATAGCTACATTTAATTTATAGCGACCATTAAACCAATCTGCTCCTTTTTTGAGTGGATTATACACTAATACTTGTAAACCATTTTTAAGAGTAGTCGCATCTGTTCCAGAATTGGGATTGGGCAAATTTGTAAGCGTTAATGGAGACCAAGTATTTCCATTGTCGCTCGACCAAGTTTGTACAATTGCATTTTGTCTTGAACGACAAAGTAACTGTAATTTATTACCTGAATACTGTAAAATACTGGGCTGAATTACACCAAAAGTATCGCAAGCAATGTTGATTTTTTGGAAGGTCTTAGCATTTTTATCTGATTTCTCAAGATGAATATTCCATAGTTTTTCGTCCAAACTTTCAGTACTCGAAGGATATAAAATTTCTCCGTTGGCTAACTGAAAAGGTTTGTTTTTGATAGGGCCCAATATTCCGTCAGGTAATTTTTCTGCTTTAGTCCAATGTTTGCCATTGTCGTCAGAAGTCATTTTCATTCCCCACCATTCTCTTGGATTTTTGCCTACTTTATAAAAAAGTAAAAGTTTACCTGCTTTGGTTTTGAACAAAACTGGATTCCAACAAGGATATCTCAGCGTATCGTTGATTACTCCGTCGGCTATTTGTTTGGCTTCGCTCCATTTGCCTTTTTCGTTGGTAGCAATCCAAATTCCAACATCTGGGCTACTTTCATACTTACCGCCAAACCATGAAGCCATGAATGTATTTTTAGATAATTCAACAATCGTGGAAGCATGGCAAGCAGGAGTAGGAGGAACAGCAAAGATATATTCAGCCTTCACCAATGTAGCTTTCGGTTGCGAAAACACACTGAACGAAAAACACAGGAAAAGTAATGTGATTGATTTCATTTAATTGTGAGTGAGTGAATGAGTAATTTTTTATCTGACTCCTGGACAATTTTATAAAAGACACAGAGGAACACTGAGAATACACAGAGTTTCACGGAGAAACATTGTAACAAAATCCTCTGTGAAACTCACTAAAAGCTCTGCTAAACTCTGTGTAATAAACTTATACACGAAACATTATTTTTAAAACCTAAAATCAATCGTAAAAAAACGACTGATTGTTTAAAAACCAGTCGTTTGCTATTTTTCAGGAAGCTAAAAGCTTTGAGCAATGAGTCGTGAGCAATTCTTATTGACAATTAAAAAGCTCAAGGCTCATTGCTGATAGCTCACAGCTTAATAAACCGCCACATTAGAAATCACAGGACAAGCCTTTGCATCTTTGATGTTGATTCTTACTTTGCTGGTTTCAACGCCATCTAATTTCAAGATTCTCTTATAGCCAATCGTTGTCGCAGAGGCAACTTCTTGCCAAGCGTTATTTTTCCAAACTTCTACGTTAAAGCTTTTTACTCTTTGTCCGAGTTTGATGTATTCTTGCAAGAGTACATATTTTACAGCTTTATTTCCTCCTAAATTAATTTCTAAACTACCAGATTTATGTTCGTCGTCGGTTGTCCAGTAGGTTTCTTTATTGCCATCAACCACGTTTTTTGCTGAAAACAGAGGAGCATTTCCACGTACTGCACTTGCTTTTACAGAAGCTTTCAAGGCTAAATTAGTTTGAAATTCTTTGTCTAATAAAGCTTTAAAACCTTTCAAGGCTTTTACATCATTTTCATGGAAAAGTCCACGGCGGTCTGGTGGAATGTTCAACAATAAATTTGAACCTCTACCCACTGAAGAAAGATAAATTTCAAATAATCTTTCAGCAGATTTTACTTTGTCGTCTTCTTTAGCATGATAAAACCAACCCGGACGAATAGAAACATCAATTTCACTCGGAATCCAAGTTGTACCGTTTTCTGAACCTGTGTTCAACAATTGTTCAATGCCAGCTTTTCCTGCGTACAAAGTATCAGGCGTAATATTATTCCAATTGGTTTCGCCTGCAATACCTTTCTCGTTGCCGCACCAACGTATTTCTGGTCCAGCATCGCTAAAAAAGATAACATCAGGCTGCATTTTTCTAACCATCGGAATGGTATTTTGCCAATCGTAATAGGTTTTTCCGTCGATTTTGCGTGCTTCTCTTGCTCCGCCATAATAGCCAGTTCCACCGTTTGCACCATCAAACCATAATTCAAAAACAGGTTTGTAAGTACTGAATAATTCCTGCAATTGATTTCTATAATAAGTAATGTATTCTGGTTTACCATAATCAGCATGGTTTCTATCCCACGGAGATAAGTAAACGCCAAATTTTACGCCGAATTTCTTACAAGCCTCTGCCGTTTCTTTTACTACATCGCCTTTTCCACCTTTGTAAGGACTGTTTTTGATAGAATGCTCTGTGAATTTACTTGGCCAAAGCGTAAAACCATCGTGGTGTTTACAAGTAAGAATCGCTCCTTTAAAGCCTGTTTCTTTCAAAGTACTTATCCATTGGTTTGCATCCAAAGCCGTTGGATTAAATATCGCTGGACTTTCGTCTCCATTTCCCCATTCCAAATCTGTAAAAGTGTTGGTTGTAAAATGGATAAAGGCATTGGTTTCCATTTCCTGATAGGCCAATTGGTCTTTTGTAGGAATTGGATACACTGGTTTTGGAGCTGAAACCGTTTTTTTACTTGTTTTCTTTACGATTGGCTCTCTTAACTTTGGAAAAGTGGAAGCGTGGTTTTGCTGAGAAAATAGTAAAAAAGGAATTGATAAAATCAGAGCATTTTTCATGATATAATTAGTATTTAAAAGCCAAACTTGGATAATTTTTATACTTTTTCAAGAAAGAAACGGGTAAAGTAACAGTTACTTTATCGCCTTCGGCTTTCCATTTTACGGCTACTTTTTCGCTTAATAAAATTACTTTTGCTCCTTTAGCAGGCACATTGCCTGTCCAAGTAATGGTTGAACCAATAACTTGGTCTTCTGACAATCTTACTAAAGCATAGATTGAATTATCTTTTCCTTTGGTGAAAAATGTTTCACCATCTCTGTAAATATCTGTAGTTCTGGTATTGTAAATGGCTTCCCCGTTGGCATTCAACCAAGTACCAATTTCTTTCAAACGAGCAACTTGGATGTCGTTCAAAGTACCGTCTGCTCCTGGGCCAACACCCAATAATAAGCTTCCGCCTTTGGCAACTACTTCAATCAAAGAGTGAATTACTTTAGTTGCTGATTTAAAATTATCATTCGGTACATAACCCCAAGCACCGCCTAAAGTAATACAACTTTCCCAAGGAGTGTCTGATTTGGTTGCAGGAATACTTTGTTCTGGTGTTCTATAATTTTCAAATTCTCCATGAACAGTTCTATCAACCACTAATAAACCGGGCTGATTTTTACGAGCCATTGAAGCAATTTTTGGCATATCAATTTCTTGACTGAAAGCTGGAATAGCCGCTCCCCAAGCTCTTACTTCATCCGTTACAGTTTCTAAAGGACGTACCCAACCGCCATCAAGCCAAAGAATATCCATTTTTCCGTAACCAGTCATCAATTCTTGAATTTGGTTGTAAGAAAACTCTTTGAATTTGTTCCAACGCCAAGGATTTTTACGAATATCATAATTGGCATTGCGGTCTGGCGTTGCATAACGATTCCACCAGAAGTATTCTGAATGCCAATCTGGTTTCGAGAAGTACGCACCAATCATAAAATTCTGTTTTCTGAAAGCTTCAAAAACATATTTGGCTACGTCTGCTTTTGGATTTTGTGCAAAAGGCCCGTTTGAAATCTTAAAGTCAGAGTATTTTGTATCAAACATTGAAAAACCATCGTGGTGTTTTGTCGTAAAAACCACATATTTCATACCTGCATCTTTGGCAGCACCTGCCCATTGGTCAGGGTTGAAATTGGTTGGATTAAACTTCTTGTTCAAACCCCAATACCATTTTTTATAGTCATCATACGTTTGAGTACTGTCACGACTAATCCAGTCTTCAGAACATAATTCCCAAGATTCAATAATGCCCGGTACGGCATACAAACCCCAGTGAATAATCATTCCGAATTTTTGGTCACGCCAAGTTTCTAATTTTTCTCTCACCAATGGGTCTGTTGGATATTGGTACTCAGTGGAGGCTTGATGAATATTTCCTTGCGCTGATGTTTGGAAATGAATGGAAAAAGAAAGACTAAGTAAAATACTTATTTTTTTTAACATAACGATAGATTTTATAAAGGATAATAAGACAAAAGTTGTACTCGTATTTTGTCGTTAATCAATATACTATTTAACTAAAGAGTATTTGCTAATATTATACCTGTTTTGATTTACTAAATTACGAAAATATTTGATTTATTTTTAAAATCGGAAATATATTGCATTTTAAGTAAAAATAAATAAAGGTTTTGTCGTCTTGTTACCGCTTAATAATTATTTTGAACTTAGAACCATTGAAAATTTTATTTTAGTTAATTTTAGATACAATCTTAAAACTAACTATGACAAAATGACACACACAGTCCAGCCCAAGGAAACACTTTACAGTATCTCAAAAAAATACGGAATTTCTGTAGATCAACTTACAGCATTGAATGGTTTAGTTTCAACTAATTTGTCTATCGGACAGGTTTTAGTGGTTGATTCATCTGATTCTTTTTCAGAGAACAATTCCTCAAATGATGAACCTTTTAATGCTGTCGCAGATTATGGAAACTCAGTTTTTCAACGCCGACAAGTATTTCAAGTACAGCAAGAAAACAAAGGTTCTTACAATACTTATGTAATCAGTTTTCCTAGCCCAGATGGATTTATGCACACTGGAACCATGCGTGATGTATATCCTTCGCCCAATCAAGTAAATCCGAGAGGAGTAAGTTATGCAGGAAAATCTAGCTTTGATGAAAATAAAAACATGTTTCTGGATATTTGTCAAGAACCTTTTTATGCAGATATTCTGAAATATATTTCTAAAAATGAAGGCTGTTTTGATGCCGTCAATAGTTATGACAAAGCCATTTTTTCATTTGGTTTTATTCAGTTTACAGGTGCAGTGGCTAGTGGTTCGATGCTTACCAGAGTATTAGCACGATTGAAAGAAAGAGACGAAGACGTTTTTAATGAATGTTTCTCGCAATATGGAATGGACATTCAAAGTTTCGGAACGCCAATTTTTCAAGTAGAAACCAATGGCGGTACGAAAGAAGGCGATGCAGCATATTTAGAAGTAGCCAACGATTTAAGATTGACAGGCGCATTTATTGCCAGTGCTTTCAGACCAACGATGATTTGCGTACAAGTAGAAATTGCTTTAGAAGAATATGTTTTCAAAGCAGTTTCATCTTCGGTAATGATTTCAATTTTTGGGAATGCTTATTCTTTAAATCAAATTATGAGTACTGAAGGCGGAATTGCTTTCAGAGTAGATTTAGCTGTAAATCGTGGTCTGAGCGGTTCTTTAGCAGTATTAAAAAAGGCGATTGAACAAGTTTTATCGGAATCTGGAAGTTCAGATATTTCAAATTTAGACGAAAGAAATATCGTTGAAAAAGTAGCAATGAACGACGTAGAAGCATGGAAAAAGCAAAGAGTATTGAAAATTTTGGATAGTGGATTTAGTTTTGAGAAGTAGATGACTGCTAAAGAAAAATGATTTATGCAAAGCAAGAGAAATTAAAAATCTAAAGCCTTTACTTTAATTGCATCGGTAATTTTGGTGGTGTACTTGGGTGATAATTTCTCTTGTTTCATTTTCCAAGTACGTTTTAAATCTTGTGTAGCTAATTTTACTTTAATTGCGCCCATTTTTCTGTTAATGTTATCAACAGTTTCCATTAGCTTTTTGTGTTTTGGATTGCTGTTTTCAAAGAGATTCATTTGTTGAGAGCCTTCCGGGCTAAAATCTGTTAGAATTACTCCAGCTTTTTTATATTCAAAACCTTTTTTGAAAATCTTATCTAAGGCTTCTGTCGCAAATTTAGCTAATTCAATGTTGGAATTCGTTGGAAACGGTAGTGCAAGAAAATGACTTCTGTTGTATTGTGCTAATTCTTTTCTATGGCTGTTGGTACGAAGAAAAACTACAATCGCATTGCAACAAGCTTTTTGTTTTCTTAATTTCTCCGCACAGCTTACTGTAAAAGTGACTATTCTTTCTTTGATAAGTTCGTAGTCTTTATAATTGGTTTCAAAACTTCTGGTGGTTGCGATGTTCCTTTTGTCAGCTACTTCGTCGAGGTCTAAACAATTTATTCCTTGTAATTCTTTGTATAAACGAAGTCCAACAACTCCCATTTCTTTTTTTACCCATTCTTCTTTACAATTTACAAAATCAAAAGCAGTTTGTATTTCTACAGCTTTCAAACGTTTTGCAAGTTTGTAACCAATTCCCCAAACAGCTTCTATCGCCAACCATTTTAAGGCTTTAATACGTTTTTCATCTGTATCAATTACATAAACGTTGCCTGTTTTTTCAGAGAATTTTTTAGCAATATTATTCGCTACTTTTGAAAGGGCTTTGGTAGGAGCAATGCCAACACTGATAGGAATTCCTGTACCTTTGGTTACTCTGTAACGAATCTGTTTGCCATATTCCTGTAAATCGAAATATTTTTCAAAGCCTTCAAATTTTAGAAAAGCTTCGTCGATACTGTAAATCTCGATGTCAGGTGTAAACTCTGCAAGTAGATTCATTACACGGTTACTCATATCTCCATAAAGTGCATAATTGGAAGAAAGGACATGAATCTTCTTTTTCTCGAAAAAATCTTGGAATTTATAAGCTGGTGCACCCATTGGCACTCCTGCATTTTTGGCTTCGTTACTTCTGGAAATCACACAACCATCATTGTTCGAAAGTATAGCAATAGGCTGGTTTCTCAGTTTAGGCTGAAAAACTCTTTCGCAGGATGCGTAAAAATTATTGCAATCAACTAAAGCAAACATATTTTAATGCTTTTGAATGGAAAAAGTAACAATTCCCCAAATTTCAAAATCGTGATATTCTGTAATTTTTGTAGGCTTATAATTTTCGTTGGCAGGCATCAGCCAAATGCCGTCTTTGTCAACTTTCAAGCGTTTCAAAACAAATTCACCATTCAAAATGCAAACCGCAATTTTACCGTCTGATGGTTCAAGTGATTTATCTACAATTAGCAAATCTTTATCAGCAATGCCAGCGTCTGTCATAGAAACGCCATCTGTAATAGCGATAAAAGTAGTAGAAGGATGTTTGATTAAATACTTATTGAGGTCGATAGTGGAATCTAAAAAATCTGCTGCAGGCGAAGGGAAACCAGCACTGATGCCTCCTTCGATGAGCGGTAAAGCTAAAGAAGTTTCATTCGAAAGGGCATAAATTCTTAATTTACCTTTAGTATTAATGGCTTTTAGATTCATTGACTTGGCTTATTAAACGGGTTTACGCATTACATAATCGTTCATCCAGAAATCATTTCCAATATTAACATCTACTTCTTTAAATACTTCAAAACCCAATTTTTCATAGAAATTTCTTGCTTTGTTGTTTCTGTTAACGTTCAATTCGATGAATTCACAATTTTCGTTTTGCGCTATTTTTACAATTTCTGCAATCATGATTTTTCCAAAGCCTTTTCCTTGTGTTTCTGGCAAGAAGTAAATCTTGTGTAATTTTATCATTTGCCCAATTTTCTCAATGCCTGAAAATCCTACAGGTTTTTCGTTATCAGTGAAAATATAAAAATGATTAGTCTCGAATTGTTTGGTTAATGATGCAGTACTGTACATCATTTCTAGCATAAATAAAGTTTGTTCTTCCGTTAAAATACTTCCGTAAGTGGGTCTCCAAGTTTCATTCGCAATTTGCTGAATGATGGACAAATCTTGTAATTGAGCTTTTTCAATGTTATAATTACTCATTTTAATCAAATTTTTGGTCTTTTAATGAAAATAGCGCAGGATATTTTGGCGTAATATTCAAGTAATATTTTTGAATTGCAACCAAATCTGTTGCATAATTTCCTGTTGGATAAAATACATCTAAAAAGCCAGCTTCTTTTTTCTTGAAATCTAAAAAACCTAATACAATGGGTACTTGTGCTTTTACTGCAATATGGTAAAATCCTGATTTCCATTCGCTTGTGTATGAGCGTGTTCCTTCCGCAGGAACAATCAAATGTACGTTTTTGTTTGAATTGCTCAATAGCTTAGCCATTTCGTCCACCAAATTATTTTTTTGCTTTCTATTGACAGGAATACCGCCTAAAGCACGCATAAGTATTCCTAATGGAAATTTAAAGAGCGAATCTTTTGCTAAATACCGAATGGGAAGTTCTACAGAATAGATAGCTGCCATGCAGTAGAGATAGTCCCAATTGGAAGTATGAGGCGCTGCGATGATGACCGCACGTGGGTAAGATTTTACGCCATTAGGTGTATTATCAATAGCTTTCCAGCCTGAAAATTGTAGAATGAGTTGACCTATGAATTTTAACATGAATGATTATTGTAATTTCGTCACCACAACAAAACTACCTATATTTGATTTGAGATTCAAAAGTAAAGATATTTTAGTATTATTATTGGATATTTAATGATAATAATTAGAATGTTAGAATGTCAAAATTTAAATTTGATTCAGCAAGTATAGAAATTAAAAATACTGTTTATAAACAATGCAAAAACCACTCATATTGATTGCTAATGATGATTCAATAGCGGCGAAAGGGATAAAAACATTAGCAGAAATTATGTCGAAAATCGGGGAGGTAGTCGTAGTAGCACCCGATAGCCACCAATCTGGCATGGGGCACGCCATTACGTTAGACAGACCGCTCAGAGTGAATCCAGTAAAAGATTTTTTACCAAACGTAGAAGCTTATCAATGCAGTGGTACTCCTGCTGATTGTATCAAATTTGGGAAACACTTTTTGTTGAAAGGTAGAAAGATAGATTTAGTTGTTTCTGGCATTAATCATGGTTCAAATTCTTCAATTTCAGTAATTTATAGTGGAACAATGTCGGCGGCGATTGAAGCGGCAATTGAAGGAATTCCAGCCATTGGTTTTTCATTATGTGATTTTGGGGCTGATGCAGATTTCTCTCATACAGAAGAATACATCGTTCAGATTGCCAAGAAAGTACTTCAAAATGGTTTACCGAAAGGCATTGCTTTGAATGTGAATTTCCCGAAAAAATCAGAAGAAGCCATCAAAGGAATTAAAATTTGTCGCCAAACGGATGCTTTGTATCGTGAGACTTTCCAAGAAAGACAAGACCCTTATGGCAAAAAATATTATTGGATGGACGGATTCCTTCAAAATGATGATACCGCTGGCGGAAATGACGAAGATGCTTTGGCTGAAAACTATGTGTCGATTGTTCCCGCAAAATTTGATTTGACAGATTATCAAGCACTTGACACCATTAAAGAATGGTTTTAACAACAATTTTAAATTTGTAGCAATTAATTCCTGAACAATGGCAATAGTCGGAAATATTTTAAAAAGAGGTATTGGGTTAACGAGTTTGATGAAACGCCCAAAATCTAATTTAGCGAAACTTCAGCGTAAAACACTTGTGAAATTATTGAACAAAGGACGTTTTACTCAGTTCGGAGAAAAGTATCATTTTGAGGAAATCATGAATGCTGCTTTGTTTTCAGACGATAAAGAATTCTATACAAAATATAAAAAACTTGTCCCTGTTTACGATTACAATAAAATGTTTGCGGAATGGTGGCATAAAACTTTAGCAGGAGAAAAGAACGTTTCTTGGGTGGGAAACGTAAAGTATTTTGCCTTAAGTTCTGGTACTTCCGAAGCTTCCTCAAAACATATTCCTGTAACGAAGGATATGGTAAAAGCCATTCATAGAACTTCTATTCGTCAGATTTTAGCATTGGCAGCTTATAAAAATTTACCTTCTCAATTGTACGAAAAAGGCTATTTGATGTTAGGAGGAAGTACAAAACTGCAAGACAAAGGCGATTATTTTGAAGGAGATTTAAGCGGTATAACCGCAGGGAAAATCCCTTTTTGGTTTGAACGTTTCTATAAACCGGGTAAAACCATTGCAGAAACGGCTGATTGGAGTGAAAAGCTAGATAAAATTACGAAGAAAGCTAAAGATTGGGATATTGGTTTTATTGTAGGAGTACCTGCATGGATTCAGATTTTGATGGAGAAAATCATCAAAGAGTATAATTTGAAAAATATCCATGAAATCTGGCCGAATTTAGAAATTTACTGTCACGGTGGCGTAAGTTTTGAACCTTATAAAAAAGGATTTGAAAAATTATTAGGCCGCCCGATTACTTATATCGAAACTTATTTGGCTTCCGAAGGTTTCTTGGCATATCAAACGCATCCCAATAGCGATATGCAATTGGTGTTAAACAATGGAATTTTCTTTGAATTTATTCCATTTAATGACCGCAATTTTGATGAAGACGGAAGTATGGTTCAATATCCAGAAACATTGATGATTGATGAAGTAGAAGAAGGCAAAGAATATGCTTTGTTGATTTCTACAGTTTCGGGTGCTTGGCGTTATTTGATTGGTGATACCATTAAATTTACCAATAAGAAAAATGCAGAAATTATCATTACTGGAAGAACAAAGCACTTTTTAAGTCTTTGTGGAGAACACCTTTCGGTAGATAATATGAATAAAGCCATTGAATTGGCTTGTAAAAATTTCAATATTGACGTCAGAGAATTTACCGTTGTTGGTAAAAGATTAGAAGAAACTTTCGGTCATCATTGGTATGTTGGTACAGACGATAAAGTTGATGCTCAGGACTTACTAAAATTCATTGATGAAACACTTTGTAAAATCAATGATGATTATCCTGTAGAAAGAAAACATGCCTTAAAAGGATTAGAAATTACGGTTTTACCAGTAAAAACATTTTATGATTTTATGGAATCAAAAGGTAAAACTGGTGGGCAACATAAATTCCCAAGAGTATTGAAAAAGAAAGAATTAATCGCTGAATGGGAAGCGTATATTAAGTAATAGTTTGAAGGTTTTACTTGCTAATTTTCGCAGACAATTATATCTGCGAAAATCAGTAAGTAAAAAATATCATTAACCAATTTTTCTGCTGAATTCCTACCAAAACTGTTTCCAAAGTATTAGAATTCCAGAAATAATAAAGATAATGCCTGCAACTTGATTGATTCTTTTTAAGATGTTGGCAGTTAAAACTCTCTTCATTTTTTGTGCATAGAATGCAATAAGCGATTCCGCTAACATCGTGGCAAATAAACTTGCTACAAAAAAAACGATGGTTTCATTGATTGAAAAGCCTTCTACGTTACTGAGATAGGTAGAAGTGGCAAAAACAGCAATATAATTGGAAGGATTTAGTAAATTTAAAAGGATACCAGAAGTAAAATAATATAGAAACGAACCCAATTTTGATTTAGGATATACCAATTGCGTTTGCTGTTTGAATAAGCTATTGAAACCTAAAATAAACAAAATAGATGCACCAACTAAGGCAATACCGAGATTAAAATATTGAAGTTTTGGTAAGAAACTCGTCCCAAATACTGCACAAAACATCAAAATGGCATCGGCTACTGTTACTCCTCCAGCAATCAAAACACCTCTTTTAAAACCATTGTCAATACTTGTCTGTATTAACCTGAAAAAAGCCGGACCAAAAGTAAAGCATAACAAGAATCCATAAAGGAAACCAAAAACAATTGCATTCATCATAAAATTAGACTCCTTTCAAACGTGCCACTTTCAGAATTGTTGCAATACTTAATGAGTCTGTGATTTCAGAATCCATTACCATTCTAACTGCTTCTTCCAAGCTTACTTTTTTTAACACTAAAATTTCGGTGTCGTCTGGTTCAGATTCTCCAAAAGTTAAATCTTCTGCCAAAAACATAAAGCCAACTTCGTCTGTTACAGAATTTGAAGTATGAAGTCTTCCTAAATCAGTCCATTTTTTAGCTTCTATTCCTGTTTCTTCTTTCAATTCACGGCGAGCCGATTCTTGAATATCTTCCTCAAAAGAACCTCCACCCATAGGAATTTCCCAAGAGTATTCGTCCAATGTGTATCTGTATTGACCAACTAGCCAAGTGTTATTGTTTTCGTCGAGCGGTAAAATTGCAGCAGCTCTTGTTTTAAAATGAGCTACACCGTAAATACCTGCTTCGCCGTTAGGTTTTATTACCTCTTCGTGGCGAATATTTACCCACGGATTATCATATACTTCACGAGACGAAACCGTCTTCCAAGGATTTTCAAAATTTGTCATTTTGCAAAGGTATAATAGTAAGTTCTAAAATTAAAATTTGAATTTCGTACCTTTGTGCTTAAATATTTGAATAATGTCCACTAAATATAGATTAATCCTTACATCATTTGTAGTTAGTACAATATTGATGATTGTAAAATTTATTGCTTATTACTTAACATATTCTAGTGCTATTTTAACGGATGCCCTAGAATCAATTATTAATGTAGTAGCCAGCGGTTTTGCTTTTTATGCTGTTTTTTTAGCATCGTTACCGAAAGACTTGAATCATCCTTATGGTCATGGGAAAATTGAGTTTTTTTCAGCGGGATTAGAAGGCGTGCTGATTACTTTGGCAAGTATTTTTATCATTTTTCACTCGGTACAAGGTTTTGTCAATCCTTTGCCTTTGAACGACCTTAATATAGGCATTGTCATCATTTCAGCTGGGGCAATTATCAACTTTTATTTAGGATATGTGATAGAAAAAGAAGGAGAAAAACAAAATTCTCCGACATTGATTGCCGATGGAAAACACTTGAAATTAGATGCTTTGAGTGGAATTATTTTAATTGTTGCCATTGGCTTAATTATTCTGACGGGTGCTTTATGGATTGATGGTGTTGCTTCGATTATTTTTGCCATTTTTATGGGAATCAGTGGCATTAAAATCATGAGGAAATCTATCGGTGGTTTAATGGACGAAACGAATGATAGTACACTTCACAGCATGGTTGAAATCTTAAAAAATAATCAAAAAGCTGAATGGATTGATGTTCACAACCTTAGAATACAACAATATGGGGCTGATTTGCATATTGATTGCCATCTTACGCTTCCTAATTATTGGGTTTTAGATAGAGTACATGATACTGTGCATGAATTTGAAGAGATTTTAGGAAAAGAATTTGATTCAAACGTTGAGTTTTTCATTCATGCAGACCCTTGTTTGCCAGAATGTTGCCATCATTGTAAAATTCAAGATTGTGCCATCAGGCAGTTTCCACAAACCAAAACAATAGAGTGGAACAAAATAAATTTATCATTAAATCAGAAACATTTTCTTGAAGACATTTCATAAATTCTGTATATCTATCTTATTGTTAAGTTGTTTTTCATGTTTGAAAGGTTTCAAAATGAATGATAAGGCAGTCGATAAGTATTATATTGAACATCCGCCCAAACCTCAATTTTCATACTTAAATTTTGCAGGAAAAAAGTATTTTTACGCTTCTGCTGGTGATAGCACTCAACCAATGCTTTTTTTGATTCATGGTGCACCCGGTGCTTGGTTTGGTTATAAAGAATTTTTATCGGATAGTTTGTTGTTAAAAAAATATCAAATTGTTGTCCCCGACCGTGCTGGTTATAACAAATCTGGCAAAACGGTTACTTCTATTGAAGAGCAAGCCAAAATATTGTATGAAATCATCAAACATAAAAATCCAACGAAAGTAGTATTGTTTGGGCGTTCGTATGGCGCAGGAATTGCGGCAAGAATGGCAGCCGATTACCCTAAACTAATAAAAGAATTAATCGTAGTTTCTCCCGCTTGTGACCCATCCACTGAAAAGTTTTGGTGGTTTTCTAAGCCTGTTAATACCAAGTTTTCAAGGCTATTTTTACCACAATATATTAATACTGCTAGTAGCGAAAAATTTAGCCATGTAGCTGAATTAAAGAAATTACTACCGTCTTGGGAGAAAATTACTTGCCCTGTGACTATTTTACAAGGTGGAAAAGATTGGGTTATAGAAACAACCAATGGACAATTTGTATCTGATGCTTTAAAAAATGCTCCGAGGCGGTTAATTTATTTGCCAGAAAATGGACATTTATTAACGATAGAAAGGTTTGATATTGTAAAATCTATTTTGCTGGAAATTAAATAAATGGCGAATTCTTCTATTTGATAAATCTTCATTAAACATTAAAATTCCCTTAAAATCCACTCTTTACCATTTTTAGAGTAGTTCTTTCTGCTTAATATTCCTTAATTTTGATTAAAGCAAAATAACATCGTATGAGAATATTAGTAATAGAGGACGAAATAAAGACGGTGCAGCTCATCAAACAAGGGCTTGAAGAACAGCAATGTGAAGTAGATGTTGCTTATGATGGATTGATGGGTTTTCAATTGGCTTCACGCAATCATTATAATTTAATCATTTCTGATATAATCTTGCCGGGTATCAATGGCTTGGAGCTTTGTAAAAAGCTACGAGCAAACGGCATTTCTTTCCCAATTCTTCTGCTGACAGCACTTGGCACAACCGACGATAAAATTATTGGATTAGACAGCGGAGCGGATGACTATCTCGTAAAACCTTTTGAATTTAAAGAGTTAATGGCAAGAATTCGTGCCCTTACTCGTAGAAGTATTGGGGCAATTCAAACAGCAAATGTGTTGAAAATTGCGGATTTAGAAATGGATTTAGACACCAAAAGTGTTTCGAGAGCGGGCAAAGAAATCATATTAACTGCCAAAGAGTTTTCATTATTAGAGTACTTTATCAGACATCAGGGAAGAGTAATTTCTAAAGCCGAATTAGCTGAAAAAATCTGGGACGTAACTTTTGATACAGGAACGAATGTCATAGAAGTATATGTGAATTTTGTCCGTAAAAAAATTGATAAAGATTTCGATACCAAACTATTACATACGCAAATTGGAATGGGTTACGTACTGAAAATGCCAAATTGATGATCAATATTCGCTCAAGACTTACTTACCAATTCATGGCATTGGTAACTGCTATTTTGCTACTTTTTTCGATAGGGGTTTATTTTTTTAGTAAACTTTATCTTGAAAAACGTTTCTTCAAACGTCTTCAAGACCGTGCCATTACTACCACTACTTTACTTTTTGATTTACAAGCAACTGACTCTACGGTATTAAAATTGGTCAATATTTCAGATAAAGAATTATTGATTGATGAAAGTATTTCTGTGTATGATGAAAATGCTAAAACTATTATTTTTTCGTCCAATAATGGTAAAATGTTCTCACATCAACAGCTTTTGCCCTTGATGAAATCTGACCAAATAACTACTTTCACTGAAATTGGCGATTATAAAGTATTAGGAATTCATCTTAAAAAAGGAAGTGCTGATAATTGGGTAATCGTCAGTGCGATTGATAAAAATGGCACTGAAGCACTTGATGATTTAAGGAGAATACTCTTAATCATGATTTTGGCGGGTATTTTATTGTTAGGTTTATCGGGTTGGTTTTTTGCAGGAAGGGCACTCGCTCCGATGTCTGGCATTATTAAACAAGTAAATGGAATTTTTCCAGAATATGTTGCCAAAAGAGTAGAACATCCAAACCGTTCAGACGAAATCGGTTTATTGGTCGCTACTTTTAATCAATTATTGGATAGAATTGAAGATGCTTTGGTGATGCAAAAAATGTTTATTGCCAATGTTTCACATGAATTGAAGAATCCGCTTACAAAAATCTATTCGCAAATTGATATTGCTTTGATGCAAAAGCGTAGTCCAGAAGTATATGAACAAAGTTTAAATTCTTTAAAAGAAGATACGACAACTTTGATTCAACTGACGAACACATTACTGAATTTAGCCAATACAATTGTCAGTTCTGAAAGTGTTCAAAAAACACCTATCAGAATTGATGAATTACTTTGGGAAACCAAAGGACAGCTTCAAAAATGGCATGAAGATTACAACGTTCAGATTAATTTCTTAGATTTTCCAGATGATGAAGAAGCTTTAATACTTCAAGGAAATGAAGCTTCATTAAAGGTTGTTCTAATAAATTTAATGGATAATGCTTGTAAATTTTCTGACGATAATACTGTAGTCGTTAATTTTTTGGCAAATGAGAGCGGCATTAAAATCTCTTTCATGAACAAAGGTCCTATCATTCCTGCGGCAGATTTACCTTTTATTTTCCATCCATTCTATCGAAGTAATGCTACAGCGCAAGCTACTAAAGGTCACGGCGTTGGTTTGGCAATCGTTTCACAGGTTACTCGTCTCCACAAAGGAGAAGTAGAAGTAATTTCTGATGAAAACGGAACAGTCTTCACTTTATGGTTCCCAAAAGTCACTGAGTAATTTTAAGGTAAATTTAAGGTGAGTTTAATTCTTGTTTAAGTTAAGGGTAGTTAGTTTGTATCATCAAAACAACAACAATTACTTAAATCAGAAACAATCATGGAATCAAACAACAATCAAGGTGTATTTAAAATTGCCATCGGTGTTTTAATCGGAGTTGTAGCTTTATTGAGTTACTTATTTATGGGAGCAAGAAATGAAACTTTTGAGCTTCAACAATCAATTACTTCAAAAGTTGAACAGTTATCAAGTACTCAAATTAAGCTAGATTCTATTTCTATCGTTTTGAATGAAAAGATTGCTGAAATTCAAAAACTAGGTGGAAATGTTACAGAATTAGAAAACGTAAAAGCTCAATTAGAAAGCGATAAAAAGAAATTAAAATCTGATTTTAACTTTTCTGTTCAGAAATATGACGCTAAAATTAAAGAGTACGAAAACTTCTTAGTTGTAAAAGACGAAGACATTCGCAAATTACAAGAAGAGAATGGCACTTTGTTAGCTCGCACAAAAACTCTTGAAGAAGAAAAACAACAAGTATTGACTGAAAATACTGGTTTAAAAACTGAAAAAGCTAATTTGGTTCAAACAGTTTCTGAATATACTTCACAAAATGATGATTTGAAACGTAAAGTAACTTTAGCAAGTGCTATGAAAGCAATCAACGTTCAAGTTGCAGCTTTAGCATCAAATGGTAAAGTTCGTGAGGGTGGTTTATACAAAGCATCGAAAATCAATAAATTAAAGATTTCATTTATCATGCCTTCAAATCCTGTGGCTGAGAAAAATAACAAAGAGATTTTTGTTAGAATTCTTGACCAAAACGGAGCTGTTGTTAGTGAAGACGGCTCAGCAGGAACAGTTAGTAATGATGGAAAAGAGATAGGGTACAGCTTCAAACAAAGTGTTCCATTTGAAAACAATGACCAAAAAGTGGACATCATTTACGGAAAAAGCGCTCCTTATCAATCAGGTAAATATAGCATTGAGCTATATTCTGAAGGGTTCAAAATCGGAAATGGTTCATTTCAAGTAAAGTAATCAATGGAATGAGTAAAACTGAAAGACGATGTTGAACAAACATCGTCTTTGTTTTTAATAAGAGTACAGTTATTCGTTGTTCGACACATTTTTCCAGAACACACCCAAAACCCACTAATACCATGATATTATACATCAGATTCTTCCAAATATTTTTCGTGTTGCCAAGTTTAATATTTTCAATAATTATTGATTGGTTACGAATTGCTTATAAGAAATTCAGCGAATTTCCAATTGCTTACACATCATTACTGTATTTGTTCACTACAATGGCATTTTGTCATTATCCAATTTTCGACCATTGGGCAACTGGCTTTATCATGATGAGTTTACCCTTGGCTATTGTTTTTGGTTTAGGCGGAAGTAGCTATTTGTTGTATAAAAATCAGAAAGTAGTGGCAACAATTGGTTTTATTTGGGTGCTAATGGCTTTTCCAATTATTAAACGTTTTGTTGGGATTAATCAAAACGCCGAACAAATTACTTCTTTAAATACGCTAAAAGTATTGAGTTTTAATGGAGAATGTTTTGCCGAGAATGATGAAAGCAATGATAAATGGGCAGTTTTAAAATCTGATATTGCTTGTTTTCAAGAGTATTCTCCTAATCAGAATGTTGAGATTCAATTCAAAAATAAAATTGAAAAATTGACTGAATTTGAAGAATGTCGTTCTGTAGGTTTGGCTTTGTTTTCACAATATCCAATTGTTAATCAGTACAGCAAAATTTGGGATAAAGCTTATGGCCCTAAAATCAATGGATTTATTTGTGCAGACATAGCTTATGGAAATGATACCGTAAGAGTCGTAAACGCCCATTTATGGTCGATGGGAGTGAGGATTAACCAAAGTATCGATGCTTTGAAAAATGGAGAATTCAAACAATTTGCTTTTGAAATTGTGGACACTTTCCAGAAAATGAAAGAAGGTTTTGAATATCGCAATGAACAATTGAAAGAAATAGAATCGTATGTTTCGGGAAGTAAATATCCAGTAATTATTTGTGGAGATTTCAATGAAACACCTTTTGGATATGCTTATGGAAAATTAAGTTTAAGTTTTAAAAATGCCTTTGAAGAAGTAGGAAAAGGTCTGGGCTTTACACTTAACAGACAACCATATTGTGTAAGAATAGACCAACAATTCTTTAGTTCAGAATGGCAAGTAAAATCTTGTTATACGATGTCGGATATTAATATGTCAGACCATTTCCCTGTGATGGCAGAATACGTATTAAAGAAACCGAATAAAGTTTCAAATAATGTGTTAGCCACAATTCTATAGACTATAACTTTATTTCAGGTTCTTGGTCATCAAAGAAAACATAGTTCAAAAAGTCTAAGTAAGGTTTTAAGGTAAAACACGCTTCAGTGACTTTTTGAACAAAGTTATCAGCACTTACTTCTTTATTTGAAAACTGATGCCAAAAGAATAATTGCTTTTTTCGAAGTAATTCAATTTCTGGATGCTCTTTTGAATAACCTTTTGGCGCAGATTTTACAGATTCTCCTTCTGCTTCTCCAAACATTTTTACAAATTCAGGATTATAAATAATTGACTTCAATTCCTGCGCATTATAATCAATTTCTTGTCGGAGTTTTGCTAATTGTTCTGGAGTAGGCGAGTACATTCCGCCGCCAAGAAAAGATTTATTGTCTTCAATGTGAAGATAATAATCCATTCTGCCAGATTTTCTTCCACCTGCCGAAAAACTAGCAGACAACCACGTTTTATAAGGCGCTTTATCTTTCGTAAAACGAACGTCTCTCGCTATTCTGTAATTGCAGTCTTTTACTTCAACGCCAGTCATGTCTTCAAAAGCGGCAATTGAGCCAATCAATTCTTTAATAGTAACTTCAAAATTAGCTTTTACGCCATCGTAAGTTTTTTTGTTGGCATGAAACCATTCACGAGTATTATTTTCTTTAAGTTGATTCAGGTAATTGAAAGTGGAAGAAGGAACAGACATTGTTTAGAATTTTAAAACGTTGAAATGATAATTTGTACAAATAAAAATACTTAATTCATGATTTCCGTTAAATCGAGTAAGCTTGATTTGATGGATTCATGGATTTTAATCAATTTTGTAGAATAATAACAATAATTACACAAAACAGTTTACGATTATACTCTTTTTAAAATGCGAATTCTAACAGGCATACAAGCATCAGGCAGACCACATTTAGGGAATGTTCTGGGTGCCATTCGTCCAGCCATCGAATTATCAAAAAATCCAGCCAATGAATCTTTTTTATTCATTGCTGATTTGCATACGCTTACTTCATTAAAAGATGGCAAGCAACTTCGTGAAAATACTTATGCTATTGCTGCAGCTTGGTTAGCTTGCGGTTTTGATGCCGATAAGAATTTTTTCTATCGTCAATCAAAATTAGCAGGTTATCACACAGAGTTAATGTGGTATTTAAGCTGTTTTACGCCATTTCCGATGTTGGCAAATGGACATAGTTTCAAAGAAAAATCTGAAAAATTAGCCAATGTAAACGCTGGTTTATTTACTTATCCAGTTTTACAAGCTGCAGATATAATGCTTTATGATGCTCATTTGGTTCCAGTGGGTCGTGACCAACGTCAACATCTTGAAATGACAAGAGATTTAGGCGGGGCTTTCAATAACCAATACGGCGAAAATACACTGGTAATTCCTGAAGCGAAAATTGACGAAACAGTGATGGTGATTCCCGGAACTGATGGACAAAAAATGTCAAAATCTTATGGAAATTACATTGATATTTTCTTAGATGAAAAAGAATTGTTGAAATCTGTGAAGAAGATTGTTACTGATGCTACTCCGTTGGAAGAACCTAAAAATCCCGAAACAGATAATGTTTTCAAACTTTATTCTTTAGTAGCAACTAACGATGAAATTGAAGAAATGAAAGCAAATTACTTAGCAGGAGGTTACGGTTATGGACATGCAAAACAAGCTTTGCATCAAGTATTAGTACGTGAATTTGCCAAGGAAAGAGAATTGTTTAATTATTATATGAACAATACGAATGAGCTAGAACAAAAATTGCAAGAAGGAGAAGCCAAAGCAGCAATAATTGCTAAAGCAACAATGGAAAGAGTTCGTGAAAAAATGAATTTTTAAGGGCATAAAATAATTCTGATGAATCAACTTGACACAGAAGTATTTTTATGGCTTAATTCTTTGCATAACAATACCTTCGACCCAATAATGGCTTGGATTTCAGGACGAAATTCTTGGATTCCGCTTTATATAGCCATTATTGGTTTAATTATTTGGCGATATAAAAAGCAATCTTTGCCCATGTTACTTACTATAATTGTAAGCGTAGCGTTGGCAGATCAGATTTGTTCATCGTTTTTTAAGCCACTTGTTGAAAGACTTCGTCCTTGTCATGAACCAACCATTCAACATTTAGTACATGTTGTTGGCAATTGTGGCGGACAATTTGGCTTTTGTTCATCACACGCTGCCAATTCTTTTACTTTGGCAATGAGCCTTTTATTATTAGTTGGCAAAGAATATACTTGGGTTAAATATCTTTTTGTATGGGCAATAATTGTTTCGTATAGTCGTATTTATGTTGGTGTTCATTATCCGCTTGATGTATTAGCCGGTGCTGGAGTAGGCGTTTTGTCGGCATTTATTTCTTTTAAAATTTACCAATTCTATTTATCTAAAAATGTTCATGAAGTTTCATAAATTATTGCCTTTACTTTTTTTGTTGTGTTCCTTTAAAAGTAATGACGGTTCAGAAGAAATAGTAGGAATGTGGTTTACGCAGGATAAAGCATCTAAAATTCAAATTTTCAAACACGATAATCAGTATTTTGGAAAAATTGTATGGCTGAAATCTCCTCTTATCAATGGGAAAGCTATTGTAGATGAAAAAAATCCAGAAGAAAAACTTCGTTCAAGAGCGGTTTTAGGCTTGTCAATTTTTAACAGATTTGTTTTTGAAGGAAATAACAGCTGGACGAAGGGAGAAATTTACGATGTGAGAACGGGAAGAACTGTTTCTGGAAAACTATCACTGAAAAATAAAAATACTTTAGATGTTAGAGGGTTTCTAGGGAATCCAATTTTTGGAAAAACTGTAACACTAATAAGAGCAGAGTAAAAATAAAAAGAGTACTCATTGATTTAGAAATGAGTACTCTTTTTGTTTAATCATTCAACGATAATAAGAACAACATCGTATCTACACCATCTGCATAATCCCAAAGTTTGGGTTTTTGCGTTTCTCCGAAAGGAATACTTCCTTCAAACCAAGCTTCTTTTGAAACAATACATTGAATTTTATCTGTATTTGCGCTGATTTTTTGTGATAAATCTTCCTTGTTTTGATACACTTCATAAAAAATAACAGAAATAGGAGAGACCAAAGAATCATTTTCTGTTAAAATCAAAAAGCCATTATCGTAATGATGTACTTGATTGACCAAATAAATAGATTTATTATAGTCGTAATTATTTTTGTACTTATTATGATAGAAAATATCACCAAGCGATTCAATACTATCATAGAAATTTACGAAATCGTAATCTTGCGGTACGTAAAATTTAGAAATGTTTCTACAACCTAAACCATAATAGTCAGTAATGTCTTTACCAAGATTTAAAAAATCATCTTCCGTTTCATTACTATTTAATATGGCTACAGAACTTCTATTTTGTCTGATGATATGTGGCTTATTCCTGAAGTAATATTCAAAATAACGAGCTGAATTATCAGAACCTGTAGCAATTAAAGCATCGACTTCGTTCATTTTCTCGCTAATTCTAATTCCTAAAGCTGGATTAATTTCCAATAATTTTTCAATTAAAGCCAACATTAAAACAGAATCCTGGGAACTTACTTTAGCCACACATTCATGTCCTGAAATAACCACGGTCAACAAATCATGAAACCCGACTGCTGGAATGTTTCCAGCCATTATTACTCCAATACTTTTAATAATTTGTGGTCTGTCTGGGATTTCGTATAAACCTGCCCAACTTTCCAACAAATTCCTATCCAAATAAAAATCAGCAATTGATTGAATAGATTTTCTGGTATTTTCTAGTGTAAACCAATTGTTTTGATGTGAAGCCCTATCTGCCCATTCCTCAATTACTGATTGATTGTCTTCGTTTTTTAGAAAATCTCCTAAGTTTACGAATGCGTCAATTCTTGCTTGTAAATCCATTTTTTGTAATTTTTTACAAATTTACAGAAATCCTTTGAAATATTTTTTTTCAATAGTCTTTAAACTTTATAGGCTATTCAAGGTTTAACTGTTAATTTTGTGAATGATTTAAGGAAATTCAATGTTTTGGATTCTGACAGAGGTATTAAATCAATTTTAAGAAAGCATATACAATTAAAAAGAAGTTTTTATGGCAATTATCATAACCGAAGAATGCATCAATTGCGGTGCTTGCGAGCCAGAATGCCCTAATACAGCAATTTATGAAGGTGGTGTTGAATGGACTTGGGCTGGAGGAACCAAATTAGTGGACGTTGAGTTAGAAGACGGTTCTGTTATTGGAGGGAAAGACCCAATGACACCCATTTCAGATGAATTTTATTACATCGTTTCAGATAAATGTACTGAATGTATGGGCTTCCATGAAGAGCCTCAATGTGCTGCTGTTTGTCCAGTAGATTGTTGCGTTCCTGATCCAGACCATGAAGAAGACGAAGAAACACTTTATGCGAAAAAGGCATGGTTACACGCTGAGTAGTTAATTTTTCAATCATTTCAAAGCCCTGATTTAGTAATAAGTCAGGGTTTTTTTATTGGAAAAATTATATTTTTTCTGGATATTTTACTTTAAGAATATTTGGTTTTTGGTCGATATTTCAGAATATGTTAAAAATGAACTTGTTGATTAAAAATATTGACTTTATTTTGAGATATATGGTTTAAATTATGCCTGTTTTGTACTATTTTTTGAAAAAAAGCCCAAAATAGGTTAAAAATTTGCACATAAAATTTGGAATAGTAAATATTACCTATAATATTTGCAATGTAATCAAGCATTAATATTTAAACATTCAACCAAAGATTATTATGAAAAAAACCTTAATCACGTTATTTTCTTTGTTTTTAGCAGTTCCTGCATTTTCTCAAGATAAGGAGGAAGACAAAGGTAAGTTTACTTTCTCTGGGTACATTGATTCTTACTACTTAGCAAACTTCAATAACCCTAGAGATATGAAAAACACAGGTGCATCTGGAACAGCTAGAGCATTTGATCAAAAAACTGGATTTTCATTGGGTCTTGTTCAAACTAAAATTGGATATGCAACAGCTAAGTCTGATGTAGTTGTTGACTTGGCATTCGGTCCAAACGCTGACTTAGGTAACTACGGTAACGCATTGGGTCCATTAGGAAATGGTTCTTCTTTAGTTATCAAACAAGCTTATTTCAACTGGAAGGCTACAGATAAATTAACATTGACTGCTGGTCAGTTTGGTACACACATCGGTTATGAAGTAATTGATGCTCCAGTAAACTATCACTACTCACTTTCAAACTTATTCAACAATGGTCCATTCTACCATGTTGGTGTTAAGGCAGCTTACGCAGTATCTGATAAATTTGCTTTAATGGGCGGTATTGTAAATGGTGTTGACCAACTTTACAGCAACAACGAGAAACCAGGTTTAATTGCTCAAGTATTTGTTCAACCAGTTAGCGGATGGAACGTATATGTAAACGGAATCACTGCAAACCGTAATACTAAAGATGCAACTACTGGTACTACAGATGCTGGAACATACAATTTGTTAGATTTGTCAACTACTTATCAAGTAACTGAGAAATTCTTATTAGGTTTAAATGCAGCAACTGGTAAGCAAAACTACGCTGCTGGTGATGGCAAAACTTGGGGAGGATTTGCAGTATATCCAAAATATGATTTTACAAGTACATTCAGCTTAGGCGCTAGATATGAATCTTTCTCTAACACAAATGCTGTTACTGGTCTTGTAATAACAAATACAGATGGTTCTAAAACAGGTGTAACAGTAAATTCATTCACTATCACTCCATCTTTCACTGTAGCTGACGGACATTTGTTATTGAAACCAGAATTCAGAGTTGATTCTTTCGACAAAAACTTCTTCGTAGATGGTGATGGTAAAGATACTAAATCTCAATCTACCTTTACTTGGGCAATGATTTATAAGTTTTAATGATAATTTTACTCATAGTCAGCTATATCGTAGCTGATTATGAGTAGTTTAGTTTCTGTAAACAATTCCATAATAAACCCCTAAAACACTAATCACAATGACACAAAAACCAACATTTATTCCAATTCTTATTTTGCTTATTATCGCTATTGCAGCGGCTTTTGTTCCTGCGCCGGGTGCTGCAGTAACAGAAGGCATTGATACAGGTGATACTGCTTGGATGCTAGTATCTTCTGGTTTAGTATTATTAATGACACCAGGTTTGGCTTACTTCTACGGAGGTATGGTTAACCACAAAAACGTAATTTCAACGATGTTGCAATCTTTCATTGCAATGGGTGTTATTACTGTAATCTGGGTAGTATTTGGTTTCAGTTTAGCTTTCGGTGATACTATCGGTGGTTTTGTTGGTAACCCAACTACTTTCTTCATGTTCCAAGGAGTATTTGATGGTAAGCCTTGGCCATTAGCAGCTACAATTCCATTTGCATTGTTTGCATTTTTCCAAATGAAATTCGCTGTAATTACACCAGCGCTTATTTCTGGTGCTTTAGCAGAACGTATTAACTTCCGTGCATTTGTATTGTTTATGGTGCTTTTCTGTGTAGTAGTTTATGCTCCATTAGCACACTGGACTTGGCATCCAGAAGGTTGGTTGTTCAAATATGGTGTTCTTGACTTCGCTGGTGGTACTGTTGTACACATGAGTGCTGGTTGGGCTGCTTTAGCTGGTGCATTATACTTGAAACGTCGTAAATCACACGTTGAAGCGAACATTCTTCCTCCAGCAAATATTCCTTACGTATTATTAGGTACTGGTTTACTTTGGTTCGGTTGGTTTGGTTTCAATGCTGGTTCAGCAGTAGGTGCTAGTCCATTAGCAGTATCAGCTTTCGCAACTACTCACGTAGCGGCAGCTTCTGCAGGTCTTTCTTGGATTTTATTTGATGTAACTCGTGGTCGTAAAGTATCTGCTTTAGGTTTCAGTATTGGTGCGGTTGTAGGTTTAGTAGCTATTACTCCTGCTTCTGGTTTTGTTTCTGTAACAGCAGCTATTACTATCGGTACTATTGCAGCGATTATTTCAAACATTGCAGCACACTGGAGAGCAAATTCTAAATTAGATGATACTTTAGATGTATTCCCTTGCCATGGTGTAGGTGGTATGGTAGGTATGGTAATGACAGGTTTGTTTGCTTCTAAAGCTGTTAACGGAGCTGTAGTTGATACTGAACAAGGTTTGTTTATTACTGGAGACCCTGCTTTATTTATTAAGCACTTGGTAGCTCTTGTAGTTGTTTCAGCTTTCGCATTTGGTCTTTCATATTTCTTATTATTCATTACAGATAAAATTATTCCATTACGTGTAACTGAAGAAGAAGAAAGAGTTGGTTTAGATATTTCTCAACACGATGAATTCATTGCTGAAGCATAAAATATTAAAACTTTACCACAAGTAATGGTTCTTGTGGTTTTGTTTCAGAAGGAAAGTTGTCTGCTTATGGCGGGCAACTTTTTATATTTTACAGGGAACTATATTGTTTCTTATCCCAATTTTTTATTAGCAACAATTCGCTAACGGCTTTTGTAAGAAATATTCAATATCTTTGTGAACCACAAGTTTGGTTTCTTGTGGTTTTGTTTTGTTATAAGAAAGCCCTCAGATAATATTTGAGGGCTTTTTACTCTTTAATAGCCCTAAAAAAAGGGCAATGGCAGTAAAATGGCACTTAGATTTACAAAAAATGATTGAGGATAAATCAGAAAAGAAAAGTCACCTATTAGTACCACCATCATTAGTGAAATCCAGCGGAAAATCTGGATGATACATCAAATTTTGGGCTTATAATATGGATACTAAGGAAAAAAGTAGAGTCCGTATAAAAGTAAATTTCTCCCAACAGAACAGATAACAGAAAAAAAAATCCTGCTGATATGGCAGGATTAGGCAGTTATTTTGGCAAGCTATTTTTTCTTTAACCTATCTGAAATTTCATGTATTTTTTTATTGTTTTCTTCAGATAACTTAATAATTTCCTTTTCACTTTGAATCGTTTTGGATAGATGTTTAACGTCAACATTTCTCAAAGCTTTTATTATATCATCTAATCCAATTGAAGCAATTAGTAAATATATATTAAGAAATCGCTTGAATAGTGATACATTTTTTTTGTCATCAAATTCAAACACTGGAAAATCTTCTAATATGTTACTAATCATGTATTCTATTAGAAATATTTTTGACAAATCATATTCTGATAAAGTATATTTTTGGTTATAAAATGATATTGCTGGCCCTTTGAGTCCAGCAAATATTTCAACATCTCTTTCTTCAGGTGTTGTGATTTCTAAATTATCCAAACACTGTTTAATGTTATCTTTGATTTTTGAAATATCAAATTTTTCATTATCAATAACTATACTTTCCAATTTATCAATCTGTTGAACTAAATAATCAAATTTATGTGTTTCTTCAATTTGTAAATTTGATTTCCTCTGCTCGTTAAAAGCTACATATACAAGTATCGCACCAGCTAGGTTAATAAAAGGGCCAGTCATACCACCAATTGTATCTCCAATTGTTCCGTATGGTTCTAAATTGAGTGCTGGAAATCGCTGGCATAAAATGTCAACATAAAAAATAGGGAAGTAGAAAATGAATGAGATTCCTAATAGAATAATAATCAAAGTTACAATCCAATGAGAATACCAATTTTTCATATTTTTTTTATTAATCTCTGATAAATTAAACACTGTAGATACCCTGTGATACTTATACTTAATTAACACAGAATTAATTAGGCATTTCAGCCTCATATTTATCAGCAAGTAATTCAGCTTCTAAATAACTTACTGTAATATCTATTAGAGTTTTTAAGTCATGAATACTCTTACTTTCCCATTTCCTGATATAATGTGTTTCATCATTTCCTAACCAAACGGCCCTTTCAGCAACTTTTTTTAACCTTGGATTGTCAATCCATTGTTTGATACAATTTCCAAGAAGAGCTTTTTTAATATCTTCTTCTTTTTCAGGGTGCTTTGAAATCAAATAGTCTTTAATTAAAAACTCAAGAGCTTTTCTATAACCAATCCCACAAATATCAATTAATTCCATTTGCTCTGCTTGAAAAGCCTGATTATAAATAGATTCAAATGATGGAGAAACTTCAGTTATAGTGTCATTAAAACTCTTTCGATTTAAATTTTGAAGAAATGAAAGCCCATTCAAATTATAAGAACCATAATATGAGTCGAAGCTATAATTTCCAATAAATGTTTTGTTACATTTTGTATTTGGACACTTCATGAAGACCTCAGCAATATTATGGTCAATAATTGTAGTTCCAATATAAATATTTGGAGTTATTTTTTGGAAACAGAAAGGGCACGTATCAGGTATTCCTATCATTTTTCTGGTTTCCCCAGATGTTAATTTAATTTGAAATGAATCCATATAATTTCTTCTTCTAAAACGGCAATCTCAAGCTTTTTTGAAATTCATGAGCTTTACCTTGATTTTTCCTCAAGGTAATAATTTCTTCCCCAAAAACTTTCTGTAATACTCAAAATCTTTTTGTTCAGCATCAATATTTGCAAATTCTTGGAGATCTTTTTAATCATAAATCTGATACTTTTATGATTATGTGATCCTAAAAAAGGCTTTTTATGTTTTAATTAGTAAATTAGTCCTGATTAAAATCATTAGACCTATCAATAATTATAAATATCATAAAATGAATTTTGTTGCAATAGATTTTGAAACTGCTAATAACGCTCAAAGTAGTGCTTGTGCTTTAGGGCTTGTGAAAGTGGAAAGTGGCGTTATTGTTGAAAGAAGAGAATGGTTAATAAAACCAACGCCTTTTGAAATGGGTTTTTATCAAAATAAGGTCCATAAAATTGAATTAATGGATTTGGTAGATAAACCTGCTTTTGACGAAATATGGGATGAATTAAAACCACTTTTAGAGAACCAAGTAGTCATTGCGCATAATGCGAGTTTTGATTTTGGAGTACTAAATAGTGTTTGTTCGCATTATAATATTAAGCCAATAAAGTTTACAAGGATGTGTTCGATTGCTTTGTCAAGAATGGCATGGCACAACGAGAGGGGTTATGGGTTAAGTACTTTGGTGAAATCTAAACTTGATAATTATAGTTTTAACCATCATGATGCTTTAGCCGATGCTGAAGCTTGTGCTCAGTTGGTGCTTAAAGTGTTAAACGTACTTTCTTTATCAAGTATTCAAGAAATTCAATATTATAAATCTAGCAGGCTACAAATTAAACGTTCCTCTAGGGTAAAGACAATCAAGAAGGTTTTTGAAGGAACTATCAATGAGTGCTTAAATAATCCTTTTAGAAAAAAAGAAGTAGTTTTTACTGGAACATTAGAGTATTTTGTCAGAAAAGAAGCTGAGGCTTTGGTGAAAAAAATAGGAGGGTTTCCTGCTCAATTTGTCAGTAGTAGAACAAAATATCTTGTTGTTGGTCAGTACGACATTAATAGAACTAAGTCTTCGAAAATTCAAAAAGCTGAACAACTGGCATTAGAAGGATATAATGTTAAAATAATTGGAGAAAAAGAGTTTATTGAAATGATGTCGGTATAAAATTAATCAAAACAAAAACAGCCTTCAACAATTTTACTTGATGAAGGCTGTTTTGCATATTGATGTAATAATTATTTCCCTAAATTAGCACGAATGATATTCAATGCACCACCTGCTTTAAACCATTCAATTTGTTGGTCGTTGTAAGAGTGATTTACTGCAATTGTATCGCTTGAACCGTCTGCGTGGTTCAAAACTACTTGCAATTGAACACCCGGAGCAAATGTTGTTAAACCAATGATGTCGATAGAATCGTCTTCTTGGATTAAGTCATAATCTGCTTCATTGGCAAAAGTAATCGCCAACATTCCTTGTTTCTTCAAGTTAGTTTCGTGAATACGAGCAAAAGATTTTACTAATACTACACGAACCCCTAAGTGGCGAGGTTCCATCGCTGCATGTTCACGAGAAGAACCTTCTCCGTAATTTGAATCACCCACTACGATTGTTCCGATACCAGCAGCTTTATAAGCACGTTGCGTTGCAGGAACTGGACCGTATTCACCGATTAATTGGTTCTTAACGTTGTCTGTTTTTTCGTTGAAGTAATTCAACGCACCAATCAACATGTTGTTAGAAATATTATCTAAGTGTCCACGATATTTCAACCAAGGACCAGCCATTGAGATATGGTCAGTAGTACATTTCCCTTTCGCTTTTATTAATAATTTCAAACCTTTAAGGTCTGTGCCTTCCCAAGCTTTGAATGGGTCTAACAATTGAAGACGGTCAGACGTTGGTGAAACTTTTACTTCTACTGAAGAACCATCTTCAGCAGGAGCTTGGTAACCAGCATCTTCTACGGCGAATCCTTTAGTTGGTAATTCATCACCTGTTGGAGCGTCTAATTTTACTTGCTCGCCAGCTTCATTAGTTAAATAATCTGTTAAAGGATTGAAAGTTAAATCACCTGCAATCGCCAAAGCAGTTACTAATTCAGGAGAACCTACGAAAGCATAAGTATTTGGGTTACCATCGGCACGTTTTGCGAAGTTACGGTTGAAAGAGTGAACGATTGTGTTTTTCTCACCCTTCTCAGCACCCGGACGAGCCCACTGACCAATACAAGGGCCACAAGCATTAGAGAATACTTTACCGCCAATGCTCTCGAAAGTATCAATAAAACCATCACGTTCAATAGTATAACGTACTTGTTCAGAACCCGGAGTGATTGTATATTCTGCTTTTGTTTTTAAGCCTTTTGCCGCTACTTGTCTTGCTAAAGAAGCTGCACGAGAAATATCTTCATAAGATGAGTTGGTACAAGAACCAATCAAACCAACTTCTACTTTGGTTGGCCAGCCGTTTTTCTCGGCTAATTCTTTCATTTTAGAAATAGGCGTTGCTAAATCTGGTGTGAAAGGACCATTCAAATGCGGTTCTAAAGTATCTAAATCAATTTCAATTACTTGGTCGAAATAAGTAGCTGGGTCAGCATAAACTTCTGGGTCAGCAGTTAAATGTTCTTTTACTGCATCAGCTAAAGCAGCCACATCAGCACGACCTGTTGAAGCTAAGTAGCGAGCCATAGATTCATCATAACCAAAAGTTGAAGTAGTAGCACCGATTTCAGCACCCATGTTAGCAATTGTACCCTTACCTGTACACGACATTGAAGTAACGCCTTCGCCAAAATATTCTACTACAGCACCAGTACCACCTTTTACTGTAAGGATACCTGCTACTTTCAAGATTACGTCTTTTGCAGAAGTCCAACCGTTTAATTTACCAGTTAACTTAACACCGATAAGTTTAGGGAATTTCAATTCCCAAGCTAAGCCAGCCATTACGTCACAAGCATCAGCACCACCCACACCAATGGCAATCATACCCAAACCACCAGCATTTACCGTATGTGAGTCAGTACCAATCATCATACCGCCCGGAAAAGCGTAATTTTCTAATACTACTTGGTGAATAATACCTGCACCGGGTTTCCAGAAACCTAAACCATATTTATCTGAAACTGAAGAAAGGAAGTCATAAACTTCTTTATTTTTATTAACTGCAACTGAAAGGTCAGTTTTTGATTCTACTTTAGCTTCAATTAAGTGATCGCAGTGAACAGTAGAAGGAACTGCTACTTTTGGGCGACCAGCCTGCATAAATTGTAAAAGAGCCATTTGTGCAGTGGCATCTTGCATGGCTACACGGTCTGGAGCAAAATCAACATAAGAAACACCTCTTTTAAAAGTACTTGTAGGAGTACCTTCCCACAAGTGAGAATAAAGGATTTTCTCAGTTAAAGTAAGCGGTCTGCCGACAAGTTTACGGGCTGCCTCAACACGAGCTGGCATACGTTCGTAAACTGCTTTAATCATTTCAATGTCAAAAGCCATAGTATGTTTTTTTTTAAGAATTCTTGAAACTTTAAGATTAAAGAATAAGGATTTATTTATAAATCTAAATAATCTAATTACTATTTTCAATATAAGAGAAACAAATTTCAAATATTTTAAGTTCTTTGCAACCTGTGAGCATACTGACAACGGCAAAAAAAGTAGATTATAACATAATAAGGTTTTATTCTTGATTAGGATTTAGGATGAATCTTATGCTAATCCTCTTAATTATCTAATAAAACAAATAAAAATTATACAAATCAAAGAAAATATATGTTAAAAACGCCTATTCGATAAAAAATTTTTAATTCGAAGTTGCTTTTTATAAATTTGTGAGACAGATTTTCACAGAAAAACGCTATTTTACCTTCTGACGAGAAGTTTGTTAATATAAAAATACTCAAGGATAAATACTATAATAACTGTAAATAATTCAATATGAACTTTTATAACGATTACCTTAAAGAAATCGAGGAAAGAAAAACACAAGGACTTCATCCTAAGCCAATTGATAGTGCTGAATTGGTAAGCGAAATCATTGAACAAATTAAAGTTTTGGGCAAGGAACACCGTGCTGATTCACTTCAGTTTTTCATTTATAACACTTTGCCAGGAACTACTCCTGCGGCTGGTGTAAAGGCTAAGTTTTTAAAAGAGATTATACTTGGTCAGTCTGTTGTAGAAGAAATAACACCTGATTTTGCTTTCGAATTGTTGTCACACATGAAAGGTGGCTCTTCAATTGAAGTATTATTAGATTTGGCTTTAGGAGATGACGTTGCTATTGCAAAACAAGCTGGGGATGTATTGAAAACGCAAGTTTACTTATACGACGCAGATTTAAAACGCCTGAAAGATGCTTTTGAAAGTGGTAATGCAACAGCAAAAGAAATCATCGAAAGTTACGCTAAAGCAGAGTTTTTCACGAAACTTCCAGAAATACCTGAAGAAATTAAAGTAGTTACATTTATCGCAGGCGAAGGTGATATTTCAACAGATTTACTTTCTCCAGGAAACCAAGCTCACTCACGTTCTGACCGTGAATTGCACGGAAAATGTATGATTTCTCCAGCTGCTCAAGATGAAATCGAAGCATTAAAAGCTCAGCACCCAGACAAATCTGTGATGTTAATTGCTGAGAAAGGAACAATGGGCGTAGGTTCATCAAGAATGTCTGGCGTAAATAACGTGGCACTTTGGACAGGTAAGCAAGCAAGCCCTTACATTCCTTTTGTGAACTTTGCTCCAATTGTAGGTGGTACAAATGGTATTTCTCCAATTTTCCTTACAACAGTTGATGTAACTGGAGGTATCGGAATTGACCTTAAAAACTGGGTTAAAAAAGTAGATGCAGACGGTAAAGTTGTTCGTAACGAAAATAACGAACCTATTCTTGAACAAGCTTATTCTGTGGCTACAGGTACTGTACTTACGATTAATACAAAAACGAAAAAATTATACAATGGCGAGCAAGAGTTGATTGATATTTCAAGATCTTTCACTCCTCAAAAATTGGAATTTATCAAAGCAGGTGGTTCTTATGCCATTGTATTTGGTAAGAAAATCCAAACATTCGCTTCTCAATTATTAGGTATTGCTATTGCGCCAGTATTTGCTCCTTCTAAAGAAGTTTCTCATGAAGGACAAGGGCTTACAGCGGTTGAAAAAATCTTCAACAGAAACGCAGTAGGTTCTACACCGGGCAAAGTTTTACATGCAGGTTCTGATGTTCGTGTGCTAGTAAATATCGTAGGTTCTCAAGATACTACTGGTTTAATGACAGCCCAAGAATTAGAGTCAATGGCAGCAACTGTTATTTCTACTACGGTTGATGGTGCTTATCAATCTGGTTGTCATACAGCTTCAGTTTGGGATAAAAAAGCGCAAGCTAACATTCCAAAATTGATGAAATTCATGAATGATTTTGGTTTGATTACTGCTCGTGACCCTAAAGGTGTTTATCACTCAATGACGGACGTAATTCACAAAGTATTGAATGATATTACTGTTGACGATTGGGCAATTATCATCGGTGGTGACTCGCATACTCGTATGTCGAAAGGTGTTGCTTTTGGTGCTGACTCTGGAACGGTTGCTTTGGCACTTGCTACTGGTGAGGCTTCTATGCCAATTCCTGATTCTGTAAAAGTTACTTTTAAAGGTAGCATGAAAGAATATATGGACTTCCGTGATGTTGTTCACGCTACTCAATCACAAATGCTTCAACAGTTTGGTGGAGAAAACGTGTTCCAAGGTAGAATTATTGAGGTTCATATTGGTACGCTTACTGCTGACCAAGCCTTTACATTTACAGACTGGTCTGCGGAAATGAAAGCAAAAGCTTCTATCTGTATTTCTGAAGATGCTACTTTGATTGAATCATTGGAAATTGCGAAAAGCAGAATCCAAATCATGATTGATAAGGGCATGGACAATAAAAACCAAGTGCTTCAAGGATTGATTGATAAAGCGAACAAGAGAATTGCTGAAATTCAATCGGGTGAAAAACCAGCGCTTAGACCTGATGCTAATGCAAAATATTATGCTGAGGTAGTGGTTGACTTAGACCTAATCGCTGAACCAATGATTGCTGACCCAGATGTAAACAATGCAGATGTTTCAAAGAGATATACTCACGATACTATCAGACCATTGTCTTATTATGGTGGCGATAAAAAAGTAGATCTTGGCTTTATTGGTTCTTGTATGGTTCACAAAGGCGATATGAAAATTTTGGCGCAAATGCTTAAAAACATTGAAGCTCAAAATGGTAAAGTAGAATTCCAAGCACCACTTGTTGTTGCTCCTCCAACTTACAATATAGTAGATGAATTGAAAGCAGAAGGCGACTGGGAAGTATTACAGAAATACTCAGGTTTTGAGTTTGATGATAATGCCCCTAAAGCAGCAGCACGTACTTCTTACGAAAAAATGTTATACTTAGAGCGCCCTGGTTGTAACCTTTGTATGGGTAACCAAGAAAAAGCTGCTAAAGGCGATACTGTAATGGCTACTTCTACTCGTTTGTTCCAAGGTAGAGTTGTGGAAGATACAGATGCTAAAAAAGGAGAATCTTTACTTTCATCAACACCAGTAGTAGTTCTTTCTACAGTTCTTGGTAGAACTCCAACTATCGAAGAATATGTAAAAGCAGTTGAAGGTATCAATTTGACTAAATTTTCTCCATCACACATCAAGTTGGTGAAATAATAGCATAGCATATATTAAAAAAGCCTGAGCATACACTCAGGCTTTTTTGTTGTTTAGATAAAGGAGAAAAAAATGAAGCTTTCTAAAACTTATTTCATATAATCAGTCAAATTAATGTAGGCTGTTGTCTAATTTTCATTTCGAATAAATAATAGAATTCTGCAATTTTATGACTGTTATCAAAAAAATGGACTACATTTTGAAATGAAGTTTATATATTTGGCAAAATATAAAAGGTAGTGGTCTTCTTATCAAGCATTTTATACCCCATAGGGCATCAAAATTGAAGGGTTTTAGCCCTAAAGAATAAATATTTCGTAAATAATTTCGATTGTTTACTCCACCAATCAAAATAATTAATGTCGAAAAACTTAGTAATAGTAGAGTCTCCAGCAAAGGCAAAGACCATTGAGGGATATTTAGGAAAAGATTTTACCGTAAAATCTTCATTTGGTCATGTCCGAGACTTACCTAAAGAAAATGATGCCATCGACATAAAAAATGGTTTCAAACCTACTTATATTATCTCACCAGAAAAGATAAAAGTAGTAAACGAACTTAAATCAGCCGTTAAATCAGCAGATGAAGTATGGCTGGCAACGGATGATGACCGTGAAGGTGAATCTATCTCATGGCACTTAAAAGAAGCTCTTGGGCTTGCAGACAGTACTAAAAGAATCGTTTTTCGTGAAATCACGAAAAAGGCTATTCAAAATGCCATTCAAAATCCAAGAACGATTGATGTAGATTTGGTAAATGCACAGCAGGCTCGTCGTGTATTGGATAGATTAATTGGTTTTGAACTTTCACCAGTACTTTGGTCGAAAGTGAAAAAAGGTTTATCAGCAGGTAGAGTTCAATCGGTAGCAGTAAGAATTGTGGTTGAAAGAGAAAGAGATATTGAAAATTTTGATTCAAAATCTTCTTTCAAAATCGTTGCTTTATTTCCCTTAGCAGGCGGAAGAGTCTTACAGGCTGAATTACCAAAGAACTTTGAAACAGAAGCCTTGGCGAAAGCATTTTTAGAAAAATGTATTGGTGCTGAATTCAAGATTAAGAATTTAGAAACAAAACCTGCTAAAAAATCTCCAACTGCTCCTTTTACCACTTCTACTTTACAACAAGAAGCTTCTCGTAAATTAGGTTATTCGGTGGCATCAACGATGATGTATGCTCAGAAACTGTATGAGGCAGGTAAGATTTCTTACATGAGAACTGACTCAACCAGTCTTTCTGATGAAGCAATAGGCAAAGCAAAAGAAGCCATCACCAATGCGTATGGTGTTGATTATGTACAAACTCGTCAGTATAAAACAAAAGATGAATCGGCTCAGGAAGCTCACGAAGCCATTCGTCCGACAGATTTTGCAGAGAGTACTATCGTTGGCGATGCCAAAGAAAGACGTTTGTATGAATTGATTTGGAAACGTGCTATCGCTTCACAAATGGCAGATGCACAATTAGAAAGAACTACGGCTACTGTCGGAATTTCAACTACTGCTGAAGAATTAATTGCTCAAGGTGAAGTTATTAAATTCGATGGTTTCTTGAAAGTATATTTAGAAAGTAAAGACGATGAAGAAGATGAGGATAATTCAAAAATGTTACCTCCTTTAAATATCGGTCAAATCCTGAATTTAGATACTTTAAAAGCAACAGAGCGTTTTTCTCGTCCTCCAGCACGTTATACAGAAGCTAGTTTGGTTAAAGCCTTAGAAGATAAAGGAGTGGGTCGTCCTTCTACTTATGCTCCAACAATTTCAACGATTATCAAGCGTGAATATGTTGTAAAAGAAGACAGAGAAGGCAAGGAGCGTAGTTTCAAGGAGATTGTGTTGAAAGACAATAAAATTTCTGAAAAGACAAGTAAAGAAACTTACGGCACAGAAAAAGCTAAACTTTTCCCTACTTCAGTAGGAATGGTGGTAAATGATTTCTTAGTTGAAAATTTCAAAGAAGTAGTAGATTTTAAATTTACTGCTGATATGGAAGATGAATTCGATGAGATTGCCAAAGGAAAAGTAGAATGGTCGAAAATGATTGATAATTTTTATCAAGGGTTCCACCAAACGATAGAAGACAGTAAAAGTGTTGATAGAAATACAGTAGGTTCATCTCGTGATTTAGGAATTGACCCAAAAACAGGAAAGCCTGTTTCTGTAAGATTAGGTAAATTTGGACCTTATGTTCAATTAGGCGAAGCGAAAACCAAAGACGATGAAAAACCTGTTTACTTCAACCTTAAGAAAGACCAGTTAGTAACTACGATTACTTTAGAAGAGGCTTTGGCGCTGATGGAGTTGCCAAAATTACCGAGAGAAGTAGGTTTCTTTGAAGATAAACCAATGGTAATTGGTGCCGGTAAAATGGGACCATATATTCGACATGATGATAAATATACCAGTTTGCCAGCCACTGAAGACCCTTTTACAGTTACTGAAGAAAGAGCGATTGAGTTGATTTTAGAAAAACGTCAAGTTGATGTAGGCAGTGCAATCGGTACTTTTGAAGGCGAGCCAATTACAACTGGCAAAGGTAGATTTGGTCCTTATGTAAAACATAATGGTAAATTCTACTCGTTAGGAAGAGGCGAAAATATTGATACTATTACGAGTGAAAGAGCGATAGAAATCATTCTTAAAAAGCGTGATAGCGAAGCCAATAAATACTTGAAAGAATTCCCTGAAAATGATTCAATTAAAGTAGTCAATGGAATGTATGGTCCATACATTCAGATTGGGAAAAGAAATATCAAAATTCCAAAAGATACCAAACCAGAAGATTTAACATTAGAGGATTGTATCAAACTAGGCGAAGAAGCACCAGCTCCTTCTGCTAGAGGAAAGAAAAAGTAAATTTAATAATTGAGTAATTTAATGAATGAGTGATTTGTGATTATTCTTTTTGAAAGTCATTTATACGAATGTCATTTAATCTTAAATATTTTAAAGAAAGGTTGTCGATTTTTGATTGGCGACCTTTTTTTGATTTGAAAATTAAATTTAAAATCAAAGATGAAATCTACCAAAAAGAAATTAGTCGTATTAACTGGTGCTGGTATTTCAGCAGAAAGTGGCATTCCTACTTTCAGAGCATCGGATGGACTTTGGGAAAACCATGCCATTGAAGATGTGGCTACTCCGCAAGGCTTCAAGAAAAATCCTGAATTAGTGCTACGCTTTTATAACGAACGAAGAGCTAAATTAGACCATGTTGAACCGAATGAAGGACATAAAATTTTGGCTCGTTTAGAAAAATATTATGACATACAAATCATCACACAAAATGTAGATAACCTTCATGAACGTGCTGGTTCAAGCAATGTACTTCATCTTCATGGCGAATTAACGAAAGCTCGTTCTAGCGTTGATGAAAATTTGGTCTATGAAATCGGCACTAAAGCAATTAATTTAGGTGATAAATGTGAAAAAGGTTCTCAGCTTCGTCCACATATTGTTTGGTTTCATGAAGATGTCCCTTTAATACATGATGCCATTGAAATTGTTGAAAGTGCAGATATTTTTGTGGTTGTTGGTACTTCTTTACAAGTATATCCTGCGGCTGGTTTGGTAAATTATGTGGCAGGTTTTGTGCCTATTTATATTATCGACCCCAAAAAACCAGAAACAGCCACCCGAAAAAACATGGCTTTTATTGAATATGTAGGCAGTGTTGGCTTGGCTAAATTGTGGGATATTCTGGTAAATGATTGAGATGTAGCGTACAGATAAACCAAATTCTTTTGCTTAACCAAAAACTAGCCGTAATTTTGTGGCTTCAAAATTACAAAAAACAGAACCATGCAAATTATAGACGGGAAAGCAGTTGCTGACGAAATCAAGAAAGAAATCGCATTGGAAGTAGCTGAAATCAAAGCATCTGGTGGTAAAACACCACATTTAGTAGCCATTTTGGTAGGAAATAATGGTGCTTCTGAAACCTATGTTGCCAACAAAGTAAAATCTTGTCAAGAATTAGGATTTAATTCAACATTACTTCGTTTCGACCCAAGTATTACTGAAGCTGAATTATTGGCTGAAGTACAAAAAGTAAATGATAATGATGATATGGATGGATTAATTGTTCAATTACCACTTCCAGACCATATCAATCCCGATAAAGTAATGGAAACGATTGCGCCAAGTAAAGATGTTGATGGTTTTCATCCAATCAATATTGGTAGAATGGCAAAAGGTCTTCCTGCTTATATTTCTGCGACGCCTCAAGGAGTATTAGATTTATTGGCGTATTATAATATTGAAACTTCTGGAAAACATTGTGTTGTGGTGGGTCGTAGCCAGATTGTAGGCTTACCGATGTCTATTTTGATGCAACGCAATACTAAAATTGGTAATTGTACAGTAACACTTACGCATTCAAAAACGAAAGATTTACCAGCTGTTTGTGCTAGTGCTGATATTTTAATTGCAGCTTTGGGTCGTGCAGAGTTTATCACAGCTGAATATGTTAAAGATGGCGCTGTAGTAATTGATGTAGGTTTGACTAGAGTAGAAGACCCAACTAAGAAGTCTGGTTTTGCTTTGAAAGGTGATGTGAAATTTGATGAAGTTGCTCCGAAGTGCTCTTTCATCACGCCAGTTCCTAAAGGAGTAGGACCAATGACGATTGTTTCCTTGATGAAAAACACTTTGCTTTCAGCAAAAAAGGTGATTTACCAATAAAATGTAGTACTTTATTTGGGTGTTTGAGGCTTAATTATTTATTGTTTGAAAAATCGACTGTTCAGTGCTGTTTAAGCGAATGATTTTTTGTACTTTTGCGGTAAATTTCAGAAAAAGTATTTCCAAGATAATTTTGAATTAAGAGAGCCTTACAAAACTCTCCAAAAAAATGGCTGCTATCAATCAAGTTAAGATTTTCACAGGATCATCTTCCGAATATTTAGCAAAAGAAATTGCTCGCTTTTACGGAAAAGATTTAGGTTTGTCTTCTGTTCAACGTTTTTCAGATGGTGAAATGTCACCAAGTTTTAACGAATCTATCAGAGGATGTGATGTATTCATCATTCAATCAACTTTCCCACCAGCTGATAATATGCTGGAGCTTTTGTTAATGATTGACGGTGCTCGTCGTGCTTCTGCTCACTATGTTACGGTTGTTATTCCTTATTTCGGGTATTCTCGTCAGGATAGAAAAGACAAACCAAGAGTAGGTATCGGAGCAAAATTAGTAGCTAATTTATTAACAGCTGCTGGTGCTGATAGATTAATGACTTTAGATTTACATGCTGGACAAATTCAAGGTTTCTTCGATTTCCCTGTAGATCACTTAGAAGGAACAGCTATTTTTGTTCCTTACTTAAAATCATTAGGATTAGATAATTTACTTTTTGCTTCTCCTGATGTTGGTGGTGTGGTTCGTACTCGTAATGTTGCTAAGTTCTTCAATGCTGAAATGGTAATTTGCGATAAACAACGTAAACGTGCTAACGAAGTAGCAACAATGCAATTAATTGGGGATGTTACTGGTGCAGACGTAGTTTTAGTCGATGACTTAATTGATACTGGCGGTACCATGTGTAAAGCTGCTCAGTTAATTATGGACAAAGGTGCAAAATCTGTAAGAGCCATCGTAACACACCCTGTACTTTCTGGAAAAGCGTATGAAAACATCAATAATTCTGTATTAACTGAGTTGGTTGTAACAGACACAATTCCATTAAGAGAAGCTAGTGATAAAATTAAAGTATTATCAGTAGCAGAATTATTCGCCAAAGCAATTGGCAGAATTCGTGACCATGAATCTATCAGTTCATTATTTATAAAAAATTAATTTAAACGGTTGATTGAAGATAGTGCTCAAGGAATAATTTCCTTGAAATCGACAGGCTTTCAACACAAATCACTCAAAAATGAGAAAGATTGAAATCGTAGGGTATAACAGAGAAACCCTTGGAACAAAATCAGCAAAAGATCTTCGTAACGAATCTTTAGCTCCATGTGTATTATACGGTGGTGAAAAACAAATTCACTTTGCTGTACCAATGATTCTTTTCCGTGAATTATTATATACTCCAGAAGTATCAGAAGTAATCTTAAACATCGAAGGTGAAATTCACCATGCTATCGTTCAAGATTCACAATTCCACCCAGTATCAGAAGTTCTTCTTCATGTCGATTTCTTAGAAATCGTTGAAGGTAAAGAAATCAAAATTGACGTTCCTGTGAAAGTTATTGGTGATGCACCAGGCGTTCGTAAAGGGGGTAAAATGGTTCAAAAATTACGTAAAGTAACTTTGAAAGGTTTATCAGACAATATTCCTGATTTTATCGAAGCTGATATTACTGGCTTAGATTTAGGACAAACATTGAAAGTGGCTAAATTGAAGGCTGAAAACGTTGCGATTTTAAATAATCCTTCGGCTCCAGTTGCTACAATTGACATCCCACGTGCTTTAAGAGGAAAAATTAACTCATAGTAGTTAATTTCCAATTTCACTGATAGGTTTTATAAAGAGGCTGTTTCTTCAATTATTGAAAGAAACAGCTTTTTTTATGTTATTTTGAGAGCTTTTCTAAAGCTAGTTTAATTAAATTATCAACCGCCCTTTCAGGATTTTTAGCAAAATCGTTCGTCATTCTACTGGCAAGAATAGCACTGATTGATAATACTTCATGACCTAGCACTTTCCCCATTAAATAATAGCCTGCTGTTTCCATTTCAAGATTAGTCAATAATAAATTATCATGTCTGAATGAATTAAATTTTTCTAACAGATTTTCAATTTTAGGACTATATCTTAAAATTCTACCTTGAGGAGCATAAAATCCTGGACAAGTAACGGTATTGCCTTCAAACCAATCGACTGGAGAATCTTCCATAAACAGGTTGTACAAAGGCTCACTTCCAGCATTAGCATAAGGCATAAAATCTAAAGCAAAATACTTTTTGATAGATTCTGTGATAGAATTGTTTTGAGAAGTATAAAAATAACCTAGTGCATCAAAGCCAATACCTTGTTTAGAAACTACGATGCTTTCCATTGGAATCTCTTTTTGTAAGCTGCCAGAGGTGCCTAGCCTAATAATATTTAAGGATTTATGTTGATCAAAAGGTGTTCTCGTTGCTAAATCGATGTTGGCTAAAGCATCAAGTTCATTCATTAAAATTTCGATATTATCAGTACCAATTCCACTAGAAATAACGCTAAGACGTTTTTTGCCAAGGTAGCCAGTATGAGTAACAAACTCTCGTTTATTAATTTTTACTTCAACGCTATCGAAATATTTAGAAACTTTTTCTACTCTTTCGGGGTCACCAACGGTAATGATAGTATCAGCAATATCGTCTGGACGAAGATTCAAATGATAGATACTTCCATCAGCATTTGTAATTAAATCAGTTGGTGAAATGGTCATAGTCTTAATGATTTTAAATGAAAAAACTAGAGGCATTGTAATTGCTACAATACCTCTAGTTGAATATACTCGTCAAATATATAAATTATGCGTTTTGTTCCAAAGGGCTTTTTGTTAATTTTCTACTTTTGAAACCAAATTCAGGAGTATAATTATCCGACTGCTTAGAATAATATCCTTTTACATTATAAGGGCGTTTGCGTGGATGATTTTTACATGCTACAGAACAAGCTCCATCCATTTCTAACAAACAAGTAGCACAAATAGGTAAATGCTCATTACATTCTGGATTAGCACAGTTTACCATATCTTCTGTATCAGTTTTACAGATATGGCATTTTGAGATAATAACAGGGTTTACAGTATTTACTTCTGTTTTTACTCTGTTATCAAATACATAGCATTTCCCTTCAAAATCTTCACCACCTTCTTCTAAACCATATTTAATAATTCCGCCATGTAATTGATAAACATTTTCGAAACCACGCTCAATTAAATAAGCAGAAGCTTTTTCACATTTTATGCCACCAGTGCAATAAGTAATGATTTTTTTATCTTTCAAATGTTCAATCTCTTGCACGTGTTCAGGCAATTCACGAAGCGTTTCCATATCAAATGTTACTGCTCCTTTGAATTTTCCTATGCTGTGTTCATAATTAGAACGCATATCAACTAAAACAACATCAGGGTCATTCTTCAACATTTCTTTGAAATCTGCTGGCTCTAAATGCTTTCCTGTTCTTACTCTTGGGTCAACTGGTAAATCAGAATTGACAATTTCTTCTTTTACTCTTACATGGAGTTTAGCAAAAGCGTGTTCTTCGTGCTCTTCAACTTTAAAGTCGAAATTAGAACCTGCAAAAATTGGGTCATTTTCTAACCAATTCATGTAACGTTCGCAGTCTTCAGCCAAACCTGAAACCGTACCATTTAATCCTTCAGAAGCAACAATGATACGACCTAATAAACGATTTTCTAAACAAAATAGATGATGCTTTTCTCGATAAGTATCCGCATCAGGGATAGGAGTGTAATTATAATAAAGAATTACTCTGTATGGCTTCATCTTCAACATGAGTTTACAGCGTGAATGTATTCTTATCAAAAAAACTTATTCGTGACCTAAAATATTTGATAAGAGATACTAAAACGAATAAGCGAGTGCAAAGATACGAAAAAGGGGAGTTTTGACGTAGAAATTTCTAATTTCCAAAAATGCTTTTTGTCATTTTTTATGTGATAAGAACAATTATAGGCTTTGTTTTTCAGCAATTTAGGAGTAAAATGAGAACGAGACCATCCTTTTAAGAATAGCCTCGTTAAAATATTGCAATACCAATAAATCTTAATGTGTTTCATAAACCTCAACTTCTTCAACTTCTACAAGCATATTTTCATTGATGGTCGAAAGCTTTACTTTTTTAGTTTCATTAATCAAAATTGGGTCATATTTGGCAGTTACTCTGATATAATTTTCAGTGAAACCCTGCATTTGTCCATTTTCAACATCTTCTTCAAAAAGTACTGTAAATGAATCTTCTAAATTTTCTTCGTAAAAAAATCTTCTTTTTTTATCAGATAAGATATGAAGCATTTTTGAGCGTTCTGATCTTTTACTCATTGGTACCACAGGTTTGATAGCCAATGCTGAAGTATTTTCTCTTTCTGAATAAGTAAAAACGTGCAAATAACTGATTGGTAATTCGTTCAAGAAATTATATGTTTCTAAAAACTCTTCGTCTGTTTCTCCTGGATGACCTACAATTACATCAACGCCAATACAACAATTAGGCATTAATTCTTTGATTTTGGTAACTCTATCTACATAAAGCTCTCTTTTGTAGCGTCTTTTCATCAAGGCCAATACTTTATTTGAACCGGACTGTAAAGGGATATGAAAATGAGGAACAAAGCGTTTTGAGCTTGCTACGAAAGCTATAATTTCATCAGTCAATAAATTAGGCTCAATTGAAGAAATTCTAAAACGTTCAATTCCTTCAACTTCGTCCAAGGCTTTTACTAAGTCTAAAAAAGTATTTTCTCTTTTTCCGTTTTGAAGACCAAAATCTCCAATATTTACGCCTGTTAAAACGATTTCTTTTGCGCCACTTTCAGCAATTTCACGAGCTGCTTTTAATACATTTGCTATGGTATCTGAACGACTTCCCCCTCTAGCTAAAGGAATCGTGCAATAAGCGCAAGGATAATCACAGCCATCTTGTACTTTCAAGAAAGTACGAGTTCTATCGTTCAATGAATATGAAGTATGGTATTCTACAGCTTCTTCAATATTTTGATTATAGACTTTAGCTTTATTGCCCGAAGGTTCTTTTACAAAACCATCTAATAAATCTATCAATTGGAATTTTTCTGCTGCACCCAATACCGCATCTACTCCTTCAATATCAGCAATTTCCTGTGGTTTCAATTGTGCATAACAACCAATGATTGTTACGTAACCATCAGGATTTATTTTATTGGCTTCTTTTACAATTTTCTTACACTTCTTGTCAGCATTTTCGGTCACTGAACAAGTATTGATGATGAATATGTCTGGCTTTTGATTGAACTCAACTTTTTGATAACCTTTTTGCTCAAACATTCTTGAGATAGTTGAGGTCTCAGAATAGTTAAGTTTACAGCCTAATGTATAAAATGCTACTTTTTTCATACTGCAAAGATAGTTATCAAGATTGAAATTTATAGCTAAAAAAGTAAAAGTAGCTGGATATTAGATTCATAATTAGCTGATTATCTGATATAACAATAAAAAAGCTCGACTAAATTAGCCGAGCTTCCTTATTATTATATGTTGTATCAAAATTAGATAACTGCAGTTTTAACAGTTTTAATGATACGAGCAGCCACTTTGTATGGATCAGCAGCAGAGTTTGGACGACGGTCTTCTAACCATCCTTTCCATCCTTTTTGAACTGCAGCGATTGGAATACGGATTGATGCACCACGGTCAGATACTCCATAAGAGAATTGATCGATAGATTGAGTTTCGTGTTTACCAGTCAAACGTAAGTGGTTGTCAGCACCATATACTTCGATATGTTCTTTCACGAAAGGAGCGAATGCTTGACAGATAATGTCGTAAGTTTCTTTCTTACCAGCTGTTCTAAGAGCAGTGTTAGAGAAGTTAGCGTGCATACCTGAACCATTCCAGTCAGTATTACCAAGAGGTTTACAGTGATAGTTAACCCAAACACCGTATTTCTCACAAGTTCTTTCCAATAAATAACGAGCTACCCAGATTTCATCACCAGCTTGTTTAGCGCCTTTAGAGAAACATTGGAACTCCCATTGACCAGCAGCAACTTCAGCATTGATACCTTCAACGTTCAAACCAGCTTGAAGACAATATTCTAAATGCTCTTCAACGATATTACGTCCATAAGCATTTTTAGCTCCAACTGAACAATAATATGGTCCTTGTGGACGAGGGTAACCGTTTGAAGGGAAACCTAAAGGAAGATTTGTAGCTAAATCGTATAAGAAGTATTCTTGTTCAAAACCAAACCAGAAATCATTGTCATCATCTTCAATCGTAGCACGACCGTTAGACTCGTGTGGATTACCTTCAGAATCTAAAACTTCGCACATTACAAGATATGATGGAGTTCCCAATAAAGAACGCTCAGGATCTTTGCAAATGAAAACAGGTTTCAATTGACAGTCAGAAGAACCACCTGGAGCTTGTTCTGTTGATGAACCATCAAATGACCACATGTCGCAATCCTCTAATTTACCGCTAAAATTATTTTCAATTTTAGTTTTACTACGAAGGCTCTGAGTTGGTTTGTAACCGTCCAACCAAATGTACTCAAGTTTAGCTTTTGCCATGATTTTGTTATTGGATTTTTATTTATTTGGTTAATTTCCTTATTTCTTGCTACAAATTTATACTTCAAAAGTTGAATTTCACAAGAAAAAAATGATTTTTATGAAATTTTTAAACATGGCTCTGTTTTTTCGATTGATTTGAACTATTCTAATGCGTCAAACAATTGCCATATTTCAATTGATGAAATTATATTTTGTTATTATCAAAATTACAATACTTTATTTTGTAAATCAAAATTTTCGCAGAATAAAATGTAAAGTTCTTGAAATAGTTAAATTTTTTCTTTAGTTATTTTAATGCTGATAAAATTGTGATATTTGAAGGTTATTCATTTTTGATAAAAAAGTTGATTTTTGGCTATTTTTTTAAATTTTAAGAGGGATTAATTAATAAAAAATAAATTTCAATTACATTTATGCGTGAGTTTATTATTTAGTGGAATTAAAAGGTAGAGATTGAAATGTAATCAGTAGTTTGCTTGAGGCTTCAGTCAAAACCCTGAGTGAAATATCCATTAACATTAAAAAAATAATCTGAAAAATTTTATATGGCAATTGCAAGATTTAAAGCACTTGAGTTAGCTCAGTCTCGTCCGACTGTACCGGTTAAAATACCGACAGAAAAAGTAACCGATTATTACGGAAGTAATACTTTTAATGATGAAGTAATGCGTTCCTTATTAAGTCCAGAAGCTTATCTGAAAATTACAAATGCGATTGAGGATGGTAAGAAAATTGATAGAGAAGCCGCTGATGAAGTTGCAGCTGCGATGAAATCATGGGCTTTGTCGAAAGGAGTAACACATTATACACATTGGTTTCAACCATTAACGGGTACTACTGCTGAAAAGCATGATGCTTTTTTTGACATTACAAGTAAAGGTAAAGCTGTTGAAAAATTCAAAGGTTCAGCATTAGTTCAACAAGAACCTGATGCTTCATCTTTCCCAAATGGCGGCATTCGTTCTACTTTTGAAGCCCGTGGTTATACAGCTTGGGATCCTTCGTCTCCAGCCTTTATTATGGAAAACGTAGCAGGTACTGCTACTTTATGTATTCCTTCGGTTTTTGTTTCTTACACTGGCGAAGCATTAGATTACAAAACACCTTTATTGAAATCAAGTGAATTGATTGATAAAGCTGCAACTAAAGTAATGAATGAATACTTTAGTCGTGAAGTATCAAAAGTTTCTGCTTCTGTTGGTATTGAACAAGAGTATTTCTTGGTAGATGAAGCATTGTACAATGCTCGTCCAGATTTGATGATGTCTGGAAGAACAGTTTTTGGACATTCGCCAGCTAAAGGCCAGCAATTAGAAGACCATTACTTTGGATCAATTCCTTCAAGAGTAAATGCTTTTATGGTTGACTTTGAATTGGAAGCTTTGAAATTAGGCATGCCAGTTCGTACTCGTCACAACGAAGTTGCTCCAGCACAATTTGAGGTTGCTCCAACTTTTGAAGAAGCAAATTTAGCTTGTGACCACAATGCTCTTTTGATGGATTTGATGAATAAAGTAGCTGCAAAACATAAAATGCGTGTGCTTTTTCATGAAAAACCATTTTCAGGTATCAACGGTTCTGGTAAACACAATAACTGGTCTTTGGCTACAGATACTGGTGTCAACCTTTTAGGGCCATCAACTAAACCAAAAGAAAACCTTCGTTTCCTTACTTTCTTTGTAAACACAATCAAGGCTGTTCACGATTATGCTGATTTATTACGTGCTTCTATCGCAACAGCAGGGAACGAACATCGTTTAGGCGCTAATGAAGCTCCTCCAGCGATTGTTTCAATCTTCATTGGAACAGAAATGACTCGTGTATTGAACGATTTAGAAAATCTTTCAGAAATGCACGATATTAAATTAGAAAAAGGAGATAATGTTTATTTAAGATTGGGAATCAATAAAATTCCAGCACTTTTATTAGATAACACTGATAGAAATAGAACATCACCTTTTGCTTTTACAGGTAATAAATTTGAATTTAGAGCAGTTGGTTCTTCTGCCAATTCTGCCGCACCTATGACAATCCTTAACACGATTGTGGCTAACCAATTATTACAATTCCGTGAGGAAGTGGATGTTTACTTAGAAAAAGGCATCAAAAAAGAATTAGCAATTGTTGAAGTATTGAAAAAGTATGTAAAACAATCAAGAAAAATTCTTTTTGAAGGAAATGGTTATTCAGAGGAGTGGACAGAAGAAGCTGCAAAAAGAGGATTGTCAAATCTAAAAACTGCTCCTGAAGCACTTAGAAAATATTTGGATAAATCGGCAATTGATTTATTCTCGAAACATGGTATTTTCAATGAAATTGAAATGCACGCACGCTATGAAATCGAGATTGAAAATTATATCAAGAAAATCCAAATTGAATCAAGAGTTGTTGGTGATTTAGCTATTAACCATATCGTTTCAACTTCTTTGAAGTATCAAACTCAATTAGTTGATAACGTTCGTGGACAAAAAGAAATTGGTATTGATCCTCAATATTATGCTCCTACGATTGAAATCATCAAGAAAATTTCTATTTACACTGCCAAAATCAACAATTTAGTTGATGAAATGACAGAAGCTAGAAAAGAAGCCAATAATGTAGAAGATACTGCTGAAAGAGCTAGACTTTACAGTACAAAAGTGAAGAATTACTTAGAGGAAATTCGTTATTGCGTAGATAAATTAGAACTTATCGTTGATGATGATGAATGGCCTTTACCAAAATACAGAGAATTATTATTGATTAGATAAGTAAACAATAAGCCTGAAAATGCCCACAGCACTTTTGTGTTAGTGGGCATTTTTGTTATCTTTGACTCATAAATTAATCTATTGTAATATGTCATTAAAATCGAATCCGGGACTAGACCCTAAAGAAATTGAACAGTTAAAAAAGGAATGCAAAGAAGCAGGAAAGAAGTTTGTTTATTTTGAAGACGAACTGAATGATGAACCTGATAACGTTGAAGAATTTGTTCACGTTCAGTTTGTAGGTGAATACAAAGGTCAAGAAGCAATTTTTGATGCTGTTATTTACTCTCTTCGTTTGCATTACAACAGTATTGTTTATGAAACTGCCGAGCGTCAAGCGATGAAGTCGTTTCCTTTGTATGTTCCTGTAGAGAACCGTGATGAGACTTATACTTCAAATGAGGCAATGGATGAGGAAGTAGAATTATTCATTACTGAATTGATTGAAGAAATTGAAGAAAACGAAGAAATTAAACTTTCTGAGCATTTGGAAATTGATGAAGATTTTGAATTCGGAATCGGATTAGAAGTATGCTTGAATGTTGATGAAGTAAATGATAAAGTAGTTACTAAATTTGTGGACGATTACTTATCTGGTAACTTCAAATTAAACCCAACTTTGTTTTCTTTCAAAACAGAGGCTGAAGACTAATTTCTTTATAAATGTTTAGTAATTATCCCATTTGGTTAAAGTCACTTATTAAAGTCTTTGGATTTGTGTTGTTCTTCATCTTTTTTGTTGGAATTGGAAGAGCTTTCGTTGTATTTCTTTTGACTTTGGTTTATCAAATCGACTTCAATAAATTTTATGGAATAGTTGCTTTTCCTCAGCACTACGACAAATTACTGGTGTATGAAATAGGGGGACTATTCTTTGAAATATTAGCCGTTTGGCTTTATCCAAAGATGCTTGGAAAAAGTATTTCACTCAAAAGTTTGGGGCTAGATTGGAAAAACAAAAGTAAGGATTTTGCCTTTGGATGTATTATTGGCATCTTTTTAATAAGCACTGGATTTATCATATTGAAAATTATGGGATTCGTTCAAGTCATAAAACTTGAATTTAATCCCATAATTTTCGTTTCGTATATCTTCTTTTTTTTAGCAGTTGCCATTTCAGAAGAACTTATGGCACGTGGATATGTGCTGAGTACTTTAATGGAAGGCATGAATAAATACGCAGCCCTGAGTACTTCTGCGTTTATTTTTGCAGGTTTACATTTGATGAACAATCACATTGGCTTCATTCCTCTTGTCAATCTTACTTTAGCTGGTTATTTATTGGGAATTTATTTTATTTTCCGAAAAAATTTAATGTTTCCGATTGGACTACATTTTACTTGGAATTTCTTTCAAGGAGCAGTTTTTGGCTTTGAAGTATCAGGACATGACGTTCAGGGTATTATTACACAAAATGTAATTGGAGATATTTTATGGACTGGTGGCGCTTTTGGTCTTGAAGGCTCAATCGTTTCTTTACCCATTGTGATACTTGGTATTGCATTTATTTACTTTTTTTATCGTAATTCAAACATTTCTTCAGCAGAATCTAATTGATTTATTGCCTGTAAAGAAGACAAATTTCATGAATATATTTTACGAACCCAATATCAAGCAAACTTTACTGTTGAATGAAGAAGAGTCTCGTCATGCCATAAAAGTACTTCGTTTGTCGGTCGGAAGTAAATTGTATGTTGTAGATGGTAAAGGTGGTTTTTATACTTGTGAAATTAAGGTTGCACACGAAAAAAAGTGTGAAGTAAAAATTGTAGAAGAACAACAAAATTATGAACGTCACGATTTTTATATTCATTTAATCATTGCTCCAACAAAAAACATGGATAGAATTGAATGGATGGTTGAAAAATGTGTAGAAATGGGCATTCATGAAATTTCTTTTATTCAAACTCGTTATTCAGAACGCAAGGAAATAAAAACGGCTAGAATTGAAAAAATTGCGATAGGAGCAATGAAGCAATCTTTAAAAGCATTTTTGCCAAAAATCAATGAAATGATTACTTGGAAAGCTTTTTTACAGAAAGAAATAGCTGAATCGCAGAAAATGATTGCTCATTTGGAAGAAGGAGATAGAAAGTTAATCCAAGATTTAGCTACTCCAAAAGGAAATTACGCTGTGTTAATTGGACCAGAAGGAGATTTTAATTCAGATGAAATTGAACAAGCTTTGAAAAAAGGTTTTCTCCCTGTTACCTTAGGAAAAAGTAGATTAAGAACAGAAACCGCTGGTTTGGCAGCTTGTTTTACTTTGAATTTAATTAATCAATAATGAAGTAAGTAAACAATCAAGTAATTCAACAATGAAGAATATCCGTAAAAGTATTGCTAGTATTTTATTGTTAACTTTTTTCTTGGTTTTTAATCATCAAAGCTTTGCTCAATATTCATTTAAAATTGCCAAAATGAAGTATGGAGGAGGGGGCGATTGGTATTGTAACAAGACTTCATTAACGAATCTAATCAAATTTTGTAACAGTAATCTCAGAACAAATATTGCTCCAGAAGAAGACATTGTAGAACCTTCAAGTCCAGAATTATTTACTTACCCATTTGTGCATTTAACAGGACATGGAAATGTTGTTTTTAGCGATGGAGATGTGGCTAATCTTAGAAAATATTTAGTAGGCGGAGGCTTTTTGCATGTTGATGATAATTATGGTTTAGATAAATTTATTCGTAGAGAAATGAAAAAGGTTTTTCCAGAATTAAGTTTTGTTGAATTGCCATTTAATCATCCTATTTATAATCAGAAATTCAAATTCCCGAATGGTTTACCCAAGATACACGAACATGACAATAAACCACCGCAAGGTTTTGGTTTGATTTATGAAGGTAGATTAGTCTGTTTTTATAGCTTTGAATGCGATTTAGGCAATGGTTGGGAAGATCAAAGTGTTTATAAAGACCCAGAAACGATTCGTTTGAAAGCTTTACAGATGGGTGCAAACTTATTGGCTTACTCGCTTACTTCTTTTTAAAGCTTGCAAATGTCAGAATAAAAAATATTTAAACCCTTTTTAATAAACATTCGGTAACTTTGTTGACGGTTTACTGTTAAAGTTTTAAAGAACTTAGATAGTAGCTGTCTTTTAAATTCTCAATCACAAGAACAAATTAAAATAATAATATAATCATGCAGTTGGTATTGCCCGCTTTTATCATTCATTGGTACTTATCTTTATTTAGCCAAACGTTTTTTTTACACCGTTATTCGGCACACAAGATGTTTACCATGAATAAGTTTTGGGAGAAATTTTTCTATTTCCTCACTTACGTTTCTCAAGGTTCATCTTATTTAAGTCCACGTGCTTACGCAATTTTACACCGTATGCACCACGCTTTCAGCGATACCGAGAAAGATCCACATTCACCACATTTTTCTGATAATGTATTCGCAATGATGTGGAAAACAAAAGATATTTATAACGCATTGTTGAACAATAAAGCTAAAATTGAAGAGCGTTTCGATCATAACTATCCTTTTTCAAAAACGATTGAAAAATTAGGTGATCATTGGATTTCAAGAATTGGTTGGGGCGTTTCTTACATTGTTATGTATGTAGTAGCTTTTGTTTATTTTGATATGCACTGGGCATTCTTCTTTTTATTGCCTATCCACTTTTTGATGGGTCCTGTACATGGAGCAATTGTAAACTGGTCGGGTCATAAATATGGTTATCAAAATCATGATAATAAAGATAAATCTAGAAACTCTTTAGTATTTGACTTTTTGATGATGGGAGAGTTATTCCAAAACAATCATCACAAATTGCCAAACAGCATGAATTTCGCTTCAAAATGGTATGAATTTGATCCAACCTACCCAATGATTAAATTATTAATCTGGTTAAGAATCATCAAGCCAAATTTAAGTAAACCTGCTGATGCAGAGTTTTAGTTATTGATATTGAGTGAATTAATGAATGAGTGATTCTCAATATTTGATATAATCAATAAAAAAGTCCTGATTGAATTTCAATCAGGACTTTTTTATTGATTATGGCTCAAAGCTCAAAACTGGTAGCTGAAAGCTTACTACAATTTTCTGTCAATTTCAAAAGCCTCCAAGTAATCAGATACTCTCTTTACAAATTGTCCGCCTAATGAACCATCAACAATTCTATGGTCATAAGAATGAGAAATAAACATCTTATGACGAATACCTAATAAATCTCCTTGAGGCGTTTCAATCACAGCAGGTTTTTTCTGAATAGCCCCAAATGCCATAATCGCTACTTGTGGTTGAACAATAATAGGAGTACCCATAATGTTCCCGAAAGTACCGATGTTAGAGAAAGTATAAGTACCGCCTTCTAAGTCTTCTGGTTTTAGTTTATTTTCTCTGGCTCTTTTGGTTAAATCATTAATTTTCTTTGTCAGACCAATTAAATTATATGAATCTGCATTATGAATCACTGGGACAATTAGATTACCATTTGGCAAAGCAACTGCCATTCCGACGTTGATATTCTTTTTATAGATGATTTTATCACCATTTACAGAAGCATTGATTTGTGGGAAATCTTTAATGGCATTTACGATAGCTTCTACTAAAATCGGCGTATAAGTAATGTTTTCGCCATATTGTTTTTTGAAAGCATCTTTAGCATTGTTTCTCCAAATCGCTACATTCGTCATATCCGTTTCAACGAAAGAAGTAACGTGTGGAGCAACCCTTTTAGATTCTATCATACGCTCTGCAATCATTTTGCGCATTCTGTCCATCTGAATAATTTCATCAGTACCAGAAGTGAAAACAGGAGCGGAGTTTGAAACAATTTTTTCAGGTGCTTTTGCTACTGGGATACTTACTTTAGCTGTTTTTCTATTTTCTAAATAAGCTAAAATATCATGTTTGGTTACTCTTCTATCAGCTCCAGAACCTACGATAGCATCTAATTCAGCCGTTGAAATGTTTTCTTCTTTAGAAATACTTAATACTAAAGGCGAATAAAATCTTGCACCAGCATTTGAAACTGTTTCTTGAGCTGTTGGGTCAAGATTAATGCCTGTTAAGCTTTTAATTTCTTCAATTTCTTGAGCAAGCTTTTCAGAAATAACTTCTGCTTTTGGTGAAGAATCTGCTTCTTCTCCATCTGTATCAATGATACATATTGGTTTCCCAATTTCTGCAATTTCTCCTTCTTGAATCAAAATTTCTGTTAAAATTCCCGACTCGGTACAAGGTACTTCTGTATCAATTTTATCAGTAGCTACTTCTAATAAATATTCATCGGCTTCAATTTTTTCGCCTATGCCTTTAAGCCACTTTAAAATAGTAGCTTCCATGATACTCTCGCCCATTTTGGGCATAATTACTTCGATTAAAGCCATGTTGTTCTTAATAAATTCAGGATGTTGATTGCTGTAAGATGAATGTTTTGTTCACGAAATCCACCCAATTGCAATTTCTTTGTGATTGTTTGTTTTTCTGAAGCGATGGCAATCCAGATAGTGCCTACTGGTTTGTCTGCTGTTCCTCCATCTGGTCCTGCGATGCCACTTGTTGCCAAACCAAATGTTGTTTGGCATAATTTGCGAATATTTTCTGACATTTCGATGACTGTTTGCTCTGAAACTGCTCCGAATTGTGTTAATGTTTCAGCTTTTACACCTAATTGATTGATTTTAACAGTATTGTCATACGATATAATTCCGCCCATAAAATAGGCTGAACTTCCTGCTACTTTCGTGAATTGATGTCCTAAATAGCCACCAGTACAACTTTCTGCCGTAGAAACGGTAAAGCCTTTTTCTTTCAATAAACGACCGATCGCTTCTTCTAGTTCTTCGTTCCCAAAACCATACACATAGTCTTTGATGATAGGCAATACTTTTTCAAATTCATCTTCTACTTCTTTTTCAAGTGCATTAATGTCTTCTCCAAAACCTGTCAGCCGTAACTTTACGCTTCCCATTGCGGGTAAATAAGCTAATCTGATGTGAGGAGGAAGGGCATCTTCCCAAGCATCAATGATTTCTGCTAATAATGATTCACCAATACCAACAGTACGAATTACTTTATGGAAAATTACGGGTGTTTTAAAATACTCTTGAATTTTAGGCAATAATGAAATCGTCATCAAACCTTTCATTTCAAAAGGTACGCCTGGCATTGAAATATAGACTACACCATTTTGTTCAAACCACATACCGGGCGCAGTTCCCATTGTGTTTTTGATATAAGTAGCATTGGCAGGTAATTCTGCCTGACCAAGATTTAAGCCTGTTACTTCTCTTCCTCTTTTTCTAAAGAATTCTGTTAAATCACTTAAAGCTTCTGGATGTACTTCTAATGTTGTATTGAAGTATTTGCAGAATGTCTTTTTGGTAATATCATCTTTGGTGGGTCCTAATCCACCTGTTACAATCACTAAATCTGCTCTTTTTGTTGCTTCTTGAAAGATTTGTAAAATGGCTTCTTCTGTATCGCCAACGGATGATTTTCTAACGGTGCGAATCCCTATTTTATCAAGTTCAGCACTAATCCACTGTGTATTGGTATCAGTAATTTGTCCATATAATATTTCATCACCAATGGTAATTATCTCTGCTCGAATCATTTTTATTTTTACCTTTTAGCTAAAGGCTTAGTCCTAATTGATTATTTTTGTTCAAAATTACACAAATTCAAGTGTTTTGGCGTTTAAATGACAATGACTTTCCATAAAATTTGTCAGTTTTCATATTGTTAAACATTGAAATTTAAAAAAATGAAAAGAATTTTCTTAGGCCTATCCTTAATGTTTTCTGTGAGTAGTTGTAATTCACAGAATATTGGTAATATCCTCAAACAAGCGAATGATGTTTTGAGTGGTACACCCGGTGCTTTGACAACGGATGAAATCGGGAAAGGTTTGAAAGAAGCTTTAACGGTTGGTATTAAAAACAGTTCATCAAAGGCTTCTGCTTTAGATGGTTATCTTGGCAACCAAACCATTAAATTGTTATTTCCGCCAGAAGCACAGAATGTAGAACAAAAACTTCGTCAGATTGGCTTGGGTGCGCAATGCGATAAATTTATTACTGCTTTGAACCGTGGAGCAGAAAAAGCCGCAGAGAAAGCCGTTCCTATTTTTGTGGATGCAATTACTAAAATGACGATTCAAGATGCTTTGAGTATTTTGAAAGGTGATAAAGATGCCGCTACCAATTACTTAAAAAGAACATCTTCGGTAGCTTTAACCAATGCTTTTGCGCCAGTAATGGAAGAATCTATCAATTCTACAGGTGCTACTAAACTGTATGGAGATATTGCTACAACATACAATAAAATTCCTTTTACGAAAAAAGTAAACCCAGATTTGAAACAATATGCAACTCAAAAAGCAATTGATGGGTTATTCCTTTTAGTCGCTCAAGAAGAACAGAAAATCAGAGAGAATCCTGCTGCTCGTGTATCGGATTTATTGAAAAAAGTTTTTGCAAATCAATAGCCTATTAGCTATCAGCTTTGAGTCATCAGCTATCAGTTTTTTGCGATTCAATTAAAAAACAATTATATAAAAAGTACCAATCTTTTATAATGAAACATTCTGAAATTAATTTTAAAGTAACATTAGACGACCAAAGTATCCCAGAACAAATTCAATGGTCAGCAACAGACAATCCAAACGAAGGTATTGAAGAAACAAAATCTATCTTTGTGGGTGTTTGGGATCATTATCACAAAGGAACTTTAGCTTTACCACTTTGGACAAAAGATATGGACGTTTTAGAAATGAAACGTTTTTACATTGAAGTAATCGGAAGTATTGGAAATACCTTAGTAGATGCCACTGGCGACCAAAAGATGTCCACTTTAATTGATAACCTTTGTAGAACTTTAACTAAAAACCTGCAAGAAGAAATTAAAGCCGCTGAACAACAGCAATAAAACCTCACCCCCGACCCCTCTCCTGTTGAGAGGGGAGCAAGCAAACTCTAAAGATTAATGCTCCCCTTCTCAACAGGAGAAGGGGTTGGGGGATGAGGTTTTTTATTGCAATTCCCATTTTTAACCATGAAAAAATTCTTTACTCTTTCTCTCTTTTTATTCCTCACGCATTTAGTTACTGCACAAAAAGGAACAGCTTTTTTACAAAGCGGAAACCTTAGAACAGTTTTCGATTTAGCTAAAGCACAAAACAAACCTGTACATTTAGAAGTATATGCACCAACATGTCATGTTTGTAATGCTTTTAAACCTACTTTTGAAAATGCCCAAGTAGGAAGTCTTTACAATCAAAACTTTGTAAACTATAAGTTAGATATTACTTCAGCAGAAGGAGCAGCTTTCTTGAACAAACAAGGTATTTGGATTCCTTCTACTCCAACGCTTTTGTTTTTTGATAAAGATGTAAAATTAATGCACATTACTGTTTTGGGCGAAAACTATAATACTCCACAAGCATTAATTGAAGCTGCCAACAAAGCTATCGACCCTAAACAACGTACAAGCAATTATAAAGCAAGCTATCGTTCGGGGAATCGTGATGCCAACTTTTTGATTGAATATGGTTTTATGGCGAGAATCATGCGTGATACACTTGATAATATCAATGTGATGAATAATTATGCGAAAATCGTTCCTGCAACACAATACGGCAATAATACCAGTTTCTTATTGTTACAAAAAGTCATCATGGACGATGAGAATAATATCTTTGAATACATGATTAGCCATTTAGGAGAATTTAATGCCAAATATGATAAAAACTTGGTAAAGCAAACGGCTGAAAATATTATCATGTATTCTTTGTACAGTAGTCGTGGAATGAAATACTCTGTAGCAAAAATCAATCAGGTAAGAGCAAACTTGGCTAAACTAGGCGTAGATAAAAAATCTATTAATGGCAGAGTTTGGCGAGAAGAATCAACAGCTTATTTCCGAGAAGGACAAGTACCGAAAGCTCTTGCTGTGTTAGATAGTTTAGTGGATGCAACAACAGATAAGAAATCATATAAATTCTTGAGTAACTGGATTAAAGCCAGAAGTTCTGATAAAGCCGCTTTAGCAAAAGCTGCTCTTTGGGATGCAAAGAGTAAGTAAGTTAGAGCATAAACAAATAAAAAAGCGTCTTGAAAATTCAATTTCAAGACGCTTTTTATTGCATGTCACTCATTTACAATAATTTATAAGTTACTCCAAAACGTATTAGTCTTGAAACACAATATGGTGAGCCTCCTTCAAAACCATCCAAATAATTCATAAAACCATAAGAATATCCAGCATAAACCCCCATCTTGTTATAATTTGCAGCAAGCTGAATTCTTGGTCTAACTTCTGTATTGATAGTTTTTCTATCTCTTTCAGTGGTAAATACTGTACCATCCACAGCGGTTGCTTTTCCGTTTTCTTGTGTTTTGAGATTGATACCAATATCAAAGCCCCCAGTTAAATCAATGGCTATTTTTTTAGCATGAAAACGATGTCCTAGCGATGGAAAGATATTAATAAAATCTGCACTTAAAATTGTACTCCCTTTAGTTGCTAGTAGATTACCAGGAGACTGTGGTGTTCCATACACTCCAAGAATGTTTACTTTACTTCTCAGGCTTTCATAGCCAAAGTCAAGACCAAGAATAAAATTCTTTTTGGTAACTCTCTTCAAATTCCCAGAAAAACCATAAGAAAGTGCCGACTTTGTGCCATAAGGATTATTGGTGTAACCACTCTTACTGTCAGCAATGTAATTAATAACTGAATTAGCATTGGATGATTCTCCATGAAATGAAAAAAGCCCAGAATTTAAAGCAAAATGTAATTCTGTTTGTTGAGCAAAAGTACTTGAGAGTGCCAAAGAAGCAAAAACGGTGAGTAATAGTTTTTTCATGATATGTGTATTTTATTGAAATGTTTAGAAATATTAATTGATTCGATAAATATAATTAAATGTTGATATGATTAAAGAATTAATAACTCGACAACAATTTAATGATGTAATATTTTCACTATTGATTCAATAATTAATGGTAATTTAAAACAGCTTCTCAATACTGTCTTTTATTACTTTATTGAATGTAACGTTGGTAATGAAAAATTAAAAATCTACCTGAGGCAAAATCAAACAGAACGTGAATTGACTATCTTTAAAATCGAACTTTTGGAATAAGTTTTTAATTCAGAGTAAAATTAAAACTCTTCCACATTTGTAATAAAATTTATTTAGCTGTCAGAGTGACATAGATAATCAAAATAACATTTTAGCGATAAAAGAAAATATATTACTTTATTAAAAATGGATTGATGATAGTTTTTTCATCAATCCATTTTTAATAATATGTGTTTGAAGTCTCACAAAACATAACTAAACACCACATCCGAATACACCAAGATTGGTTCTTTACCTACTGCGGCTACTTTAATGGCGTATTCTGTGCCTGATTGTAGGTTTTCAATTTCAATTTTTTTACGACTGGAGACATGCGTTTCCCAAATACTTGTTTCTGTTAGGGGGGAAGTTGTAATCTGATAAATATAGCTTTTGGCTCTGTTTATTCTATCTATATTGGCGATTAAAGTACCTTTTACTGGACCGTTAACTATTGTCAAATTGCTGGGTTTGGCTAAAATACCAACGGGCTTTCCTTTCTTTTTAACATCAAATCCTGAACTTTGGGCTATTACTTCATTGTCAAAACAATTCATATTTACATACAAGCCCAACAATTCTAATTGTTTTTCTAAAATACTTCTACATTCTTTTTTATAAAGAGTTGCCTGTTTGCTTCCAGTCTTAGATGCTACCAAAGCATCCAGAAACGCTATTCTGCTTTGATTAATTTCTTCTAAACTGGGTTGCGGAGTAGGAAAATGAGGGTTTCCTGTTAGGCTTTGAATAATTGCCGAAGTCTTGATGTTTAATTCATCTTCTCTGTATCTTTTAAAACTTCTGAGGATTGTGATTTTAGGCATATCAATGGGTATTTTAAATGTTGAACATGTATGGAATAAAGTAGATGATTAAAGCATTGATTTGTAATGATTTAATCTTTGATTTTTTATTTAAAGATAATTTTTTTTTGAATAATAAGCTTAAATATTTCTTTAGAAAATTGATTAATAGTCTCTCAGAATATCTTTATTTATGAGTAACTTCTCTTTTTTTCTTGTTTAAAAGACTTTATTATAGTGTAACAATGGATAATTGTAACACGCAAAAATTATATAGTAGTATAACAATAACTAATTGTAACACGTAAAAATTATATAGTAGTGTAACAATAATTAATTGTAACACGTAAAAATTATAAAATAGTATAACAATTACTAATTGTAACACGTAAAAATTATATAGTAGTGTAACAATGATTCATTGTAATACGCAAGAATTTCATAGTAGTATAACAATTACTAATTGTAACACGTAAAAATTGTATTGTAGTGTAACAATGGTTAATTGTAATACGTAAGAATTATATCGTAGTATAACAATAGTTGATTATAACATGCAAAAACTATAAAATAGACTTACAATGGATTACTGTAGCCCGTATAAAATATTTTATACGTCTTTGTTGATGTTTTTTTAACAACAAGCTTTGCGTCAGGTACTGTCTGAAATGGGAAGGATGATAGAGAAATTATAAAATAGGCTATTATAATTGAATATTAATACAAATTAGCTAAAGGAATATCAGAGGAGGAAATAAACTAGCATTTATGATTTTTATTGAATTATCATAAAATGATAAGGTTGGGATTTTTAGGGTAATAATCAATGTAATATATTGTTTTTTAGGTGTTTATGATTTCGTTTAAACCTATAAGGTTTTAAAAACCTTATAGGTTTAATGCCCACGCTTGGCGGAGTGTTTTTCACTACACCAAGTAAAGGTTTTTAACGTCTATCTTCTTACCGCTCTACCTCTTATAGATTTATCAACTTTTGAATAATCTACCCCACACTTCACAAAATACTTTTGGTCTTCTATATAAATATATTGACGTTCTTCTTCCATTTGGTATTTTTCATAATCCAACCCTAAATACTTCATCCACTCTAGCGTTATGCGATGTCTCATATATCGTAAATTTGTAAAGACAATTATACTTAAATGCTTCACATCATCATAATTAAATGTAATATCTGGAAATCGAGAATCAAGAGATGTACTAGAATAAACTAACCATTCACTATCCTCTGGTTTTGGATAACTCTCATAAATAAAGGGAGATGTAAACTCTGGACAAGACAAATCTTCTTGACTCAAGGGAAAATAATCCAGTTTTCTCCATTTATGATCTCCTCTCTGTGGTGGTGGATTGATTCCTAAAATCGGTGTTGACAAAAAATCAAATTGCTCAAAAAAGGTTGTTGATTTTTCTTTACGTGGTTTATCGCTTCGATAATTAAGCACTTTTACTATTGTACCTATATGTCCAAACTCTGCCAAACAAATTGTTTGTACATAAGCAAAGCCTAGATTCTGAGCCATAGGGACTTCCCAAAGCATACCGTGATGACTATCAACTAATTTTTTCATTTTAAAAAAACTATGATGTTTATTTACTGCTATTTATTTTTTCAAATAACTAATACATGAATAACACGCTAATGACAATTAAGAAAAACTAATTATAGCCTTTGCAGTTTGCTAATGCCCATTTTTTAAATCTATATTCCCTTTATTTCAATTTTTTTTATGATAAAACTGCTATCACTTAAGTCTTGTATTATTTTTTTCATACCTATATCAGCAGCACTTCCTAAATCTATTTGAAAGATTGCATAGTCTTTATTTTTGAATTCTTTTAATGAAAAAGAATGTATTAATCCTTCAAAACCTGCTATTCCTTGCTGATTATTTTCATTATAATTACTAATTGATTTACCGATAAAATGCTCAAGGGCATCAGCTTGTTCAACAGAGAGATTTTCATCAAAAATAATCTTCACGCTAATGTCAATATCTGGTTTTTTAAGTACTACAACAAATCGATATCCATCCAAAAATACTTTCCGTTTTAGATAAGCATATTTGATAAGATTATTTTTTAAATATTCTACGTTCAAATCTTCAATCCAAAAACGGATACTATCTTTTTCGATTTTTTCTCCACAATTGATTGGATTATCACCTTTTAGATTTTCCCAATAGAGTGTGGCATCAGTGGCATAATGCGTATAATAAGATAGTAGAAATGGATATACTGTTGTTTTTGATGTATTTTCGATGATTTGAGGAAAATCTTTAAATATTATTAAGAAATCTTCAGGGTCAAATATTTCGCCTAAAAACTGTTTTAGCTGAATAGATACTTGTTTCATTAATTCGTTTTTAAATGTCTTAGAAGTGTCTATAGACAAAAGTTTGTTTAATGAATAATCCCAATAGTCATAAGTCTCGAATTTCATATTTTATTTTAGTTAAATATTATTACTTAATGCTGATGAAAATTTGTACCCTTGTCTATTTTTTACATACAACCAATAACTAACTTTTCAATCCGCTCTCCAATTTTGTCCCCATTCTGCTTTAGTGCTTCCAATAGGGATGCGCATTCCAAAATGTTCCAAACAATATTTATATATGCTCTCAATATCAATAGTTTCATTAAATTTTTGCTGAATTTCTCTATTGTATGGTTCATTTGAATCAAAAGGATTATCATATAATTCTATAAACCGTATCCCATTTTCAAGCAAAATATTCTGCATACCTTCTTCGAATCCTTCTACTTTTTCCCTTTTTATCATTTCATAAGCTTGTTCCCCAAACCACATTCGCCAACAAGACCTCAGCATCATATTACACACTTGTCGGTTTCTTCCCGGGTTTCCATCAATATTTATTCGCTTTTCACCATCAATACGTAAAACTTTTCTTTTGTCAATTGGTATTTCTTTTTCTAGATAGTTTCTCACAAATGTTTCATTTTGTAAAAACTCATCTAAACCCCAAAAAGAGTAAGCACATACAAAACCTTTATGAGTAAAAAAAGGCTCGAATACTGGCAGGTTAAATTTTTCAATACTTCCTCTCCATATTATTCGAATTAATCCAGGACTAACAATTGGGACAATATTTGCTATAGTCAATCTATGCTTATTTTCTGTATCATAAAAAAGATGTCCATAATAGAAAAATCGTTCTTTTTTCATTTTGGAAAAAAAGGTATTCCCTTTTTCTATTGAAAAATCTTTATATCCTGTCCAACGTTTAAGGATATAACCCATATTTGGATTATTGACAAGGTCAATAATTTCAGATACTTCTAGGGTATCTAGTTTAAAACACATCTCAAAGGTAATATCAGGATATTTTTCTGCTAATGCTTGTGTATCAAGTGGCTTAGGTCTATAAAACCATTCTAGTATTTTCATGGAGCATTACGTTGTTTCTATTTAGTTTGTGTTGTAGTTATAAACCTATAAGGTTTTAAAAACCTTATAGGTTTAATGCCTTTATTAGTGTTCCGCCTTTGTTGGTGTTTTTTCACCAACAAGCTTTGCGTCAGCAACACGCTAATTTCAATTAAGAAAATCAATTATAAAAGAAATGATGCGTTGCTGACGCCTGTCTTGTTGGAAATAATTCCAACAAGGGCAAAAACGGTAACTGCAAGAGTTACCGCTACAATGATTTTAATAAGAATTTATCTTTATGAACAAGAGATTTTTAAGTCAGCTTATCCATTTTAAATAATTTCATTCCTTACTTCAATACCTTTTATGTTTAATTGTTCTTCTAATTGTAGCCAAGTAGTATCGCTTAATGTGGATGCTTTGTATGAGGTGGATTTAAAGTCTTTAGTGATGATTCTGATAGCGTTAGGGTTTTTTCTGGCAGTTTCAAAGACTATTTCTTTGATGTCTTTTAAAGCATAAATATTTTGCCAAAACCAGATGTTATGATTTTTGATGACCAAATAATCGTTGGCAATAATGATGTAATTCATCATCCAAGAAAAAAATAAAATGCCTGCTATCAGAATAGGTATGACATAAATTATTGAAAGACTATAAGGATTGTTAATTATTGATGGCATTGCACAAACAAAATAGGCAATAAAAGACCAAAGTAGAATACCTCTAAAACTTGTAAATTGATTCCCTTTAAAAACTTGCTTTTCAGTCAAGGATAAATCAATAGATTCATACTGATTTACTTCAAATGCTTGGTAGGCTTGTTGTTGTTCCACTACTTGATAAAGGAAAGATTTTATTTCCCATAAATTCTCATACAAATCATCATAAAGTACTTTTTCTGTACCGTTTTTAAACTGAATAATCATCCCTTCTAATTCATTTCTATAAGTTTTACTAAAAGGTATTTTTGTGGAGAAAGTAATGTATGTAATGTCTTTGATAAGGAATGATTCACTATCGCCAAAAGTAATAGTATCATTTTTGATAGTAACCAAAGGCGTTTTTTTGAAATAAGTAAATGTATCATAAAGTGAGTAGGTAACCACGCCTAATCCAAATAGGAAGAATATCCCATCACCCACTTCCAGTTCATCATCTGCTAGTTTATCAATTGTGGATAGTAAGATTGTTGAACCATAGAAAAGAAAGAAAGCACAGGTTATCGTAAGGATGATGTAAAATCTATACAGATGTCTTTGTGTCGAAATTGTTGTCATTGTTTTGTGCAGTTTATTGATTTGTATGTAATTGATAAAGATAATTATTTGGCTTTAATTTCTTTATCGTTTTACATATTTTAGAAGTAGTTAGTTTGTTGTAGAGGCAAAATCTGTAGAGGTAATCCCTTGCGGTTGCCTTTATTGGTTGGAATAGAAAACGGTAATTGCAAGAGTTACTGCTACAATGATTTTATTAAACATTCCGCCTTTGTTAAAGATAATCAACAAGCCTAAAAAGCAAACAACCTCTATACAATACGATGGCGGTCGTAAATGTATGAGGTTGTTTTATTAAGAGATAGTGGTTATTTCATTAGTGGCGGATTTAATCTTATGTTTAACAAGTAATGAGTAATACTTGGCGGTAATAAATATTACTTGAAATGTTCATGACCTTGATTATTAATGCTTTATTAAATTTCTTATTCAAAATTATAACTTTTGTTAAGGCTAGTGAATGACTATCAACATATTGTTTCATGAGTGTTATTGCCCAATAAAATGACAAATATCATTTATTAAAATGATGCAAAAAGAATATGTTTTAGCGTAACTTAATAGATTTTAATCTACTGAAAGTCAAAACTTTGAAAGATATGAAAGAGTGCTTTGGCTTTGTTCTTATAAATCGTTGTCTTATCTACTTAAAAAACTGCTTTTTGTCAGTTTTTGAGGCTTTAAAATGCAAATGCTTAATTTTGCTCTTTGAATCTATTAAAAAGTGATACACATTTATGGCAGAGAACTATACTTTTAAAGATAAGTCGAAACTGGAGTTATTAAGGTTTCTGGAGGCTTATCAAATGGCGATTGACGAAAGTATCATTTGTTCTGTTACTGACACAAAGGGAGTAATTGTTTATGTCAACAAGAAATTTTGTGAGGTTAGTAAATATCAAGAGGAGGAATTGATAGGTAAAAATCATAGAATTTTAAATGCTAATTATCATGCTGGAACATTTTTTAGAGAAATGTGGCAAACGATTTCAGCAGGAGAAATGTGGCGAAACGAAGTGAAAAGTATTGCAAAAGATGGTACTTATTTCTGGCAGGATAGTATCATTCTTCCAGTTTTTGATGAAAATCGTAATATCATTCAATATTTTTCTATCAGAATTCCTATTGATGATCGTAAAAAGGCTGAGGAGGAAAGAGAACAGCGTATTAAGGATTTAGAAGGGCTTTTATTTAAGATTTCGCATGAGGTGCGTCATCCTGTTACTTTGATGTTGGGAATTTGTAATTTGTTTGATGATGTTTCTCTTTCGCAAGAAGAGCTTGCTACTTTTATCAATGGCATCAAACATGCTGCGGAAAGATTAGATATTTATACCAGAGAAATTACTGAAGTACTTAGTAAGCTTAGGGATAAGGAAGATGCTTAGGAGTTTTTTTGAGTTTATGAGTTTAGGGTTTATGAGAATAATGTTACAATGATAAAATCGCCGTTGTTCGTGAGACACGAACAACGGCGGAAGAATACTTAACATCAAACAAAAAACTCTTCTCATCAACATTAAACTCATCAACTCATAGACTTTAATTAACGTTAAAATACTTCAAAGCGTAATTCCAGCCTTCAATTGATACTTGTGATTTTGTTTGTAAAGGAACGTTGTCGATGATAATAGTTTTCTCTGCACCCGGAGCGATAGAAACATAATTATCATTATAAAATACTGGTAAGATTCTCTCTTTGCTAGTGGCATCTACTAAAGATACTCTATTAAAGAAAGCGATTGGATTATTTGCTGGGTTTGTTAATGTGACTTGTACTTTGCCCGATGCAATACTTTTTACTGAAACTTTTAAATTTTCAGCAGCTTTCATTTTTTGTAAACCAGTATATTCTCCTTTTGCATTCGGATACCAATACATATTATCACTTACGATTTGTTTGTTTTCATCTAATAATTGTAAAGACAAAAACGAACCATCTTCTGCACCGATTTCATCTAAAATCTTTTTCACCGAAAGAATCTTTTTCACAGAACTTGCTTCGATATAAGTAAATACTTGGGTAATTTCTTTAACAGTACCGTCTATCTTATACGCTTTGGCAACCAACATCAAATTTCTACGAGCTTTGAAATCATTGTTTACCATCATTAACATACCATCTACAGGATTTGCCATGATGTGTACCAATTCGCTTCCATTTCTTAAACCATACAAACAAGCGTTAGGGTCTAAATAGTAATCATACATTTGTCCACGCATGGCAGTCCAAGGATTTTGTGTTTTCCAGATGATTACGCCTGTGTACCAATCCCAAATATGTGAAGAGAAACCTTCAATCAAGCCACGATATTGATCATAATTTACTAATTGTGCTTTCAAACCAAAATCTTTGATGTCTTTAGGTTTTCCATAAGGATTAATAAATTCATTATAACCAACGCCTGTATAAGTATGATATGTCCAAACAGAATCAGGCTTTTGGTTAGCATCATGGTATGGAACAACAAGGTTTTCTTTAGGAATGAAGCGTTTCAAAGATTCATAATCACCCGTACCTACTGAACCAACTTCTGAATTGAAAGGGAAAGTACGTTGATTCCAGAAAACATCTAATGGTTGAATGCCATAAGGACCGTCGCCATTACCACCTAATGAATTAAATGACATTTCATCAGAATTGGAATAATCAATAAACCAACGAGTACCATCTAATTTAGGCAAAATCTCATCTCTTAAAGGAACAAGGATGTCTTCTGGAGGGGTAATCTCATTTCCGCCACACCATATTGCTAAAGAAGCGTGATTTCTCACCATTTTAATCATGTCGGCAGCAGATTCTAAGAATAATTGATGATTATCAGGATAATTTCTTCTAGTCCATTGGTCTTCTTTCTTCATTGGGTCAACCCAGCGACCATTACAATCGCCTGACATCCAGAAATCTTGGAAAACCAACATCCCATATTTATCACAAGCTGCATAAAACTCAGGACGTTCTACTAAAGCACCGCCCCAAATACGAATAAGATTTAAGTTCATATCACGATGAAAACGAATTTCTGCATCATAACGCTCGTCAGTAAAACGTAACATCGCATCAGAGATAATCCAATTACCACCTTTGATAAATACTTTTTGTCCGTTTACATAAACCTGACGGCTAGCTGTATGTGCATTCCAATCTGTTTGGATTTCACGGACACCAACTTTTACAGCTTCTTGGTCGGATACTTTATCATTGACGATAAATTCAAATTTAGTATCATACAATTCTTGTTTTCCATAACCAGCAGGCCACCATAAACGAGGATTCTTTAAAGATAAATCAGCTAAAGAAACAGTAGTTGTGCTATTCGGAGGAAGGATTACTTTTTTCGCTACCTTCATTCCATCCATTGTATAAACTAAAGTACCTTCCACTTTTTGGCTAGAAGGATTCTCTAAATCGGCAGAAGCTTTGATAATTGCAGGTTTTTGAATCGCATCAGGCATTCTTTTTTCAGGAACTAGCGTAATGATATGCGGGTCTTTTAGATTTACTTTTCCTGTTTTTTCAATATAAACTTTATCCCAGATACCTGTATTTCTATCACGGATTGGGCGAATCCAGTCCCAACCAGCAGTATATTGTAGTGAAACGTTTTTAGCTATAGTTCCATCACCGCCTTGTCCACCATTTGCATTTCCGACAGTATAAGGAGGATAGACAATCACCGCTAAACGATTGTTACCATCTTTTGCCAAGAATTTAGTGATGTTGAAAGACTGACGTAAAAACATTCCTTCAAATACTTTCTGGTTTACTTTTTTACCATTCAAGAAAACATCACAGCTATAATTGATACCTCTGAATTTTAACCAAACTTCTGAACCATCAGCAGGAATACTTTCTTTAAAATCTTTGGCAAACCAATAAGTATAATACTCTCTGCCAGTATTATAAATATCTGGAATTTTCTCATTGTTCATGCCATAAAAAGGGTCTGGCACTTCTTTATTAGCCAACATACTTGTAAGCACCGTACCCGGAACAACGGCGGTTTTCCAATTATGAAGCGAAAAGCTAGGGGAGGAGATGAGTTCGCCACTTTCTTTGGTGCTTTTAATGGGATTACATTTCCAAGCACTATTCAGTTCATACTGATTTTGTGCTTGGATTTGTTGTACAAACAATAGCATCAGAATAAGATGAAATTGCTTGAGATTTAGTTTTAAAAAATTGGACATAGTAAGATTGAAAATTATTAATATTTTTAGAAGTACTCAGTTGCCTGACGTTCACAAGGAAAGCCAAGCCTTCTTCATTGCTGATGAATGATGTGCTAAATTTAATACATAATATTTGGGATTATTGTACTTCTTTGTATGATTTGATTCAAAAATAAGCAAGAATACTTAATTTTTATTTTGTAATCGGCAATATATGTAAAATATTAAAATATTTTTTAATGATTGAGAGAAGCTATGAAATTGGAGTATTGATGTTGAATAATTGTAAAATATTGAGAATAAAGGTTTATTGTGTTTTCTGCCTTTTTCAATGCGTTTAACGTCATTCAGCGAATTAATTTTATTCCTGCTATTAAATCCATTATTTTTCTCTCTTTAATATTCTTAATGTTTTCCATTAATTTCACGTTGAACTATAAAATTTCTCAGATGAATATCAAATCGAACAAAACCATTTTTCTATTCTTAATACTGCTTGGTTCATTGTTCAACATTACTGCTCAACCCATTAAACCAATGCCCGCTGGCGAGCTTTTGTTGAACCTTAAAAAATTGAATGTACTTGGTACAGCCATGTACATAGCTGCTCACCCAGACGATGAAAATACTGTAATGCTTTCGTGGCTTGCCAAAGAACGTAAAGTAAGAACAGCGTATTTATCAATTACCCGTGGAGACGGCGGTCAGAATTTAATTGGTTCAGAATTAGGCGATTTATTAGGCTTGATTCGTACCCAAGAATTATTGGCGGCTCGTGCGATTGATGGTCCAGAACAATATTTTACTCGTGCCAACGACTTTGGTTTTTCTAAAAACACTGAAGAAACACTTCAGATTTGGGGGAAAGATGCGGTTTTAGCAGATGTGGTATGGAGAATCAGAAATCTTCGTCCAGATGTAATCATTTGTCGTTTTCCGCCTGACGCTCGTGCTGGTCATGGAAATCACTCTGCTTCGGCAGCTTTGGCAGAAGAGGCTTTTAAAATTTCAGGCGACCCCACAAAGTTTCCAGAACAATTGAAATATGTAAAACCTTGGCAAGCAAAAAGAGTGGTTTGGAATACTTTCAATTTCGGAGCAGTATCACAAAAGCCAGCAGAAGGTACTTTTATTCAAGTGGAAATTGGCGGATATAATCCTTTGTTGGGAAAAGCTTATTCTGAAATTGCGGCAGAAAGTAGATCACAGCATAAATCTCAAGGTTTTGGTGTTCCTCGTACTCGTGGTTTACGTCCAGAATATTTTGTCCATAAATTCGGTGAACTTGCTCAAAAAGATGTTTTTGATGGTGTTGATTTAAGTTGGAGCAGAGTAAAAGGTGGAAAAGAAGTAGAATCTTGGATTAACCTTGCGATTAATAGTTTTAATCCAGAAAATCCTTCAACGATTGTTCCGTCTTTATTAGAAGCTTATAAAACACTTGATAAAATTGGCGATGAGTATTGGAAAACACAGAAGAAAAAAGAAATTGAAAACCTGATTATTGCTTGTACTGGTTTATATTTTGAAGCGAATCCTAATGAATATTCAGCTTCTTCTGGAGAGAAAATCAATATTCTTGCTACAGCAGTAAAACGTTCTGATTTTGGCGTAAACTTACAGAAAATCAAATTAATTGGTTTGGGAAAAGACAGTACTTTCAATGTTAGTTTAGCCAATAATGAATTGCAACGCATTAATTTCTCAGTTGAGATTCCGAAAAATCAGCCATTGACACAACCTTTTTGGTTGGCTGAAAAGAAAATGGGAAAAGGAATGTATCGTGTAGATGACCAAACTTTGATTGGTTTACCAGAAAAACCAGCAGATTTACAAGCAGAATTTACTTTCGTGATTGATAATCAGTCTTTCACTTTTAGCACGCCAGTTATCTATAAATATACGGATGAAACTCGTGGAGAACTTTATCGCACCTTTGAAATTCGTCCAGAAGTAACTGCGAATATTTCAGATAAAGTATATGTTTTTGCCAATGAACAAGCCAAAGAAGTAGAAGTAACTTTAAAATCTGGAAAGAGTAAAACTTCTGGTTCGGTAAGTTTAGATTTACCAACAGGTTGGAAAGCAAATCCTGCAAGTATAGATTTTTATTTAGCAAATAAATACCAAGAATTGAAATTGGTCTTTAAAGTTACTCCTTCAAGCACAACCCCAGAAGGAACAGTAAAAGCCATTGTAAAAACAGCCAATGGGACTTATGACAGAGGGATTTTAACCGTTGCTTATGACCATATTCCTCCGCAAACACTTTTCCCAGTAGCAGAAGCTAAAGTGGTGAAACTAGATATTAAAACGAAAGGCAAAAATATTGGTTACATCGTAGGAGCAGGCGATGATGTTCCAATGGCTTTGCGCCAGATTGGCTATAATGTGACGATTTTAACGGAGAAAGAATTAAACGAAGATTTATCGAAGTTTGATGCCATCGTTGTTGGTGTAAGAGCTTACAATACCGAAGAACGTATTACTTATTATCAGAAGAAATTGATGGACTACGTTGAAAAAGGTGGAAACATGGTTGTTCAATATCAAGTAAATAGCAATTTGCAAAAACTAGAGATGGGTATTGGTCCTTATCCTTTTAAATTATCAAGAGATAGAGTAACGGTTGAAGAAGCAGAAGTTCGTTTTTTGAAACCAGAAAGTATTTTATTGAATAGTCCGAATAAGATTACTTCAAAAGATTTTGATGGTTGGATTCAAGAAAGAGGTTTGTATTTCTCGAACGAATGGGATGGGAAATATGATGCTATTCTGTCATCAAACGACCCGAATGAAGCACCAGCGAATGGCGGTTTATTATATGCTAAATACGGAAAGGGAAATTATATTTTTACAGGATATGCTTTCTTCCGTCAATTGCCAGCGGGTGTATCGGGTGCATACAGATTATTTGCTAATCTTATTTCAGCAGGAAAATAATTGTTGAAACGCAACCAAAGTAGAGAAAGAGCCGTAAGTGTGTGTAAGGCGCAAGTCTTACATTCACTTAAACAAAAAATATTATGAAAAAAACGCTCTTTACGCTCTTAATCTCTGCTTTGTTATTCGCTACTTCTTGTAAAAAAGATGAAGAAGTAGTTTCTCCAGAAGTAAAATTCAATGTTAGCCTCAATGGCTCATTAGAAGTACCCACCAATACTTCTACAGCTACAGGTTCGTTTGTTGGTACTTATAATAAGACTACGAAAGTTATTTCTTACACCATCAACTACAATGGAATTACGCCAACAGCTTGGCATATTCATAAAGGAGCGGTTGGTGTAAATGGTGCAGTAATCTTTCCTTTGGGAACAACATTCAATACTGCTTTTAGTAGTACAACAGCTGCATTAACAGCAGAACAAGAAACAGATTTAATGGCTGGAAATTACTATGTTAATATCCACAGTGCTTCAAAACCAGGAGGCGAAATTCGTGGACAGTTGATTTTGCAATAGCTTTTAGCTGTGAGTTGTAAGCAATGAGATTTAATAATCTTTATACTAATAAAAAAAGCGGTCAAAATTAGTTTTTTGACCGCTTTTTTTGTAATTTTTAGATATAAATAACCTCAAAGCTAGTAGCTCATTGCTCAAAGCTATTATCGATTAAACTTAATTCTCAACACCGTAGCATCATATTTTCCATTCACAAAATTACCGACTACTTCTAAACCAAATAATTTTCCAAGACCTAACAAACCATAACCAACTTCTAGGTATTCAAATTGTTGATTAGGTACTTTTAAATAATTAGCAAAGATTGATTCTTTCAAACCGTAAATTCTTAAAGGAGTAATTTGAGTTAGCAATAATTTATTGAAATCTTGTTGAGCAAAAACTTCTAAATAATTACCTGTTGTGCTGTGTAAATAATAATCTAAGTTTCTATAAGCATCAAATCTGAATGAACGAAGAATAGTTTGATTACCATTAAAATGACGGTAATCAATAAAGTACGTTGGTTTTTGTAAGTATCCTCCATAATTGGCAAGGATATGTAAATTTCCTAATTTTTCTAAATCAAAAAACTGTTCATAAGAACCTTGTAAACGTGAAAATTTACTTTCAGTCAATAATCCATTGGTTGATTTTACTCTAAAAATAGGATTTCCTTCGTTAATCGTGTACTCTCTGTCATTGAATTTGCGTTTCTTGGCAAAAGGTCTCCAAGCAATTAATGCTTCTGCCAAAAAGCTTTTATGGGTGTTAAAAGCAGTATTGGCTAATTCACTATTCGTAGGATTGTTCGGACTGAAATCTCTATCTTTTACATCAATCCAAGGTTTGAAAGTACTTAGGTTTTCTAAAGCCTTTCTTTCTGCATATTCCCCACTGGCTACGATGGTTATTTTTTCAGAAAGTCGATTTCTGTATTCTGCACTGATATAATCTTTCTGGTAAATTTTCTGATAATTTCTTTCTGCCAACATCGTATAAATAGTATTGGCTGGCGTAGAAATAGGGTTTTCATTGTTAAATTGTTGAATGTATCTACCCGTTTTGATTTCAATAGTATGTTGATTTTTTAAATAATAATATCCAAGATTCCAGTTTAAAGCTTTTCTACCCAAAGCGTATCTTAAATCTCCATAAAAGGATTCTCTTCTGGTTAGTTTTTCACGAATGTCGTATCTTAAAGAACCTTGTAGGAAATATCCATCAACACTATTCACAAAATCTAAAGCAGGAAGCTGAATCAATGGAGAACTATAAGTAAGCGATTTCTGATGAAAACCGAATAGATTATCTCTTTTGCCATAGTTATAAGTTTTTCCAAAAATCAAATGAGAAAATTTGAAAGCAGGCAAATTTCGAACAGAATCTTTTTTGAATTGCTCTTCATTGGTTTGTGCAATGCTATCAGCCTGAGCGTAGCCTTTTATTTCTAATGGAGTAAGTGGTATTTGTCTTTCTTCATTCCAGAAATCAGCATTTCGTTTATTATGAAGACTATCAATTTCAATGTTATAAGAACGAACCAAATCTACATCTTCGCCCTTTTTCTTTCTATCTTTTTTGTCTTCTTTCTCTGCTTCTTTCAAGAATTTATTCAGTTGCTTCCGAGTTACTTGTTTTTGGCTGAGTGCTATTTTACTATTTACTTTTTCACCTTTTAACGATTTTGCTTCGGCTTTGTCTATTTTCTCATCAATTACAACGGGTTTTTGATGATACTTCTCATTAACTGATACCGTATAATTTCTAACGTTGGTTACATAATTAAAGAAACCTTTAAAACCAAAAGCATCAAAATCTGAACGAAAAGTATAATTGATGGGCAACCAAATTTCTTTGTTGGGGGCATAAATCATTTTTACGCTGTTAGAAGTATTATCATCACTAAAGCGCAAATCTAAACTATGGATGTACCAAGAATCTTCGATGATATTAATAATTCCTTCAAAAACATTTCCATTTCTTGATTTAGGCGTTACTCTTATTTTATTAACCGTTTGTCCATTTTCAGTAAAAAAACCTTCGTATTTGAATTTATAATAAGCCAATGCTACTGGAGAAAGTGGCGAAACCATATCGCCAAAAGGTTTTGGATTATAGAAATTGGTACGAGAAACAGGAATAAAGTTTGTACCCTGACTTTGTAATTGCTTCGGTAAGTTGTTTCTGGTAGAAATTACTTTTTCCTTCACTACCGAAGGTTGTTTTACATTAATTTCATTGATTGATTCCAAAACATATACTTGTCCAATTTTCAAGCCTGATTCTTTTTCAATTTTTTTGCCTGCAATAGCTTTCATCAAAGCAGAAACTTCACTTACTTGTCCAGTACCTTTTACATAGGTTCTGGCAGAAAATTCGTTGATTTCTAAAATTTTGAAACGAGCCATCGAAATGGCTTTTCGCATAATAGTATAAGCTGGGTCTTCGCTTTTGGCTGAGAATTCTACTTCTTTTAGACTGATGGATTGTTCCTCTAAAATTGCATCAACATTAATAATTTCATTGGCAACAGTTACTTTCTTTTCAAGTGTTTTGTGTCCTAAAAATTGGTAGATGATGGTGTATGTGCCAGCGGCTAAAGTAAGTTCGTACTTGCCATCTTCATTTGCCATTGTGCCTTTCCCAGATTCTTTAATAATGATTGAAGCAAAGGAAAGTAATTCATTTTTTGTATTTTTAACGGTTCCTTTGATTCCAGTACTCCAAGCAAAGGAGCTAAAGAAGAGCGTAAACAATAAAGTAGTTGAGAGGTTTTTAATAAACTTGTTCATAATCAGCAATTTGAGGTGAATTAATCATGTTTTAAAAGTGCAAGTTAAAAGAAAAGCATGGCTAAGGGATAAAATGCTTTCTTAAAAAATCTTAAATCCTTGTTTTATCGTAGTTAAACCCAGAATTATTTAAATGTTATTTCATGGGTTGATTTTAAATTTAAACATAATGCGTGCAAAAATCTTAGTTTATACTTCATTGAGTTTATTATTGGGTTTATTGATACAGAGTTGCCATCGGCATACAATAGTAAAACACTCGAATGAAAATAGTGATTTCAAGGTAAATTATAAAGATGTTGTAAGTCTGGGTGACTCTACCCAATTTCAATTTGAAGCTTTTGAAAAAATAAACCAAGTGAAAGTCCTTTCTGATAATGTTGTGTTAGGAACTGCCAAGTTTGTCAATAAAAAAGCGATTGTGAAAATTAAGTTTGCAACAAAAGGAGAGAAGGAATTGGTTTTTGTTGGTGAGAAAGATGGGAACAAGCAAACGAAAAAAATCAAAGGTTTAGTGGTAGTTGTGATTCCACAAAAGAGTATTCCAACACCAGTGGCAAAAAAGTCAGTGGTGAAAAGTAAAAAAGTAGTAAAACCAAATCAACCTGTGATTTCGGATGCACAAATTTTTATCAATGAAATTTCACTGTATCTTGTTGAGCGTTGCAAAAAGAACAATCTCCCGACCAGTGTAGTAATTGCGATGGCAGCTTTAGAAAGTGGTTATGGAAAAAGTGAATTGGCGATGAATGCCAATAACTTTTTTGGCTTAAAAGATTGGACAAAAGATCGTGCGCAAGCTTATCAATATACCCGACAAGCTTATGCTGGTGAAGTAGGAAATTGGTACAAAAAATTTAATTCTAGAGAAGAATGTTTCGATTTTTTTATGGAAGAACTGCTAATGCACAAAACTGGAAAATGGCGAAATGATTATTCGCCAGCAGTAAGAACTTATCAAGAAAACATGAAAAAAGGAATGGAAGAAGCGGAGGCTGTTGAAAAATTTATGGGACATTTAGTCGATTTAGGTTATACAACGCTACCCAAATCTCAATACATCAGCCGTTTGAAAAAAATCATCAGTACTTATCATATTGATGATTTAGACTAATGATTTTATTTCCCGATTGCCCAAGTAAGAAATTCGGGCATTACTTTACTCCAAGTTTGTTGATTATGCTCGCCGCCTTCTACTTGTCTGTAAATAATGTCTTTATTTTTCTGATAACCGTGTTTTTCTAACTCTTTCATCAAATCTAAAGTATCGTCGATGGCGTCAATAATACCATTATGATTTCTGTCTGAAGTTTCGTCGTTGGTACCAGCTTCAAACCAAAATTGTTGATTTTGGTGATAATTCCCTTTTCTGACAATATTATGAATAATTCTATCATTTTCGTCGGTATAACCATCTTCTTCAGATTTTTGTCTCCACCATAACGCACCCGAAAATACGCCTACTTTGGTAAATACTTTTGGCGAATTCCAAGCAATATCCATTGCCGAAAGTCCGCCTAAAGAAAAACCAGCCATTACTTTATTTTCAGAAGATACTAAAAAAGTATTTTCCAAATAAGGTAACAATTCTTTCAAAACGAAGTTTGAATGTTGATGCGCTTTGTTTCCTCTGTTTTTATAATCTGCTTGCGAAGCCGTTCCATATTCTTGTAATCTTTCTTCGTTGGCATGAATCCCTACACAAAGAATCGGAGAAATTTTGTTTTCATCGCTTAATGAGGCAATCCATTGTCTGATTTTTAAAGATTCAAAATCTTGACCATCGTTAAAAATAACAAGTTGAAGAGAATTATTTTTTTTAGGATATATCAAAGTGAGCTTAACAGTTCTATTTAAATAGGCAGAATAAATATTATCTTCGATTTGAATGATTTCAGGGGAAGTATTTTGTGAATATATCGTCATTTCAGGATTGCCAATTTTAGGATTATTCTCGAAAATAAACAAATTGTTAAATATTTCACAGAGAAATTATTCTAATTTTTGTTTTGAAAGTTAAAAACAGTTTCTATTTTAGAGTAAAGATTCTACATAAAGATGGAAATCTTTGTAAAATGCCGAAACGGATATAATTTTTGACAAATGGTAATTTTATAGCTATACGAAAATACTCTAAATCTAGCTGTGAATATTTTTTAACATCATGCAAAACCCTCACCATCAAAATGCAAGAACGTTATATCAAGTATTACTCTCATCATCTCGGAGCAGATAATGAATTATTGATTTTTGGCAATTGGGGCTATCCGGTAATCGTCTTTCCTACCACAATGGGACGATATTATGAAGCAAAAGATTTTAAACTGATAGAATCGGCAAGAAGGCAAATAGAAGAAGGGAAAGTAAAAATTTATTGTCCAGACAGTATCGATAAATACTCTTGGTATGGCAAACATCTGCATCCTTCAGAGCGTATTCAAAACCACATTTATTATGACCAATATTTAAATGATGAATTGATTCCTGCCATCATGCGTGAATGTAATACTTCAAAAGTAGCAGTTGCGGGTTGTAGTTTTGGTGGTTTTCATGCTGCAAATTTTGCTTTTCGTCATCCAGATAAAGTTTCTCATCTTTTTACGATGGGAGCTGCTTTTGATATTCGCTCATTTTTAAATGGCTTTTATAACGAAAATGTATATTTCAACAATCCGCCTGATTATTTGCCCAATGCTACTCAAGCAGATTTATGGCAAATGAACATCGTTTTAGGAACTTGCAATGCAGATTTTTGTAAACCTGAAACAGAACGCCTTTCTAAAATTTTGAGTAATAAGAAAATTAATCATTGGTTGGATATTCGTTGGCATGGCACACACGATTGGGATATTTGGCGTGAAATGTTCCCAGAATATTTAAACAGAATTTAATTAATAATTATTAGCGTGATGAAATCGCTCAACTAATTTCATTCATCAAACCTGTAAAATTGAATTTAAACATTATGAAAAAAATTGGTATCCTTCACGGAATGGAATCTTCATTTCCAGAAGCGTTTGTTGAAAGAGTCAATCAAATAGCACCTACGGGCATTACAGCAGAGCGAATGGTGGTAGAAAAAGTAATACAAGGGGAATCTAGCGGATATGATGTAATTATAGATCGTATTTCTCAAGATGTTCCTTTTTATAGAGCAATGCTTAAAAATACAGCCTTGACTGGTACAGCGGTTATCAATAATCCTTTCTGGTGGTCGGCTGATGAGAAATTTTTCAATAATGCTTTGGCATTGAGTGTAGGTGTTCCTGTTCCTAAAACAGTATTGTTGCCTTCAAAAGAACGTCCGACGGATACTGCTGAATCCTCTTTTAGAAACCTGAAATTTCCTTTGCCTTGGGGCGAAATGTTTGATTATATCGGTTTCCCTGCCTATATGAAACCACATTCTGGCGGAGGTTGGAAAAGTGTTTATAAAGTAAGAAATCCAGATGAATTGTTTTCTGCTTACGACGAAACCGACCAATTAGTCATGCTTTTGCAAGAAGAAATTACTTTTACTGACTACTTCCGTTGCTATTGCATTGGTGGAAAAGAAGTAAGAATAATGCCTTATGAACCCAGAAATCCACATCATTTACGCTATGTAGCCGAAATGCCAACAGGACCAGCTGCTAAGAAATTATTGGCAACTGTGAAAGATTATGTGATTCGACTGAACAAAGCTTTAGGTTATGATTTCAATACTGTAGAATTTGCGATAAAAGACGGAATTCCTTATGCCATTGATTTTTGTAATCCTGCTCCAGATGCAGATATTAATTCTGTTGGACAAGAAAACTTTGATTGGGTTGTAGAAACCGCTGCAAAAGTAGCGATTGACCGTGCTAAAAAGCATAAACCCGGTAAGGATAATCTTACTTGGGGAACATTTCTCACTTCGTCGATTGCAGGAAGTCCAAGAACTGGTATTATTGAAAGTAAAAAATAATCATGTTGAAGAAGGGAATCATTATGATTCCCTTTAAAGCCCTTAAACCTTCTAAATTATGCCTTTATTTACCATTGGAATTGAAGAGGAGTTTCAAACGATTGACCCTGTAACTCGTGAATTGCGCTCGCACATGAGTAAGATTGTTGAGGGCGGTCAAATTATCCTACAAGAAAGAGTAAAAGCAGAAATGCACCAAGCTGTTGTGGAGGTTGGAACGAATATTTGTCATAATATTCAAGAGGCAAGGGCAGAAGTAACAGAATTAAGACGACATATTATCGACCTCGCAGACCAAAACAATCTTCTAGTTGCTGCCGCTGGAACACATCCATTTTCAGATTGGCAAGACCAGCTCATTACTCCAAGTCCACATTATGATTCATTAATTGATGAAATGCGTGATGTGGCTCGTGGAAATTTGATTTTTGGTTTGCACGTTCATGTAGGTATTCAAACTCGTAACGAAGGCATTCAAATATTGAACGCTGTTCGTTATTTTTTACCGCATATTTATGCGCTTTCTACGAATTCGCCTTTTTGGTGCGGTAGAAATACTGGTTTTAAATCGTATCGTTCAAAAGTATTTGATAAATTTCCAAGAACGGGTATTCCTGAATTTTTTGCTTCTGCTAATGAGTACGACGAATACATTGATTTGTTAGTAAAAACAAAATGTATTGATAGTGGCAAGAAAATCTGGTGGGATATTCGTTTGCATCCATATTATAATACGATTGAATTTAGGATTTGTGATATTCCGATGCGAGTAGATGAAACCATTTGTTTGGCAGCTCTGATGCAAGCCTTGGTCGCTAAGATTTACAAATTGATGAAGCAAAACTTGAATTTTAGGTCGTACCGTAAAGTATTAATTAATGAAAATAAATGGCGAGCTGCCCGTTATGGAATTCAAGCAAAATTGATTGATTTCGGAAAACAAGAAGAAGTACCTTACAGTGATTTATGTGATGAATTATTAGATTTTGTGGATGATGTTTTGGATGAATTAGGCAGTCGTCAAGAAGTAGCATATATCAAAGAAATCTTAAAAAATGGCACTGGTGCCGACCGACAATTAGCAGTATTTGAAGAAACCAATGACTTGAAAAGTGTAGTGGATTATATCGTACAAGAAACAAAATTTGGCATTTAATGAATGAAAGTTTCAATGTTAAATTTATCGTTGTTTTCTGTAATTGATTGATTTTAAGGCTGTTTTTCGTAAATTGCGTTGTTTTTATGATTAATTAAAGATTAAATCTTTGATAAATTTCCACATCAACAAATTTACGATGCAAAATATTTCGCTTGAAAAACCACTAAAAATAGCCGTTTTAGATATGTACGACAACGTAGCCGGAGAAGGTATGCGTTGTATCATTAATTTGATTAACGAATTCAGAACGCAAAAAAATATTGAAGTAATTACGGAGGTTTTTAATGTTCGTGCCAATACTGAAATTCCAAGTTTGGAACACGATATTTATATTTCTTCAGGAGGACCGGGAAGTCCGCTTCCTTCGGATGAAGCTTGGGAAAAACCTTATTTTGCCTTGATTGATTCAATTTTTGAGCATAATAAATCAGAAGAGGTTTTAAACGGCGAAAGTACTCCTAAGTTCATGTTCTTGATTTGTCATTCGTTTCAATTAGTGGCTCGTCATTTAGAAATTGGGAAAGTAACGAAACGAAAAAGTACTTCATTTGGAGTTTTCCCAGTGAATCCAATTGATAAAACCATCAAAGAATCATTGTTTGAAGGATTACCAGAACCATTTTTTGTAGTAGATTCTCGTGATTATCAATTGGTTAGTCCTAATTTGAAGATTATTAAAGAGTTAGGAGTACAGATTTTACGCATGGAAAAAGAACGTCCACACGTAAATTTAGAGCGTGCCATTATGGCAATTCGTTTTTCAAAAGAAGTATTTGGTACGCAATTTCATCCAGAAGCTGATGCACAAGGAATGCTAAAATTGCTGTCATCTGATGAAAAACGTAAAGCAGTGATAAAAACGCATGGAATTGAGAAGTATAATGACATGATTACAAAGCTTGATGACCCAGATAAAATCATGTTGACAGAATCTATCATCATTCCAACATTTCTTGAAAAAGCCTATTCTACCATTAGTCAACAATTAGTTCTGGGGGAAATGGCATAAATTGTTTTAAACATACTCTTTTTATGCAAAAAGACATTAGAGCTTCATTTAACCAATCTTTTTCTCAAGAAAAATATCAATACTTTTTGGCAGATTTGAATAAAGCGACTCAAGATTCAATTGAATTTAGAGTCGCTGAAACGCCAGTTTTTGTGCCTAAAAGTCTGAAAGATAAGCTTATTAGTACTTGTGAAAGTATTATAGATGTGATTGCACAAGATGATTTTAAGGCTAAAACAGATAAAGCAATTCCTGCACATCAAAATGTTCCTAATGAAAATAAGCATACTTCATTTTTAGCGATAGACTTTGCTGTTTGTCAAAATGAGCAAGGTGATTTCGTTCCCCAATTGATTGAATTACAAGGTTTTCCTTCACTTTTTGGTTTTCAATATTTACTTTCAGAAACTTTTCAAAAGCATTATCAACTTCCTGAAAACTATGACTTTATGTTCAATAGTTTTGATAGAAAAGCTTATATAGAAGAATTTTATCAATTGATTGTTGGCGATTCAACACCTGAAAATGTAATCATTTTAGAGATTTATCCTGAAAAACAAAAAACAAGAGTTGATTTTGAAGTAACAGAAAAATTGATTGGAGTAAAAGCCGTTTGTCTTACTAAAATTATCAAGGAAGGTAAAAAGCTTTTTTATCTCAATGAAGGTGTAAAAACGCCAATTGATAGAATTTACAATCGTTTGATATTTGATGATTTAACTAATTTTCCAGATTTAAAAACAGATTTTAATTTAACAGACGATGTTGAAGTAGAATGGATTGGTCACCCGAATTGGTTTTTTAGAATTAGTAAATACACTATGCCATTTTTGAAAAATCCTTACATTCCTTCATGTAAGTTTTTGAGTGATTATGATGGCGAATTTCCAGAAAATTTATCCGAATATGTGCTAAAACCTTTATTCTCTTTTGCAGGAACAGGCGTGAAAATCAATATTGATAAAAGTGATTTAGCGTCAATTCCAGACCCTGAAAATTATATTTTACAGAAAAAAGTAAAGTATGAACCCGTCATACAAACCACTGATGGAAGTTCAGTAAAATGCGAAATCAGAATGTTATATATCTGGAAAAAAGACGAAGCCAGACCAATATTATTAAGTAATTTAGCCCGACTTTCAAGAGGAGAAATGATTGGAGTACGCTTCAATAAAGATTTTGATTGGGTTGGGGGAAGTGTTTGTTTTATGGAAAGGTAGAGGTAATTAAGCTACTTAAACCTGTGAAATAATACATTTTCAATTAGCTGGTGAATTAATTCACCAGCTAATTGGAAAAATGAGGAAGCTTAAACTACTTAATCTTTTAATAAGACCTAAATATATTTTGTTTTCCAACTTCATCAAAAACTATGAAAATATTTCAATTGATAGCCCTTATCGTAACACTTAGTATTTTTGGGATAAAGAGTAATTCCATTCAGAAAGACAATGCTTCTTTGGGATTTAAATCCAAACCTGTCCAAACTGCTGCAGAGCAAACCAATCAATATTTCTCTTATTTAAAGCATAAAAGAATAGCGATTCTGGCTAACCCAACAAGTATTATTGGTGAAAAACATTTGGTGGATAGTTTGTTAGCTTCTGGAATTAATGTGGTAAAAGTATTTGGACCTGAACATGGTTTTAGAGGCAATGCAAGTGCTGGGGCTAAAATAAGTGATGAGAAAGACCCAAATACAGGCATTAAAGTAATTTCATTATATGGTTCTAAAAGAAAACCTTCAGCTGATGATTTAAAAGATGTCGATTTAATGATTTTTGATATTCAAGATGTGGGTTGCAGATTTTATACTTATATCAACGTTTTGAAGGATGTAATGGAGGCTTGTGCTGAAAATAATAAAGAATTATTGATTTTAGATAGACCGAACCCAAACGGTTATTTAGTGGATGGACCAATTTTGGATATGCGTTTAAAGTCGGGTGTTGGTAAATTCCCAATTCCAATTGCTCATGGAATGACAATTGCTGAATTCGCTCAAATGATTAATGGAGAAGGCTGGTTACCCAATAAAATGATTTGCAAGCTTAAAATCATTCCTGTGAAGAATTATACGCATGACACTCCTTATACTTTGCCCGTAAAACCTTCTCCAAATTTGAATACACAACAAAGTGTGATGTTGTATCCAATTACTTGTTTGTTTGAAGGGACTATTATTAGTCAGGGAAGAGGGACTTATTTTCCTTTTACTGTTTTGGGAAGTCCTGCGCTGAAAGGTATTTATAGTTTTTCATTTACACCAAAAAGTATTAAAGGAATGAGTGAAACGCCTTTGCATTTGAATCAAGAATGTTTCGGGATAGATTTCAGAAATTACGATATTGAAATACTGAGAAAGAGTAAAAGAATCAATATTCAATGGATGATTGATTTTTATCAAATTTATCCTTTCAAAGATAAATTCTTTGATAAAACCCAAAGTGACCAAATGCTTAATATTGATGTTTTGGTAGGGAATTCTGAATTCAGAAAGCAAATTATTGAAGGTAAATCGGTAAAAGAAATTCAAGATTCTTGGGAACCTCAATTATCTGAATACAAAGAAATGAGAAAGAAGTATTTAATCTATCGCTGATAGATTAATACTTCTTTTTTAAATATTCGAATTTTGTTCTGAGAATATAATCAGCATCTTCATCTCCTAAATCAACGGCTCTTTTGAAATCATTGATGGCATTTTCTATTTGACCGATGCAATAACGAGCCATTCCACGCCAACGTAAAGTTTCTGGATTTTCACTTCTGAAATACCAATCTGCTTTATCGAACTCTAAAAAGGCTTTATCATATTCTTTTAATTGATAAAGGACTTTCCCTTTAATTACATAAGCTTCTCCAATGGTATTATCAAATGAAATTGATTGTTCGATGTCATACAATGCTGAGAAGTAATTTTTAAGCATAAAGTTTGCTTTACTTCTATAAAAATAGGCTTTGGCTGATTTGGGAAAGTACTTTAGTTTTTCAGTAAAGAATGCTTGTGCTTCAACAAATTTATTTTCGTGAAGTAATCTTTCGCCTTCTCCTAATTTTTCACGGTCACGAAAGTTAAATAGCTTTTCTTCTAACCAATTGAAAAACATCATGGTCAGCACAAATGGTAGGAAGAAAAACAGTAATATCCATTCCATAACACTTATAAATTTTGAAATTCTACTTGTACTTTTTTAGGTAAGCTTGAAACTACTAGCTGATAAGAATGTTCTGTTAATTCTTTTACTTGTACTGTTGAAGCAATATCTGCATTGACAGTGTTCCAATGTTTTTTGTTCATGTGATAACCCGGAATAATGTAATGAAATTCTTCACGCAATTGAATCGCTCTATCAGGGTCACATTTTAGATTAATCGTGAATACTTCTGAATCAAGACCTGTTAAAGCAAACATTTTGCCCATTACTTTATAAACCAAAGTATCTGGACCAAAAGGTAATTCTTCTGTCACGCCTTTCATCGAAAGACAAAAATCTCTAAATTCTTCAATATTCATTGTATTAAATCATAAGGTTTTAGTTTTGCTTATGTTATAGATTTGACAACTTTTTTGAAAGTTGTCAAATCTGAAATGCGTTTATCTAAAGAATGCTCTATAAATCATTACAATCAAACACATTAAAAACATCAAAATTGATATTTTATTGATAATGTGCATGGTTTTGATGTTAAAATTAGTTGGCTTTGATGGATCTGGTTTGCTGAATATTCTAAAGAAGTATCCAAAAGCTTCTCCTAATTTAAACTGGTCTTTCAATTTTGACATGGCTTTGTTTTTTATATTGAATGGCTATTAGCTTTAAGCTATTAGTTAGTTTTGAGCTATGAGCTACCAGCTTTGAGCTTTTTTACTTTCCTTGAATTTTATTGGTCGAGTATTAATCTACATAGAAATGACAGAATTCATAACTTAAAGCTCATAGCTCAATGCTCACAGCTCCAAAGCATTTACTGCTTCAAACCAAACGCCATCCTCTTTGATGATTTCTATCAATTCATTTACGGCATTATCTGCATGAACAGATTTTTTTACCACGTTTTGTCCACGATATAAAGCAATCTTATCTTTTCCAACACCAACATAACCATAATCTGCATCAGCCATTTCACCCGGACCGTTTACGATACAACCCATAATTCCGATTTTTACACCTTTCAAATGCTCGGTACGTTTACGAATCATCGCAGTTGTTTCTTGCAAGTCGAATAAAGTTCTGCCACAAGAAGGACAAGAAATATACTCAGTTTTACTCATACGAGTACGAGCGGCTTGCAAAATACCAAAGGCTGTTGAATTGTAACTTTTTGCTTTAGTGATTAGTTCAGCTTTTGCTGATAAATCAGGCAATTGTAAAAGAATTCCATCACCAAAACCATCGATTAATAATCCTCCACAATCAGTCGCTGAAAATAATTGAAAATCACTTTCTGGTAGATTATCATATTTTCTTACCAAAACTGCTGGAGTACTTATTTCTTGATTTATCAATTCAAAAAATAAACGACGCAATGCTGGCATAGCGTGTTCATTGCTTGTTTCTACTGCTAATACTAATGTTTTATCAGCTTTAATTTGTCGAATTAACTCTTCTGTCAAATCTATTAAGCTGATACTTAAAAAATTTAAAGTAGTATGTTTTTCTGTGTTTTCTTGATAAGCTTCAATACCAAACAATGGGAATTTATTGAGTTTATCATTTTGTTCAGCCCAAAGGGATGCGTCTAAAATTTCTTTTAAACCCATTGGCAACATATATTTTGCAGGATTTTTAGCTGTATAAATATAATCTGCACCTAAATCATTCATCGTCCATTTATCTGGTAAAGGCAAATAAAAATGACCAATTGATTTTAAATCTTCATGTTCAGAAACTTCAATCTTAGAATAATCAGCAATTACTCTTGGCACATTATGTCCTCCGAAATTTGCCACTTCATGCGTATTTCTTCTAAAATACTGGAATGGATTAATTGGAGAATCGAATGAGTTTTGAGTGCTGAGTGCTGAGTGCTGAGTTGGTGTAAATGCTGAAATTATAGTTGATTTCTCTTTTCTGTTTGAATATCTATCAATCAAAGCTTTGGCTACTGGTGCTTCAAATTCTGGATCTTCTGTTAGTGATACTCTTACGGTATCGCCCAAACCATCTTCTAATAAAGTACCAATTCCTACAGCAGATTTAATTCTACCGTCTTCTCCTTCACCTGCTTCTGTTACACCTAAATGTAATGGATAGGCTTTTAAACCTTCTTCATTCAGTTTTTTACATAATAACCTGTAAGCTTCCACCATTACTTGTGTATTTGAAGCTTTCATTGAAAGTACGATATTGAAGTAATTTTCATCTTCACAGATTCTTAAAAATTCCAAAGCCGATTCTACCATTCCTAGTGGAGTATCGCCATACCTACTTAAAATTCTATCACTCAAAGAACCATGATTTGTACCAATACGCATTGCCGTGCCGTACTCTTTACAGATATTTACTAAAGGCAAAAACTTATCTCTGATTCTATCTAATTCTACTTGATAACCAATTTCTGTATAATCAATCGTTTCAAAACGTTTTTTATCTGCATAATTTCCAGGATTAATTCTTACTTTTTCAACTAATCTTGCTGCTAATTCTGCTGCATTAGGTGTAAAGTGAATATCTGCTACTAAGGGAACACTATAGCCTCTTACTCTTAATTCTTTACGGATATTATCTAAATTCTGAGCTTCCTTCACTGATGGTGCAGTAATGCGCACATATTCGCAACCAGATTCAACCATTCTAATGGTTTGTTCAACTGAGCCTATTGTATCTAAAGTATCAATAGTTGTCATAGATTGTACTCTGATTGGATAATCAGAACCCATCGGTACATCGCCAACATTGACAGTAATAGTTTTTCTACGAGAATATTCAGTTAAAGAATTGGCATAACGATTGCCATTTTCAATCAGGTTATTTAAAGTTTGAGTAGTTGACATGGATTTGTGAATTGTTCAATGCAAAGATAAGTGATTCTATCATTGAATTATAGTTTGCATAAAAAAGCCCGATAAACTTAAAACGTTTATCGGGGCTGAATGTTCTTTTATTTTTGAATAAAGACTCATTAAATATTAATTGTATTTATTCATGTTGTATCTCTGCCTTTTTTAAAATATCAATACCTACTCTGTTAATATGTTCAATAACATCTGGGTCATTAATATGACGATACAGAATAATATCAAAAGTATAAGGCAAATAAGTATCATCAAGTTGGTTATCAATATGCAAAACATCTGTTAATGTTAAATTTTCTCCTTTTAGAGCAATATCAACATCACTTCCTTTTCTGTAATTCCCTTTTGCTCTTGAACCAAATAATATCGCTTCTTCAACAGCAGGATTTGCAGTAATAATATCTAATATTTCATTAAGCTGTTTATTTGTAAGTCCGTATTGCATATTGATAAGAGTTTTGAAACCTTATTATTTCACAAATTTAATTGGTTGTATCTATCTCTGTTTGCATTCGCTCTTGAAATACTTTGAATAAGAAATAATAAGTATTTTGAATTGAGTCTTGGATTTCCTCAGCTGTCTCTTTATTGTAAGTATGCGAACTTAAATTACGGCTCTTAATCATATTCATCCAGTTATCTCCATCTTCAATTAAACCCACTTTATAAGCTAATCTAATTGTATCTTTTGAACCAACCAAATCAACATAACCACCTTCTACAAGAAAATCTTTTAAAGTATTCCATGCTAGTTCATAAGTAAATTCAAATGCTTTAATCAGGCCCTGACGTTCAAGTTCACTATAATCACCTTTTTCAACAGCATTTTCCAACTGTGCAAAAGCCTTATTGAAATTGTTAAATCTTTGTATCCAGCGAATATCTGTATTTCCCATGTTTTTAGATGATAGCATTAAAGATTTATTGCATTAGGTTAAAATGAAAACATACTATTTAATGGTTCTCTTCCACAAATATCATTTAAAGCTTTATTTAAACCTAAAAAAAGCTTTTTAACCTATCCTTAAAACAAAAAATCCACTCAAAAACTGAGTGGATTTTAATTAAGATCAACTATTTAAACCTACAATGCAATATATTTCAAAAATTCTGCTTTTGTAGCTTCTTCTAAAAATTTTCCTCCATAAAAGCTTGTTACAGTTGATGATGTATCATCTTTTACACCTCTTGAAGCAACACAAAGGTGTTTGGCATCAATCATAATAGCTACGTCTTCAGTTCCTAAAAGCTTTTGTATTTCTTTGGCAATTTGCATCGTAAGTCTTTCTTGTACTTGCGGACGCTTCGCAAAGTGTTGAACAATGCGGTTTAATTTAGATAAACCAATTACTTGTCCGTTTGCAATATAGGCAACATGCGCTTTTCCGAATATTGGTACAAAGTGATGTTCACAATTTGAATAGAATGAAATGTTTTTTTCTACCAACATCTCATTGTATTGATATTTATTCTCAAAAAGAGCAACTGAAGGCATATTTTTAGGGTCAAGACCGCTGAAAATTTCCTTTACATACATTTTTGCTACTCTTTTAGGCGTACCTTTTAGTGAATCATCTGTCAAATCTAGCCCCAATGTTTCCATAATTTGCTTGAAATGATATTCAATCTGAGCCATTTTTTCATCATCACTCAAATCAAAAGCATCTTCACGCATAGGAGTATCCACCGAAGTCATAATATGCTCATCACCGATTTCATCATCCGTAAACCTAATCTTATTATTGTTATCAACTAACAGGGTATTCAACAAAGTTTCGTTCGGTTTCATATAATCTAATTTTAAGGTCAAAATTTGAGTTGATTTTGGTTTTTAATTTGTCATGAATCACAATTGCGATATTCTCAGCAGAGGGATTTAGGTCTTTAAATTCTTCAGTATCAAGATTTAAGTTCTTATGGTCAAACCTATCTAGAATTTCTACCTTGATAATTTCGCTCAATACTTTCATATCAATCACATAACCAGTCTCAACATCTATTTCTCCCGTTACTTGTACGATTAATTCATAATTATGACCGTGGTAATTGAAATTATTACATTTTCCATACACACGTTCATTTTTTTCATCCGACCAATTCGGATTATTCAGTCGATGTGCGGCATTGAAATGCTCTTTTCTAAACACCGACACTCTTTTTGGCATCATGCTTTTTTTGATTAATTAAAATACAACTTCAGATTAGTAATAAAGTTCAACTAATCTTTAAAAGTTGGAGACAATCATGCGGAATTTAGTCTCAAAGTTTAAAAGCCGTCTGAAAGGTTGTCAGCAACACTCTTAAACTAAATCAGCGTTCTCTTACTCTTTACTATCAAACACTCAGAATAGAATGATTGTTTAAGTTTTAAATTAAAATGATTAAACAAATCCCTTTGTGTGTTGTCTTATCATGCTTCATCAATAAGAAAAACAAAATTAATCAGTAATCAATTACTTATTGAGGCTGATTTGCTAAATATTATTGACAAACTTAATTGAATAAAGAAATTATGATTATTTTTCTCGAAATAATTTCTTAGGTTAGAACATCATTTCAGCTTTCTAGGTTCAAAAAACTAGATAGGATGTTAATAATTCTTTCAAAAACAGCATCATCAAACACAAAAATGCAAAGACGTCAATTTATCCAATCAACTGCGCTGGCAGGTACTGCCGCACTCACTATTCCTAATTTCGTATTTGGAGCTAAACAAGAAGACAAAAAGGTACGCCTTGGTTTTATTGGCGTTGGTCTTCGTGGAAGAAATCATTTAGAAATGGCAATGTATCGTGACGATGTAGAAATTAATGCAATTTGTGACATCGACCCTAATGCCATTGCGATTTCTTTGAAAATGTTGAAAGACAAAGGAAGAAAAGAACCTGCTATTTATCAAAAGAACGACCATGATTTTGAAAACATGGTAAAACGTGATGATTTAGACGGAATTATTATCGCTACGCCTTGGGAATGGCACGTTCCGATGTCGGTTGCTACGATGAAAGCTGGAAAATATGCTGGTGTTGAAGTATCTGCAACAGTTACTTTGCAAGAATCTTGGGATTTGGTGAATACTTTCGAGAAAACAGGTTCGCATTGTATGATTCTGGAAAACGTTTGCTATCGTCGTGATGTGTTGGCGGTCTTAAACATGGTGCGTCAGAATCTTTTTGGAGAATTAGTGCATTTACAATGTGGTTATCAGCATGATTTGCGTGGTGTAAAGTTCAACGATGGTAAACAAGCTTATGGAGGAGGAGTAGAATTTGGCGAAAAAGGTTTCTCAGAAGCCAAATGGCGTACTCAACATTCTATTGATAGAAATGGAGATGTCTATCCAACACATGGATTAGGGCCTGTGGCTGAAATGATTGATATTAACCGTGGTAATAGATTCCTTTCGCTTACTTCAACAGCCACAAAAGCAAGAGGTTTGCATGATTATATTGTTAAGAAAGGCGGAGCCGACCACCCAAATGCCAAAGTGAAGTTCAAATTAGGGGATGTGGTAACAACAGTGATAAAATGTGCTAATGGAGAAAGCATTTTGATTACACATGATACCAATTTACCTCGTCCATACTCACTTGGTTTCAGAGTACAAGGCACAGAAGGAATCTGGACAGAAGATAATAAATCTATTTACTTAGAAAGTTTGGCGAAAAACCACGATCGTTGGGAGCCATTCAAAGAATATCAAGATAAATACGACCATCCACTTTGGAAAGCCCACGCTAAAGATGCAGAAAACGCTGGTCATGGCGGAATTGACTATTTTGTATTGAGAGCTTTTGTAGAATCTATCAAAAGAAAAGTAGCACCACCAATTGATGTATATGATGCAGCAGTTTGGTCGGCAATTAGTCCATTATCAGAGCTTTCAATCGCTAAAAACTCCACATCAGTAGAAATTCCCGACTTTACCAGAGGAAAATGGAAAACCAACAAACGTATTTTTGGATTAGCAGATGAGTATTAGGTTCTAATTTGAAAATTTGAGGATTTGAAGATTTGAAAATTGGTTTAAGTGTTTTTTTAATCCATTGACAAAAGGAGATAATCTAAGCTTAGAACCTCATCCCCAGCCCCTTCTCCTGTTGAGAAGGGGAGTCGTTGGAGTGTTGTTAATATTGATTTTCAAATACTTATAAGATTGTTTTGAAAGTTTTTTCCCATTCAGATAAGGGGAAAAACTTTGGGACTTAAAGCTCCCCTTCTCAACAGGAGAAGGGGCTGGGGGATGAGGTTTTTTTTCGTAGTTATTCCAAATTCCTCTCAAATCCACAAATTTTCAAATCAAAAAACCTCACTATCAAATCAATTCACTAAATTTGCAGTAATTAATTACCGACATTAATGAGTAATAAAATTAAAGTATCAACACCAGGAAGAATTTGTCTTTTTGGCGAACATCAAGATTATCTAGGATTACCAGTAATTGCCGCAGCAATTTCTAAAAGAGTAAGTATCACTGGTGAAAATAGAAATGATGGAAAAGCGATTATACATTTACCCGATATAGATGATGAAATCAGTTTCGAAATCTATCCAGAATTACCTTATTTACATAAAAGAGATTATTTTCGTTCGGCTTTAAATATTTTACAAAGACAAGGCTATACTTTTAAAAAAGGTTTAGAATGTACAGTTCAAGGAAATATTCCCATTAATTCAGGAACATCAAGTTCTTCTGCATTATTAGCGAACTGGATTCATTTTTTATCAAGAATTGCTGATGAACCAAATCCTCTTTCAGCCAATGATATTGCGGAGATTGCCTACAGAGCTGAAGTAGTAGAGTTTAACGAAGCAGGAGGGATGATGGATCATTACTCAACCGCAGTTGGGAATGTTATTTATCTGGAATCAACGCCAGCAATTAAGGTTGAGACCCTAAAACCAGCATTTGGTAGCTTTGTTTTAGGCGATTCACTTGAACCAAAAGACACAGTAGGTATTTTAAAAAGAGTAAAATATGGTGTTTTAGAAGCTGTAGAGAAAATTAAAATAGCCTATCCCGATTTTTCTTTATTTAATGTTCAGCAAGAAGACACCAAAACATTCGCTTCTTTAATTACCAAAGAAGAATTAGATTTAATCAAAGCCAATATTGATAATAGAGAGATTTTGATTGAAGCACTGGCACTATTAAAAGCTAAAACATTGAATCATCAAAGATTTGGTGAATTATTAAATCAACATCAGTTAAATTTACAAGCATTATTAAAAATATCAACTCCTAAAATTGATAGAATGTTAGCAGCAGCAAAGGCATCAGGAGCATTTGGAGGTAAAATAAATGGCTCTGGTGGTGGTGGATGTATGTTTGTGTATGCACCAGAAAACCCTGAGGAAGTTGCTAAAAGTATTGAAAAAGAAGGAGGTAAAGCTTATGTTATTCAAATCGACGAAGGCACGAGCTTTGAAAATTAACCCAACTAGCAAAACGAAAATCTTTAAATGGCAAAATTATTAATCATGGCGGGCGGAATGTCGTCAAGAATGAAAAAAGCAGAAGGCACAGAGGCTTTAGATTCTACATTAGTTGAACAAGCAAATACACTTCCGAAAGGAATGATTGGTGTAGGAAAAGATGGTCGCCCATTTATGGATTATTTAATTTATAACGCTCATCGTGCAGGTTATACAGAAGTTTTGATTTTAAAGAACCCAAAAGACCACGTTACCAAACCTTATTACGATCAATTGGTTGCTGAAAACAAAGCTTGGGGAATTACTTTTAAATATGCTACCCAGCAAATCGCTCCCGACCGTGAGAAACCCGCTGGTACTGCCGATGCTATCCAACAAGCTTTAGAGCAAACGCCTGAATGGAAAGGAGAAAGGTTTACCGTTTGTAATTCAGATAATCTTTATTCTGTAAAAGTACTTACGCTATTAAGAGAAAACCCTGTACAAAATGCAGTAGTTTCTTATGAAAGCATCGCTTTAGGCGTAGCACCAGAAAGAGTAAAAGCATTTGCAGTAATTAAAGCTGATGAAGAAGGCTATTTGGTAGAAATCATTGAAAAGCCAAATGATGAACAGATAGAATCTGCCAGAGATAAAAACGGAAAGATTGGTGTAAACATGAATGTATTCCATTTTAATTATGATGATATTTTGGAATATGTAAGTAAAGAGCCTTTTAATCCAGTACGTAACGAACGTGAGTTGCCAAGTGCAGTAATGAAAATGGCAAGTGAAAATCAGAAGAAAGTAATCACTGTTCCCGTTGAAGAAAACGTACCAGATTTAACATCAAAAGGGGATATTACCATCGTTCAACAATATTTAGTAGAGGAATTTGGAGATTTTTAATGAAATTCCTTACTGAAAGTATCAATTAAATAAAAATTAATATTGAATAGCTCAGAAAGCATTATCTCTTATCAATATCCTGTTATAACTATTGCCCTTCTCGTTTTGAGGAGGGTATTTTTTTTGTAAAAAACAACCTCACCCCCGACCCCTCTCCTGTTGAGAGGGGAGCTTTTTTAACACTAAAGTCTGCTCCCTTCTCTACAGGAGAAGGGGCTGGGGGATGAGGTTTTTTTCTTATCCCCCAAAAACCAATTCTAGGACTAATTCCCCGGAAAAATTTACCGTTTAATAAGTTTTCTGAGTATTACTTTGAGTTTATCTTTCTATTAATTAAGTTTGAAATAGATGAAATTTTAATAGTCATCCATCAGAACTTATACCTTAAAAAGAGAATGTGAAAAGCCTATTTAATAACCCAATAAAGCCAAAAGATTAAGAAACAAGTACACAAAAGCACCTTGTAAAGCCCACAAATGATGAAGCAAAGGCGGGAGATAATCTTGTGAAGCCCGCTAATGATGAAGCAAGAGCGGGAAATAATTTTGTGAAGCCCGCTAATGATGAAGCAAAGGCGGGAAATGATTTTGTGAAGCCCGCTAATGATGAAGCAAGAGCGGGAAATAATTTTGTGAAGCCCGCTAATGATGAAGCAAAGGCGGGAAATAATTTTGTGAAGTCCGCTAATAATGGAGCAAAGCATCAAATGATTGTGCAAGGACGGGAAAATATTTTGTGAAGCCCTCAGATGATTGTGTAATGATGGGAAAATATTTTGCGAAGCCCTAAAATGATTGTGTAATGATGGGAAAGTATTTTGTGAAGCCCTCAAATGATTGTGTAATGATGGGAAAATATTTTGCGAAGCCCTCAAATGATTGTGTAATGATGGGAAAGTATTTTGTGAAGCCCTCAGATGATTGTGCAATGATGGGAAAATATTTTGCGAAGCCCTCAAATGATTGTGTAATGATGGGAAAATATTTTGTGAAGCCCTCAGATGATTGTGCAATGATAGGAAAATATTTTGTGAAGCCCTCAGATGATTGTGCAAATGCGGGAAAATATTTTGTGAAGTCCTCAGATGATGGAGCAAAGAGTAAAGAATAATCTGCAAAAACCTTAAAGAACTATGCTAAAACCACTTAAAAATCAGTGAAAGAAACAGCTTTTTTGAATAACAGCGCTAATGAGATACAACAGTTTTACCTTTTAATGAGATAAACAGGCTACATAAAGAAATGAAGGGATTGAAAGAAATTAACGCTACAAAATTTTTAAAAAGATAAATAATCAATAACAATAAAGACTACAATTTTTTAAACATTTAAACCCCATTTCTTATGACCTCGTTACAAGAATCCAAATTAAGCATGTACCAAAGCGTACAATTGTTGTGCTCAAACAACCCTACAATTACTTCAAGCAATGCAGCCTTTACAGAAGGGCTCAACGAATTAAATGCTAAAATTAGCGACATCCTCAATTTTGTCTCCACAGATATAAAGCATACCAGTGGAATTACAAACGACAAAACGGTAACCAAACATAATCTTTGTACTGTTGCCTCGGAAATTGCAGGATTTGTCTTTGCTTATGCCAATGTTGTTAAAAATGAAGTACTAAAACAAGAGGTAAATTATACTTATAATGAGATTAGGAGACTCAGAGAAGATTTAATTATCCCAACCGTCAAAATTATCTTCAATGCCACACAGGCAAATCTAGCGTCTTTGGGTAGTTATGGCATAGATGCCATCAAATTACAAGAATTTGCCGATGCCATCAGTGCTTATACAAATGCACTGCCTTCAACGAAGATGACAAAGTCAGAAAAATCAAGTGTGGTTATTTCGCTAAACAATCTCTTCAAAGAAACCGACGAATTATTGAAAAATCGACTGGATAAATTGTTGGCACTTTTCACCAAAGCCCATCCTGAGTTTGTAAATGCCTACAAAAGTATCAGACATGTAGATGCTCCTACCAAGACAACCACACAAATCAAAGGAAATATTAGTAGCGCAAAAGACGGAACAGTCATTGAAGGAGCCAATATCATTCTTACAGGCAAAACTAACTACTCAGCCATAAGCGACACCGAAGGAAACTTTAACTTCAAGCCCATTAGCTACGGCAAATATCAAGTAAACGTACAAGCAATAGGTTATCAAAGCCACACAGAACTGAATTACCTAGTAAAAAGAGGAGTTGTGAATAAGCTTTTGGTAGTGCTGAAAGAGTAAATCAGAAGTGTAATGATAGAACCTTTTCCAAAGCTAGCGATTTCAATCGCTGGCTTTGAGGAATTGGTGTTGGTTGGGTTGTTTTTTGTCTTTTGGTAATTGTTGTTTTTGATAAATAGTTTATTATTAGTTGATTAAGCTTTAATTTTTACCGTATAATAAAAAAAGGAAAAGTTTATGGGTTTATTTTTTGATTAGTGATAGGGAAATAGAAGATTTGTGGAAAATTAATGTATCGTTAAATTATTTTAATAGATTTTACAATTTAAAAATATGTGGGCAGATAACGAAACCTCAGAAGACCTATTAGGATTTAGAATTCACGCTGATTTATTAATAGACGTTATTAATGATGAAACAATATTACCAGTGACTATTGGAGTCTTTGGCGATTGGGGTAGTGGAAAATCAAGTATTCTTCAAATGATTAAAGAAAAGTTTGAAGAAAAAAAAGAAGGAGATGAAAGTGAATTTAAAGATATGGAAACGCTATGTATTTATTTTAATGGATGGACATTTGAAGGTTATGATGATGCAAAAGCGGCACTTCTAAATACTATTGTAGATGGACTAGAAGATAATGCAAAATTATCTGAAGAGATAAAAAAAACAGTTAAAGAAAAAGCAAAAAAACTTTGGGCATCAATTGATTGGATGAGGGGTGCTGGAATGGTTATGAAAAATATTGCATTACCAGCTGTTTCAGCTTATTTTTCAGGTGGGATAAGTTTATTGCCATTTGCACATCAAAAAATCACGGAATTAGGATTAAATTCTCCTGCAAAACTTATTGAAAAATTACAATCTAAAGAAGGAAAAGAATTTTTCGAATCATTACAAAAAAAGGAAGTTATTGAAAAAAAGAAAACAAATGCAGTTGCTGATTTTAAAAATGATTTTGAAGAACTGTTGAAATCAACACCATTTAAAAAACTTGTTGTAATAATTGATGATTTAGATAGATGTACTCCTGATAGAATTATAGAAAATTTAGAGGCAGTTAAGTTGTTTTTAAATGTACCTAAAACAGCATTTATAATAGGAGCTGACCCAAGAATTGTCAGACATGCAATAGTTCAAAAGTATAAAGAATCAAATCAAATTATTGAAGATAATAACAGAATTATAGATGACTATTTAGAAAAGCTCATTCAGATTCCATATTCTTTACCCAAGCTATCAGAGCCAGAAGTAGAAACTTATATATCAATGTTAATTTGTAAAAAGGAGATTGAAAATAGTAAGTTTCAAAATATATACTTTCAATTTCAACAATTTAGATTATCAGATAGATATTCAGCATTCGGATTATTAAATTTTGAAAGTATTTTAGAAAAAAAAGATTATGATAAAATTAAATCAAATGTGATAACTGTACCTTCATTAGTTCCATTAATTACAAATAGTTTATATGGGAATCCAAGACAAATAAAAAGATTTCTAAATACATATACTCTTAGAAAAAGATTAGCTGGTGTAGCAGTATTAAAGGATTTTAATGATTCGGTTTTAGCAAAACTTATGATATTAGAATACTCTGAATTAAAGCTATTTAGGGAATTATTTGAACTACAAAGTAATCAGGATGGTTTCCCATCATTAATAAAAGAAATTGAAAAAATATGTGTAGGTAAATTATTAGATGATGCTCATAAAGATTTAGAAAATAGTGATTTTAGGGAATGGGCTAAACCTAAACTAATAAAATGGATACAAAGTGAGCCAAAATTATCTTCTGTTGATTTAAGAGATTATTTTTGGATTTCAAGAGATAAAATATCTACTTCCATATTAGCTTCCAGTTTAATACCTCCTATTGTCAAAGCTTTGTTCAATGAATTAGAAAAAGAAATACCTGCAACTGCAACACGTAAAATAATAAAAGAAAAATTTATAGCTTTTACTGAAATTGAAAAAAACTCTTTTTTTCAAATGTTAAGCTCCTCTCTAAAACAAAATCCTAAACAAAAAAGGTATTATGAAATTTTTAATTACATGATTGAAGAAAAAATAGAAAATAGTGCTTACCAATATATTGAAGTACTTAAAGTAATACGAGAGTCTGACATAGATCCATCAATTGCTCATCGATTAAGTAGTTACAAATCAGAGCCAACTCTTAGTGACTTCCTAAATGATTACTTTAAGAATTCAAATAGTAAACCCGCTAAAGCTTTTAACTTAAAAAATAACAAATAATGGGAACATCAAAATCATTCTCTGATACCAAACATTCAATGATTCCTAATTGGAGAAATTTAAGTGCCTCGTTAACATCCAATTGTAATTCAACTACACTTACAAATGATAAATTGACAATCATAATGAAAAATTATGTTTTTACTATTGGCGGGGCAAGTAAAGCTGGTAGAGGTAGTTCTAAAATTGCTGGAAAGGCAGGTATTAAAACCGCAATAAAACTAAATAGCTTTTTTAGTAACTTTAATGATTCGGGTAATATCAGAGACACCCTTTCCGCTATTGGGTTAACAGATTTAGATAATAAATCAGTAGGGGATGTAATAAATTTTTTAATTGAATATTGCTCAGGTACAGCTAATACGATAGATGAAAATGCTGCCAAGGAAGCGTCAAGGAAGTTAATTGAAGAGTTAATTTCTAATGCAAAAGACATCGATGAAGTCGAAAAACTTTTGTCAGATCAATTTGAAATAGGTTCATCTGAAGAATTAATAATCAGATATTTTGGACACTATATTAATGAACATTTATCAAGGTGGTTTTATGATCATTTAATTAAAAATAAAAACGAAAGAGATTGTAACACTCTTTTTAAGCAAATTAAAGACTTTATTTTTGAAAGAATTAATGTTATGCAAAAAACAAATCCGTTACATAAAATTGATTGGAGTTCAAATGAAGCTCAAGGATTAATTAAGAATATTCAACAAGATGTTTTAACCGTATTTGAATAAATATGAAAGTTACAATCGGAATAAAAGAAGCAAATAATGGTAAGTTTTCAGACTTGACATTATCTTACATTAATAGTAATGGCATTTATAGTGAAGTACCATTATTGATCAATGAATATTCGAGTGTGTTTGATTTCAATGAAGATTTGACTTCAATTAAATTTGACTTATTTTTAATATCAACCTTTGTTTATGGGGTTGATAATCTACTAAGTCGTGAAATTTATTCATTTGATGGATGGGCAAGAGAGATAGAGGTTGATTTTCCTGTAAATAATTTAACTAAATGGCAAGGTAATGAGCTACTTTTAGCTGAAATATTAAATTTCTTAACAGGTGATTATTGGACTGTTTCATTTATACAGAACAAAACTATTAATCATTTTTTACCAAGTATAGGAATAAAGACAAATAAAAATTCAATAATTTTTGAAAAAGAAAAAGTAAAATATACAAGTCTATTTTCAGGAGGATTAGATTCTTTAATAGGTATTATTGATATTCTTGAAATACTAAAAGATGAAGAAAAAATTTTATTAGTTTCTCATTTCGATTTTAAATCTTCTGGACCCAATAGTGACCAAAACAAATTATACAAATATTTAAATTGTCAATATCCCAATAAAATTTATTGGGTACAATCAAAAATAGCACTAGGAAGGAGAGACAATAATTTAAATAAAGTTAGTGTTGAGAGTAATTACAGGAGTCGATCTTTTTTATTTATAGGATTAGGGTGCTTTTTATCTCCTATAGACGAACTAATAATACCAGAAAATGGAACAATTTCAATTAACTACCCTTTAACTCCTTCAAGAGTTAGTTCTTTAAGTACTAGAACGACCCACCCGTTTGTTTTAAATAAAGTTCAAGAACTTCTTAACGAATGTGGATTAGATATAAAAATAGATAATCCTTACAAATTTGAAACAAAAGGTAGAATGGTTGCAGATTGTAAGAATAAAAATGTTTTGAAAAATATATTTAAAGATTCTGTTTCTTGTGGTAAAAGAGGTAGAAAGCAAAATTGGGAAGAAAAAAAAGGTGTTAATCAATGTGGTGTTTGTATGCCTTGTATTTACCGAAGAGCTGCATTAAATAAGGCTAAATTTGATGAAGAAAGATATGGCAATGATATTTTAGGAGCAAAATCCCTTAATTCCTTTGTTGATTTACCTTCACTATTTAGCTATCTCAATAAAATTATTTCGTTTGAGCAAATGAAAAGAGATTTAGTTGTAAATGGAAGTATAGAATCAAAAGATTTAGATAAATATGCAAAAATGGTATTGGAGTCTAAAGAAGAAATTTTACAGTTGTTTAGAGATAAAGGTAAAGAGTTTGTAAAATCACAGTTAAAATTATAATGATAATAGATACTCATTGTCACATAGACTTGTATTCCAATCCTCATTTAATAGCTAATGAATGTGAAAAAGAAGGTATAATTGTAATAGGAATGACAAATTTACCTAGTCATTTTGAAATGGGTTTTCCTCATTTATTATCATTTAAAAAAGTGAGATTAGCTCTTGGTTTACATCCTTTGTATGCTGAAAATCATTTAAAAGAATATGGTCGCTTCATGAAAAATTTAGAAAAAACTTCTTACATCGGAGAAGTTGGATTAGACTTTTCAAAAGAAGGCATTGCTACTAAAGAAATTCAAATTGAAAGTTTTAATTTTATTTTAAATGCGGTAACAGATAAAAAAAAGGTATTAAGCATTCATTCAAGGCAAGCTGAAAAGGAAACATTAGAACTTCTGATTAAATATAATATTAGTAATGCAATATTTCATTGGTATTCAGGTTCTGTAAAATTGATTGATAAAATCATTGATTCAGGGTATTATTTCTCTATCAATCCAGCAATGATAGGGTCAAAATCAGGTCAAGCTATAATCAAAGCAATACCTAAAGAGAATGTACTAACTGAAAGTGATGGTCCATTTATAGAAGTGCAAAAAAGAGTAGTACATTCAAATGATATAAAATACGTGATTGATTATTTATCCAAATTATGGAATGTTAGTTATGAAGAAACAGAAACTATTATTTATCGAAATTTTAGAAGAATAATAGATAAATTACGATAGGAATCATCTAAATAAACGATTCTTAATTAATTCAAAGTTATTTGTTAGACCCGCTTCGGGGTCTAATTGTGATTATTGTTTTTTCTTACTTTCTATTCAAGTTTAATCGCTTTAGGATTGGAGGATAAACTAAGAATATAGATTAGCAATAAGGTGTTAAATTCTATTAAAAGTAAATCTTGCGACAGCAATTGTTCGAAATTCCGCTGTTTGAGCGGAGCGAGGCGGTTCGCCGCTGCGATTCGGAATTTCTTGACTTTCTTTTGTTACTTTTCTTGTGTCAAGACAAGAAAAGTAAGGTCTAAGAATGTGGAATAAATATTTTGATACAAATAATTGGAAAAGATATTCTGTTAGATTAGACCCACTTCGGGGTCTGATTTGTGGTGTAGATTTAATTTTTTGCTATAAACATATCATCCCTTCGGGATTTTAAATTAAAGAGCAATTATTTGGGATTGAGATTTGCTGAGAAGATTTAATTTATTATTGTAATCCTTTCATTCCTTCGGAATAGGGAAATGAAAACATAAAAGAAAGTATTATTTATTGTAAACATGAATCATCCCGAATTTTAAAATTACAAAAAAGCGGTCGAAAAACTAATTTTGACCGCTTTTTTGTTTGATTATAGTTCCGTTAGGAACACTATATCGGTAGATATATCTTGTTTTAACTCCTTCAAGCCCCATCGGGGCGAAATATCCCGCCCCGATGGGGCTTGAAGGAGATGTTTTACCATAAATGCTTCTACTACCGATATTTCGCCTCTCCGAGGCTATTTTGTTTTAATTTTATATAAGTCTCTATTCGTAAGAAAAATTCAGAATGACTCATGTTTTTACTTTAAAGTCTCTTCATAAAACTCATCGGCTTCTTTTTTGAGTTTAATCAAGGAAGCTTTATGAATATACATCATGTGTCCAGATTCAAAGTAAGTAAACTTAACGTTTTTACGTTGTTCTGGTCGCAATCCCATGTGTGAAACTACATATTCTGCCGCAAAATATGGCGTTGCTAAATCGTAATAAGCCGAAGGAATCCATACTTTTAAATAAGGATTTTTTGCCATCGCTTGTCTTAATGTTTCTGCTACATTCAAGTACTTGTTTTGTACATTATTATAATTCCAAGGCTGTACACGTCCCGTCAACATCAAATAAGGCAAATCGTTTTCATACTTCAAATCCTGACGTAAATAGTTATTAACCGTCGTAGAATAAGGGCCAGAGATGGTAGCATCTAAACTTGGGTCGAATTCATAGCGTTCACCAACATTATCAAAGTCAATACCCGTAAAACGACCGTCTAAACGTCCCGCAGTTTTGCCTTCATCACGTAATAATTCCTTTGTGAATCGACTAATTTCAATACGAAGATTAGCATTTTTAATAAAGGTTTCTGAAATACCCGTAAGTTTACTTAGTTTTTGTACAATCTTTTGTTTTTCGTCTTCTGGTAGCAAATCACCTTTCATTAAAGCGGTAGCATATTCATTTAAAGCAAAATGTTCTGCCTCACGCAAAGTTTTTTGTAAGTCACCTTGATATTCTTTAGCGATTTTCTTGTGATACCAAGCCATTGCGGTATAAGTAGGTACATAAAGAATGTTGGGTAAGTCGTTTCCTTTATCGAAAAGAATAGTTTGGAAATTCAATACCGAAGAAATCAAAGAAATACCATTGATATACATATTGAATTTATCTTGTAAGTAACCCGAAAGTCCCGCAGAGCGAGTAGTACCATAACTTTCGCCTGCTAAAAACTTTGGAGATGACCAACGACCGTTCTTTACAGTATATAATCTAATGAATTCACCGACAGATTCAATGTCTTCTACATATCCTAAAAACTGTTTTGGGTCTTCGCCTTGCACCGCACGGCTATAACCCGTATTAATTGGGTCGATAAAGACTAAATCGGTTTTATCTAACCAAGAATATTCGTTATTAATGTATTTATAAGGAGGAGCTAAAGCATCACCTTTGTCGGACATTAAGATTCTTTTAGGACCAATTGCTCCCATGTGCAACCAAACCGAAGCAGAACCCGGCCCACCATTGAAAGTATAAGTAATAGGTCGTTTAGTGATGTCAGTAACACCATCTTTGGTATAAGCAATAAAGAATACATTGCCTTTAGCTTTGCCAGCTTCATCTTTTAAAACCATATAGCCAGTGGTGGCAGTATATGAAATAGCTTGACCGTTAATAATAGTTTGATGTTTTGTAACAACTGGAGCAGGAGGAGGGAGAACAGGAGTATTAAGTTTTGATTCAGTCTTTTCTTGGGCAAAAGAACTGATAGAACAGAGCATTAATAAAAGTAAGAAATGTTTTTTCATTGATTTATTAGTTAAATGATGATGAATGAATTGTAATTTTGTGTTTACTGAAATCTAAAATCTCATAGCTCAAGGCTTATTGCTTAAAGCTATGAGAAGCTAATATCAATTAAATTACAAAAACTTGATTACACATAGAGAATTATTCTTAAAAAATGTTGCCCAAACTTCTGATTTCCCATTGGCTTTGGAAATTGAGAAAGCAGAAGGCATTTATATGTACGGAAAAGATGGAAAGCAATACATGGATTTGATTTCAGGTATTGGTGTTTCGAATGTGGGGCATCGTCATCCAAAAGTAGTTGAAGCGATTAAAAATCAAGTAGATAAGTACTTGCATTTAATGGTTTATGGCGAATATGTTCAAAGTCCACAAGTAGAATTGGCGGAGGCTTTGGTAAAAACGCTTATTCCAAAAGTGGAAAACATGAAGCCTTTGGATAATGTTTACTTTACGAACTCAGGAACTGAAGCCGTGGAAGGAGCAATGAAATTAGCGAAACGTTATACTGGTCGTCAGGAAATCATTTCTTGTTTTAATGCTTATCATGGAGCAACACAGGGAGCTTTATCATTGTCTGGAAGTGAGAATTTTAAAAGAAATTTTCGTCCACTGTTGCCAGAAATTAGAAATATTCGTCATGGAGTAATAGAAGATATAGGATTCATTACTGAAAAAACGGCAGCGATTATTATAGAAATCGTTGGGGGAGAAGCAGGAGTAAGAATTCCAAGCAAAGACTATTTCTTGGCTTTAAGAAAACGCTGTGACGAAACCAAAACGTTGTTGATTGTAGATGAAATTCAAAGTGGATTTGGTAGAACTGGCACTTTCTGGGCTTTTGAACAATTTGGCATTTATCCAGATGTCTTATTATGTGCTAAAGGAATGGGCGGAGGAATGCCAATTGGTGCATTTATTGCAAATCATGAAGTGATGGGTGTATTTAAAAACAATCCAATCTTAGGACATATCACTACTTTCGGTGGACATCCAGTTAGTGCTGCTGCTTCTTTGGCTACGCTGAAAGTAATTTTAGAAGAAAATATTTTAGCAGAAGTAAAGTCCAAAGCAGAACTGTTTAAATCTTTACTAATTCACGATAAAATCAAAGAAGTTAGAAATCAAGGTTTGATGATGGCGGTAGAGTTTGAAGATTTTGATACTTTAAAACCCATTATCGACCGAGCGATTGAAAAAGGTGTTGTAACAGATTGGTTTTTGTTTTGCGATAATTCGATGAGAATCGCACCGCCTTTGATTATTACAGAAGAAGAAATCAGAAAAGCTTGTGAGGTGATTTTGGAAAGCGTCTAACTTATTTAGTGATTTGTGAATGAGTGAGTTAGTGATTGATTCTCTTTGGAAAATTCAAAAATAAATATTTGTCCTTTTGAATTTAAGTTAATAAAAAAGCGGTCGAAAATTAATTTCGACCGCTTTTTTATGATTGATGAACAACGAATTCCTACTGTTTGAGCGAAGCGAGTTTAGGAATTCTTGATTTTTTTGTTACTTTTTGTATCAAGACAAAAAGTAAGGACGAGAATGAACCCAAAACTTATGAAATCTTCTAAAACTCTTTATGCAGAAGAAAAATTCGAGATGAATAATGTTTGTTATAATTCAAAAAATTAAGCGTGTTTCAAAAGTGTTTGTGATAAAACAGCTTTTGGAATATTTCCACCTACTAATCTTTCTTTCAATTCACCATTTTTGAAAATCAATAATGTAGGAATAGAACGAATTCCTAAAGTTGAAGGAACAGTTGAATTAGCATCAACGTCCATTTTAGCAACGATTGCTTGTCCTTCTACATCACCAGCTAATTCTTCAACAATTGGTCCAATCATTTTACATGGTCCACACCATTCTGCCCAAAAATCCACTAAAACTGGTTTATCTGAATTGATTAATTCTTGAAAATTATCATCGGTTGCTACTACGTATTTTCCCATTTTATTTTTTAATTAAGTTAATTTCTTTTTTCAAAGTTAGAACAAAATGTCGTAATATCTTAGTTCCTGTGTTTTATTGAAACAAGGCAGAATTACAGTTTTGTCTTGATATTCAATTATTTAATACTATAAATTTCAGTAATTTTCATAGTATTTTTTTATTTTACGGGTAATTTGGTCATAAATAGGCTTGGTAAATTCTGTAAATAATTGCTGAGGAGGCGGAGGTAAAAGCTCTTTGTTTCTGGTAAGGCTAAGTTGTTGCTTTGTCAAAGCTCTTTCATCACCGTTAAAATTACCCCATTCATTCACCCAAACAAACTCGCCACCTATTTTATCTTGATAGATTTTCTGTTTGGTTTTAAAATCAATCACTTGGAAATCTAAAATTCCTTTAGAAGTAACCGCTTTTCTTGATTGTGTCAATTTCGCAGTTACTTTATTGAACACCGCAATTTTCTTTCCATTTACTGTAGTTTCTCCAACTTTTACGCTGTCTTTACTCGTTACAGTGCTATTATTGGTTTCTACATAAGTTTGACCGACAATAAAATCATCAAATTGTAAACGTATAATTTGGTCTGGCTTTAACTTATTTTGTTCAGCCATTTCAGGAGAATGAAAACGTACAAATTGATTTAATTTAGGATTCGTACGAAGAAACTCGTTGATTTTCCCTTGAAAATACTCATTGCTCAAAGCATAAGTTGGAGAATGCACACTTACTTGCTCTACCACTACATCAATACTTGCTAATTCATAAGATTGATCAAGTTTAGTTTTAATGTCTTTATAAGTTGGAATTAACTCTTCAACGACTGAGAAATTATAGAAAGCATCTTTTGCTGCTTGGCGATTATCATTAGCCTGTGTCATGGCAGATAAACCAACAGTATAACGTTCATCGGCAGCTAAAATCTTAGCCGTTTGTAATTCATCAAAATATCTTTTGGGTGTTCCAGTTATTCTTAGACAAGCTTGGCAATTCACCAATTCATCTGTTAAAGCATGAATCTGTTTATATTCTGCAACAACTCGTTCCCAACGGAATTGTTCTTGAGAGTGCTTCCAATTCTCTACTTTTGAAAGGTGAAAGTTTAAAGCAGCAGGAAAAGCTTCTTTTAATACTTTTTGAGCTTTAGTATTTGTGGGGCTTTTCTGTAATCTTCCAATAGCTGTTTCTACAGCAGCATCATAATTTCCTTGTTCTAAAGCCTTTTTCCCAGAACTACAAGCAAAAGAAAAATAGCCCAATAAAGCAATAGCAAATAGTTTTTTTAACATGTTGATTTTTGAGGTTTATGAGAGTAATTGTGAATGAGTGAGTTGTGATTTAGTGATTGTGTCAAAAAAATCACTAAATCACAATTCACTAACTCACAACTAATTTAATTTATAAGTCAGTCCTTGAATCAATTGTAATTCATTCAAGAATTCATTGCTCGGTGAAATTTTATTTTTTCTCGATAACATGGTTACTTCCACTTTGTCTTCGGGGTCGTAAACTGTCAAAGTCAAATTACAAGTACCTTGGTTTAAGGTTATCAATTTGTTGAGATGCTCAATAAAGACAGCATTAACTTGTTGTAACCCTATGTTGATTTTTAATTCTTTAGAAAACTGATTTCTAATTTCTGATAACAATCGAATCGAAACAGGTTTGAACTCCCATTCGTCTTGTCGTCCCCAACGATTTTTGATTTGCCCTTTGATATAAAGAAAACGGTCTGTAGCAATGTATTTTGAAAGATTTACAAAATCTTCACCAAATAAAGCAAATTCATAACTTCCATTATAATCTTCTAAAGTAAAAAGCATAAATGGATTTCCATTTTTAGAATACCTTTCAATCGCTTTTGTAACAATGCCACCTACAGAAACTTCTTTACCTCTAAAAATCGGTTCCATAACTCTATCCAAGGTACAAGTACAAAAGCTTTCTAATTCCAAACGATACTCATCTAATGGATGACCGGAAATATAAATCCCAACAACTTCTTTTTCAAATTTAAGCTTCTCCATTTGTCCCCATTTCTCAATGTTGGGAATTTTAGGTGTTGCAATTTCGCCACCACCACCTTCGCCAAGCATACCAAAAAGCGAACCTTGAGCAGAAGCCGCTACTTCAACTGCTTTGTTGGCATAACGAATAATTTTTTCGATGAAGTTACTTCCTTCAACATCAGCAAAATAAATTGCACGATGAATATCTTCGAAACAATCAAATCCTCCGCCATAAGCCAAACTTTCTAAAGTCTTTTTGTTAACGGTTCTGAGGTTTACTCTTTTTACGAAATCAAAAATATCTTTATATGCACCATTTTTATCTCTTTCTTCAATGATACTTTCAACCGCAGCATCGCCAGTTCCTTTGATAGCTCCCAAACCAAAACGAATTTCTCCTTTTTTATTTACCGCAAAAGAACGATAAGATTCATTAATATCTGGACCTAATACTGGCAAGCCCATTCTCCTACATTCTTCCATGAAGAAAGTAATCTTTTCAATGTTACCCAAAGAGTTTGACATCACTGCCGCCATGTACTCTGATGGATAATGGGCTTTCAAATAACCAGTTTGATACGCTACAAAAGCATAACAAGTAGAGTGAGATTTATTGAAAGCATACTGAGCAAATGCTTCCCAGTCAGTCCAAATTTTGTTGAGTTTGTCTTCTGGATGTCCTTTTTCTTTAGCACCGTCCACAAACTTACTTTTCATTTTATCAAGCGTGTAACGGTCTTTTTTACCCATTGCTTTTCTCAGAACGTCGGCATCTCCTTTTGAAAAGCCCGCTAATTTCTGAGACAAAAGCATTACCTGTTCTTGATAAACCGTTATTCCATAAGTATCTGCCAAGTATTCTTCCATGTCGGGTAAATCATAAGCGATTTCCTCACGACCATGTTTACGAGCAATAAAGTTGGGAATATAAGCAATTGGTCCAGGACGATACAAAGCATTCATGGCAATTAAATCCGAGAATTGATCGGGCTTTAAATCCAATAAGTGTTTTTGCATCCCGCCAGATTCAAATTGGAAAGTAGCATTTGTTTCGCCTCTTTGATATAATTCATAAGTCTTTACATCATCAAGTGGAATATTATCTAAATCAATTTCTATACCATAGTTTTGTTTAATCAAACGAAGGGCTTCTTTTAGAATGGAAAGGGTTTTTAAACCCAAAAAGTCCATTTTAATTACGCCAGCATCTTCAATGATTTTTCCTTCAAATTGTGTAATTAATAAGTTTACTTCTTTTGAAGTAGCAACAGGAAGGATTTCAGTTAAATCTTTTGGAGCGATGATAATTCCAGCGGCGTGAATACCCGTTCCACGCACAGAACCTTCTAAAACCAAAGCTTCTTCTAATACTTTTGAACGTAAAGAACCTTCCCGACGAATTTCACGGAGTTTCTTAACGTTTTCAATATCTTCTGCTTGGAACTGTTCTTTTTCAGCGAGTGATTTTTCACCAATTAATGGAGCATTCATTACTCTGTTTAAATTAGTGCCGGGTTTATCGGGTACTAATTTGGCTAATTCGTTGGATTCATTCAGTGGTAAATCCATTACACGGGCAACGTCTTTGATAGACATTTTAGCTGCCATTGTGCCATAAGTAACGATATGCGCTACTTGCTGTTTACCGTATTTTTCAACCACATAATCAATTACTTTTTGGCGACCTTCATCGTCAAAATCCGTATCAATATCGGGCATTGATTTACGGTCAGGATTCAAGAAACGCTCGAAAAGTAGATTATACTTAATTGGGTCAATATTTGTAATACCAATACAATAAGCAACTACTGAACCCGCTGCCGAACCACGACCAGGTCCTACAAAAACGCCTAATTCACGACCAGCACGAATAAAATCGGATACAATTAAGAAGTAACCCGCAAAGCCCATTGTGCGAATGGTATGTAATTCAAAACTGAGTCGGTCTTTTACTTCTATACTTTCCCAAGCTTCACCATAACGTTTTCTGGCACCTTCCCAAGTAAGGTGTTCTAAGTAAGCATCCTGATTGACAAATCCAGTTGGGATTTCGTAATTAGGCAACATGATGTCTTGCTTCAGACGTAATGTGTCAATTTTGCCTACAATTTCATTGGTATTATCAATTGCTTCAGGAATATGCGACCACAATTGGGTCATTTCCTGTGTATTCTTGAAGTAAAATTCATCATTATAAAAAGCAAAACGCTTTCCTTTTACCGATTCGCCATCATCAACATCTTTGTATGTAGGAGTTGCTTGCTTTTCGCCAGTGTTGATACACAATAAAATATCATGTGCGTTGGCATCTTTTTGGTCTAAATAATGCGAATCGTTTGAAGCAATTACTTTTACATTATACTTCTTCGCAAACTTTAGTAATACTTCATTACACTTTAATTGGTCTGGAATTTGGTGATTTTGTACTTCTACATAATAATCTTCACCAAAAATATCCAACCACCACTTGAATTCTTTTTCAGCTTCTTCTTCACTTCCTCTCAGAATCGCTTGAGGAACTGACGCACCAATACAACAAGTAGTAGCGATAAGTCCTTTGTGATATTGTAAAATCAAAGACTTGTCGATACGAGGATATTTCCCGTAAAGACCTTCTATAAAGCCTAAAGAACAAAGTTTTACCAAGTTTGCATAGCCCTCAGCATTCTTTGCCAACATCAATTGGTGATAACGCTTATCTTTTTGCTCTTTAGAGAATTGTTTTTTGAAACGATCTTCTACTACATAAAACTCACAACCCACAATAGGCTTTACACCTTCGTGTTTACTTGCCTCTGCTACAAACTGAAATGCGCCAAACATATTACCATGATCGGTAATAGCAACAGCGGGCATATTATCAGCTTTCGCTTTGGCAAATAGTCCAGAAATTTTGGAAGCTCCGTCTAAGAGAGAGTATTGTGTATGACAGTGTAAATGAGAGAATTGCATCAAATTGGGTTTTTACTTATACAAAATAAACAAAAAAGCGACATTTTATTGTCGCTTTTCGGTAAAAATATATAATCATGTTGTTATTTCTTCCCACTAGCCGAAGCAGGTGCAACATAATCTCCAGCATCTTTTAATTGTTGAATACCCATGATTTGTTTCATCGTTCTATCCATGCCTTCAGTTGAACCATCCAAGAAAATCACATTGCCTTGTCCTTGTTCTGCGAAGTGTTTTACAGCTTCTGTCCACATCGAGAAGAGTATTAACGAAGCATCTAAATTTGCTTCATTCATTACTTTCGCAGATTCTGCCATACCCCTTGCTACTTCTTCACGGAAGAGCGCAACACCTTGACCACGTAACTGTGCGGCAATCTTTTCTGCCTCTGCTGAAATCCTAATGGCATTACCTTCTGCCTCAGCCGACTTTGTTTTGGTGATTAATAAAGCTTGTCCTTCGTTTTCAGCCGCAGCCTTTAAGTTATTTGATGCTACTACTTGAGCCATCGAACGCATAATCGCTTCATCAAAAGCTATATCATTCAATTGTAAGTCTATTAAATGATAACCCCATTGTTCTAATGTTTCATCTAATTCATTCTTTACATTTAATACAATTTCACCACGAAGAAGCAATACTTCTGCTTGTTTTTTTGTCGCTACAAAAGCACGAATTGTTCCTTCAACGGTACGAATTAGGGCTTGCATAAAAGAACGCTCGTCCATGTACTTGAAAGCTACGTTTTTAATCGTCTGTTCTTCCTGATTCAGTACTGCATAGACCAACATTGCTTTAAAATTTACATTAGCTTGGTCGGAAGTAATGGCTTGGAATTCTAATTCCATCGAACGGTTTTGAATAGAGATTCTTTTGAAGATAAATTCTACAAATGGAATTTTAAAATTCAAACCTGGAGTCATTACTCTTTGGTATTTTCCAAAAATTGTAATAACTGCAACTGTACCTTGGTTGACAATCACGATGGAAAAGAAAATAATTAGAATGGCAAAAACCACTATAAAAATTAAAGCACTCATAGTTTTGGGGTTTAAGAATGTATGTTTTAGTTAAATAATATAGAAACAGCACCAAAGTACGGAAAACTTTGGTGCTGTTGGTAATAATTATAAGAAAATACGCTTTTCTGATTTGAAAGGTAAAATTACATCGTTTTAATTGAGCTCATCCCACCATCAATGTTCAGTATTTGTCCTGTAATCCAGCTTGAATCATCTGAAATTAAGAATGCTGTCATGCTGGCGATGTCTAATACATTGCCAAAGCGTCCTATCGGATGGCGTTTGTTGGATGCTTCTTTCTTTTCTTCACTTGATAATAAGTTTTTTGCCAATGGTGTTTCTGTTAATGAAGGAGCAATACAATTTACATTGATTTTATTAGGAGCAAACTCTGCTGCCAAGGAGCGAGTTAATCCTTCTATCGCACCTTTTGAACTTGCTACAGAAGCATGGAAACTCATCCCGATTTTAACCGCAACAGTGCTGTATAAAACGATGGAAGCGCTATTGCTTTTTTTGAGACGAGGCAAAACAGTTTGAATAACAGCAACAGCACCTAATACATTGATTTGAAAATCGTTCTTAAAATCTTCCTGACTGAGCCTTGCAAAGGGTTTTAAGTTAATTGTACCCGGACAATAGATAAGTCCATCTAAAACATCTGGTAGTTCATTAAAAACTGTATTACCAGGATTAAGAGCATCCCAAGTGAAATGCTTCACTGTAGTTACTGATGGTGCTGTACGAGAGGCATCGTAAACATTAAAGCCTTGTTTGTTGAGTATTTGTGCAGTAGCTTCTCCAATTCCTGAACTTGCACCTATAATTAAGATATTTTTTGACATCCGATTGTATATTTATAAATAGAAATTATAGCTAGAACATCCTTGATACTGAAATGTTTTAAGGAATAAATAAATCTATAATGGCATATACTTTTATTGAAGCTTTTTACACAGATTATTGATAATTACTAAGAGTTAATTTATTTTTAATGGTAAATTGAATAATCATTCATTATTGTTTTTCTGTTGAAAATCAATGTATTATATACCGTATAATAAGTTTTGAATAAAAAAATGGATTTTTATATAAAGATTATTTATGTTTGATTTTAGAAGAACAAAATTGATTTTTAGACAAGAATGAATAGATTAAACAAATACAGATTACAAACAATTTTATAAAGATGACAGTAAAACAAAGCTTAATTCTATTCAAACAATACTGATGTTTAATTAAGCAAGAGATAGTTAAAAAAAGGCATTGACAAAGTATAGTTAAACAAAGAGCAATTACATTAAAGCAATAAAACGGTAGAATGAAACAAATGATATTGACACTAAAGCATTTGAAAGGTATAACCTAACAGTGAAAAATTACCTAGAATCATTAGAATAGTACAGTCAAGCAAAGAGTAATTACATCAAATCAAGAAAATGGTGCAATCAAACAAAGTATAATTACACAAAAGCAATGAAAGGGTTTCTTTAAACAAAACATAATTGTACATAAGCAATGCTATAGTATTACAAAGCATTTTTTAATTCTATTATCATAAATAATAGGTACTACCAAGAAAAAAGCAATTCAATACAAACAAAGTAAAATTGTATGTAAGTATGTGTAAGTTGCTTTATATTAAATGGTTAAATTGTTTTTGAAGCAAGTAATGATAGTTCATTAATTAAGAATTACATCAAATTTTAATATAAATCAAACACTTATGAAAGCACGTCAAGAGTCCAAATTAAGTATGTACCAAGGTGTACAATTATTGTGTAAAAGCAATTTGACTATTGTATCAAGTAATTTAGCTTTTACGGAAAGTTTAGCACTGTTCAACTCAAAAATTGAGGAAATTCAATTCTATTTAGGACAACAAATTAAAGAAACTACTGGTATTACGAATGATAAGCAATTAGTTAAGGAGAATCTCTGTAGAATGGCTTCGGATATTGCAGGTATTATTTATGCTTTTGCTTCTACCCAGAAAAAAATGGTATTAATGGAAGAGGTAAATTATTCTTACACTAAACTATTTAGGTTAAGAGAGGATTTGATTTTACCTACAATGCAAAATATTTATGTAGCTACTGAAGCAAATCGTGAAGCAATTGTTGATTATGGTATTGATGCAGAAAAAATTGAAGCCTTTGAACAAGCAATTTTTCATTTTAAAGCAGTATTGCCTAAAATCAGAATTATAAGGTCTGAAAAATCTATTTATTTAGATAAAATATCAGAAATAATGGCAGAAGTAGATGCTTTATTAAGTAATCGTTTAGATAAATTGGCGGTTCTTTTTCAGAAATATAATCCTGACTTTTATAATGCCTATAAGCATATCAGAAAAATTGATGCACCCAATAGCACAAGCACACAAGTAAAAGGAAATATTAGTACAGCGCTCAATGGAAAAGCAATTGTAGGAGCAACAATTATATTTAATGGTAAAACAAAAACTAATACTCAAAGTGATAAAGAAGGAAACTTTATCATAAAACCCATTGCTTTGGGTATGTATCGGGTAAATATTGAAGCAAAAGGTTTTAAACCTCAAACTATTGAAAACTTTAGGGTAAAATTAGGGAAGGTTAATAGATTAAATGTAGTGATGAAGGAAGGAGAGGAGTGAAAGCAGAAATTTATTGTATCAATAGGTGTGCAACAACCAATTATTATTTTATGAAAAACCTCACCCCTGACCCCTCTCCTGTTGAGAGGGGAGCTTTCGGAGCTAAAAAGCCCCCTCTTTGCAGGAGAGGGGGTTGGGGGTGAGGTTGAACGCAGAATAATATTTAGTCTCAAAAACTTTTTGGACAGCCTTTTGATAATAAATCATTAACTCTATTGATAATAAGCTATTAATCTTCAGTTTTTATCTTCATACTTCCAGTTTCAATCAATCTTGCTTGCCAAGAAAGGGCTTCATTGAGTAAATGTGGAGTATGTCCACCTTGAAGACTGGCACGTTGGAAATAATCTAACAAATGAGGTCTATAATCTGGATGTGAACAGTTTTGAATAATTCTTACAGCTCTCTCACGAGGAGCTAAACCTCTTAAATCTGCCAAACCATAGTCAGTAACAATAATATCTACATCGTGTTCGGAATGATCTACGTGTGAAACCATCGGAACAATGTGAGAAATATTATCAGCTTTAGAAGCAGCCTGTGTTACAAAAATGCAGAGATAGGAATTTCTTGCAAAATCGCCAGAACCACCGATGCCATTCATCATTTTAGTACCATAAACATGGGTTGAATTCACATTTCCATAAATATCACATTCAATAGCCGTATTAATAGCAATGATTCCTAAACGTCGAATCACTTCAGCGGCATTACTGATGTTCTGAGGACGCAAGAGAATTTTGTTTTTATAGTTATCAAAATTTTGAAAGATACGCTGATAACATTTTTCGGAAACAGTAATAGAAGAAGCAGAAGCAAAAGTTAAATTACCAGCATCTATTAAATCAAAAGTGCTGTCTTGAAGAACTTCTGAATACATCGTAAGATTATTAAACTCACTGTTGACGAAACCTTCAAGAATGGAGTTAGCAACTTTGCCAATACCTGCTTGTAAAGGCAATAATGAAGTAGTTAATCGCCCGTGCTTTACTTCATTTCTTAGGAAATCTAATAAAAAGTTGGCTATGGCAATGGTTTTTGTATCAGGTTCAGCTATACTAGCGGGACTATCCGCCACATTCGTATAAACAATACCGATAACTTTAGAAACATCTACCGGAATACTGGTAGTACCAATTAAAGAATTGGCTTGGGTGATAGGAATAATGGCACGATGAGGGTAATCTCCAGCATAAAATATATCATGAATCCCTTCAATGTTGGTAGGAATAGTAAGATTTACTTCAAGGATAATCTTCTTTGCTTTTTGGATAAATGTAGCCGAATTTCCGATAGAAGTAGTTGGCACAACACTGCCATCGGCTTTAATCATTGCAACCTCGATAACAGCAATGTCTATTTCTGGGAGATGATGGTTATTGATAAGTTCGGCAGTTTCGCCTAAATGTTGGTCGATAAATAATACTTCGCCAGCATTAATATGTTTTCTTAATACAGCATCAGATTGAAAAGGCATTCTTTTAGCAAGCATACCAGTATCTGCGAGAAGCCCATCAATATCATGCCCTAACGAAGCCCCAGTGATTAATGTAATTTTTAATTGTGCCTCTTTTCCTCTATCGGCCAAAGCTTTTAATACAGCTTTGCTATCACCAGCACGAGTAAAGCCACTAGCACCAACCACCATTCCGTTTTCAAAAAATAAAGCAGCATCATTGGCAGTAATAACTTTGTCTAATAAATCAGTATTTTGAATTCTTTCTAGGTTCATACATTTAAGCTTTTGTTGAAAAGCTCGAAATTCGCCTGAAAGGATTTCAATAACTATGACTATTATTAGTTTTCTGGTTAATTGATGGAATAATAAGTTGACAATAACATTAGTTCAAGCAATATTTTAAAATAGAAATACAAAAATGAAGAAATTGTAAGTCATATTTGTAAGAAAATACTTGTCATCTATGACTGAAGAACAACAACATATTACTACTACATACATAGCATTACTAAACCAACAGCAATTTGTGGAGGAGGAACTAGATTATGCTATTCTCGAAAAACATAAGCCACTCTTGCATACTTTGGCTAGTTTAGGAAATAGTGGTGTAAGTGTTTTTGATTCTTTTAGAAAAGAACACGTATTTTATTCACCTAATTTTAGTAGTTTGCTGGGCTATGATTTAGCACAGATTGAAGTAAAAGACCATATCTTCCTAGATACAAAGATTCATCCTAACGATTTAATTGAGCTTACTAGAAATGGAATATCGCTTTTGAAGCTATTTTTTGCTTTTTCAAGTGATGAAAAAGCTAACTATAAACTAGTTAACGAGTATAGAATATTAAATGCTGAGGATAAATACATCAGGGTTGTAGAACAACACCAGATATTGGAATTAGATGCTTATGGTAATATGTGGTTGTCGCTGAGTATTATTGATATATCCCCCAATCAGGAAATTAACGAGGGCTTGAAAAGTCAATTATTGAATTTTAGAACTGGAAAAATAATTCCCTTTCTCGATGACGAGCTTAAAAAAGTAGAAGAACCCAGTGTAGCTTTATCACAACGAGAGATTCAGATTCTCCATTTGGTTAAAGATGGCTTTTTAAGTAAAGAGATTTCAGATAAATTGGCAATCAGTGTGCATACCGTAAATACGCATCGACAACGTGTTTTAGAGAAACTAGGGGCTAATAATTCGCTAGAAGCCATTGTTTTTGCTTCAAAGCTTGGCTTGATATAATGAGAGAATACTGAAAAATCAGTATTGTATGAAAATGGGTTATGAAAGACCTTTGTGCTTTCACATTAAACCGATTTATTCATACAGTTATGCTAAAAATTAACCTACTCTTACTGATTATCGGAATGTTCTCATTCTGCTCAAAAGCACAACAGCCCACCCAAACGATTAGAGGTACAGTCATTGATAATGCTTCTAATATTGCCCTTCCTTCTGCCAATGTTGTAATACTTGATACAAAATTTGGTACTCAAACAGATGCCTCAGGAAACTTTATCATCAAGAATGTAAGTGTTGGAAGGTATAACATTCAAGTAAGCATGGTTGGTTATGAACCTATTTTGATGAAAGAGATTGTATTATCGTCCTCAAAAGAAGTCTTCCTGACTGTTTCAATGAAAGAAAGTACCACTACATTGGCAGAAATTACTGTAAAACCACAAGTCAATAAAGAACAGCCACTCAACAGTACAGCAACACTCAGTGCAAGAATGCTAAGTGTGGAAGAAGCTAGACGTTATGCTGGTGGGTTTGATGACCCAGCCCGACTGGTTTCATCTTTCGCAGGTGTTACTAGTAATGTAGGAAATAATGCCATCGTGGTGAGAGGAAATAATCCACAAGCTTTGCAATGGAAATTAGAGGGCATAGAAATTCCTAATCCCAATCACTTTGCTGATTTAAGTAGTTTTGGTGGAGGAGGTTTAACGGCACTCAGTAGTCAATTACTCGCCAATTCAGATTTTTTCTCAGGCGCTTTTCCTGCGGAATACAATAATGCACTTTCGGGGGTATTCGATATTTTTATGCGAAAAGGCAATAATAACAAAGCCGAGCATACATTTCAAGTGGGACTTACAGGAATTGATGTTTCCTCAGAAGGACCATTTAAGTCGGGGGGTAAATCATCTTATCTTTTTAATTATCGCTATTCAACCATGGCATTGTTAGAGCCACTTTTGCCAGATAATGCAGGAGGAGTGAAGTACCAAGATTTTTCTTTTAAGCTTAATTTCCCTACCAAAAAGGCGGGTACATTTTCATTCTGGGGCATTGGTTTGTTAGATAACTCTAGTGCGAAAATAAAAGAAGATAAAGCAGAATGGAAATACGATACTGATAAAGAAAACCAGTCTGTCAAACAGTTTATGGCAGCCAGTGGAATCAGTCATAAAATATTTTTAAACGATACGCAGTATTTAAAAACAACTTTTGCCTCTACGATTAATGGCATTGATTTGAACACAGATAGAATTAATGATGAATCGCATATTCTGCCCAAAAACAGGATTAATAATCAAAACATAAGCCTTGTTTTTAATTCATATTTAAACACAAAGTTTAGCTCAAAGCATACTAACAAAACGGGCGTAGTGGCAACGAGTTTGCGTTATGATATTTCACTGCAAAATGCTTCAACGCTTGGTAAACTGTTGGAAAAAGTAGTAGAAGAAAAAGGTAAAAGCTTTTTACTTTCGGCTTATACTAATTCAACCATTAATTTCTCTGAAAAGATAACGATGAATGTTGGGGTGAATGGACAGTTATTTACCTTGAATAATCATTACACCATTGAGCCACGCTTGGGCATAAAATATCGCTTTGTCGAAAACCAAGCACTTAGTGTAGGATATGGCTTGCATAGTCGTTTAGAGCGCTTGAATTATTACTTTGTGAAAAATGGACAAGAAAATCTCAATAAAAACCTTGACTTTACAAAAGCTCATCATTTGGTATTGGGTTATGACCTGAGTTTATCAGAATTCCATCATTTGAAAATTGAAGGTTATTATCAAAAACTCTTCAACGTACCTGTGATAAAAGATAGTTCGTTCTCTACAATTAACTTAACCAGCGATTGGTTTTTTAAAGAAGCTTTACAAAACACAGGAGAAGGGAAAAACTATGGTGTGGACATTACTTTTGAGAAATATCTTTCGGACGGATTTTATTATATGGTTACTGGTTCAATTTTTAGTTCAAAGTATAGAGGAGGAGACGGATTGTGGCGAAGTACGAGGTATAATAGAAACTATGCGTTTAATTTTTTAACAGGAAAAGAATGGCAGGTAGGCAAAAGCCAGCAAAATGTATTTGGAATTAATATCCGGTTGAGTTATCAGGGAGGTGATCATTATTCACCGTTAGATGAAAAAGCTTCCCAAAAAGCTCAGGAGGCAAAATTTGATGAAAGACAAGCTTTCTCGAAACAATTGCCTTCGGCTTTTACGTCACATTTTACAGCAACTTTCAAGATTAATAAGAAGAAATCTAGTAGAGAAATTGCTTTGAAAATAATCAATGCTACGATGTATAAAGAGTTTATGGGTTTTCAATATAATTATCTTAGTAAGGTGGTAGATGAATACCGAGAAAGTCTTTTTATTCCAAACCTAAGCTATCGGATAGAATTCTAAATGTTATTTCTACCGATATTAAGTCTCTAATGGAGAACTATAATCTCCCCATTTTCATAAATCCAATATGAGTTATCTCGTTTTTTTCTTTAAGATAACTAGTTTTAGAAGTTTGATATTTATTATCGTTCTGTCCTTACTTTTCTTTTCTTGATAAAAGAAAAGTAACAAAAGAAAATCAAGAATTCCTAAACTCGCTCCGCTCAAACAGTAGGAATTCGTTACTTACCAATCACAAAAAAGTGGTCATAGTTAGTTCTATGGCCACTTTTTTTAAATATAAAATTAGAAATGTCTTTTTACTTTATAGCTTTCTTTTCAACACCTTCATTGGTAATAACTACAGGCTTGATAAGTCCATTTTCATCAAAAAACATTTTATCAATACAAGTAACTCTTGAATTACCATCTTTCTCAGTTAATGGTCTTCTATGATAAACTATGTACCAATCGTCTGTTTTAGGATTTTTTATCACTGAATGATGCCCCGCACCTGTGGCAATCTTTGGGTCTTGTTGTAAAATTTTACCAATTCGTTTAAAAGGACCAAAAGGAGAATCTGCAATGGCATAAGCCACAGAATAATCTGGACCAGTCCAACCACCTTCCGACCACATGAAGTAATATTTTCCATTCTTTTTAAACATAAATGGTCCTTCAACATAGTTTTCTGGTGTAATTTCTTTGAAAATACCTCCGTCTTCATAAGGAATGAAACCTGTAAAGTCCTTTTTCAAATGAGCAATATTACAATGTCTCCAACCACCATAAATTAAATAATACTCGTCTTTATCTTTAAAAACAAATTGGTCGATTGGTTGAGCTCCATTATGAAATTTATCAATTAAAGGTTTTTTAAGGTAATCTTTAAAAGGCCCCGAAGGTTTATCGGCAACAGCTACGCCAATGCCACCATATTCTTTATCACTCTGAATATCGTTTGCTCCAAAGAAAATAAAATACTTTCCACCTTTTTCAATGATAGAAGGAGCCCAAACGGCACGTTTCGCCCATTTTACGTTTGAAGTATCTAAAATTTTGGAATGTTTTGTCCAAGTAACTAAATCTTTGGATGAAAAAGCATCGAAGAATACTTGTTTATCATAAGGTGCAGAATAGGTTGGATAAATCCAGTAAGTTTTGTCGAAAATTATTCCTTCTGGGTCGGCATACCAACCTTGAAAAATAGGATTGCCAGCACTCGTTTTTTTCTGAGCATACATTGTCTGGGCAATCAAAATAAAGAGTAATAAGGATAGTAATTTTTTCATGATTTGAAATGAAAATGTTTTTATAGATAATTGGATAATTTAATCTCAAACATAAGATTTGAGTACAACAAAGAAATCATAAAAACCTTTTGAAAGAAAACAAAAAACAAAATCTTTGATTGATAAGTACATTTTACTGAAATTGTATTTTAAAGTAAATAAAGATTTTAAACCATTATTTATGAAAAACATTTTTTCAAGAAGAGTTTTTTTACAATCCTCAGCCATATCTACCTTTTTGATGGGCTTGAAAAGTAATTCAGTTGCTGCAAGTAATCTTGAGATGGAAACAAAACTTACTTTTCTTTTTCAGGGAGATTCTATTACGGATGGAAACAGAGGTAGAAATACCGACCCTAATCATATTATGGGGCATGGTTATGCTTATGGAGTAGCAAGTAGGATAGGAGCTGATTTTCCTGAAGCGGGATTTACTTTTTATAATAGAGGTATCAGTGGAAATAGAATTCCAGATTTACAAAAACGTTGGAAAGAAGAAACACTTGATTTAAAACCTGATGTATTGAGTTTGTTAATTGGTATTAATGATGTAAATGCTTTAATTCGTAAACCAGAGGAAGCACCTAATCTTGAACAATTTGAAATTGGTTACAGAGATTTACTTGATCAGTGTAAACAAAACAACCCAGATATTCTATTTGTGTTGGGTATTCCATTTGTTTATGCAATTAAGGGTAGAAAAGATAATTGGGACATTTGGCAAAAAGAAACGAACGCTAGAGCCGAAGTTGTCAAAAAACTTGCAAAAGAATATGATGCAGTGTTGATTGATTATCCTTCAATGTTTGAAAAAGCTTTTAAAAATGCACCAGATGAATACTGGGTTTGGGATGGGATTCATCCAACTGTTTTTGGACATGAATTGATGGCTCGTGAATGGATTAAAGCAGTAAGTAAAAGATTGAAGTTTCTGAAAAAGTATAAATATTAAATGAATTGTAGCCTTCGGATATGAAGGCTATTTTTTTGATTTCAATGTAATCCTTTATTTAATGCTCAGAAGAGTAGTTCGTTTTTTGATTTTGATGCTAAAAAGCCCGAAATTTGAGAATAAAATCAAATTCATCAATTTAATAAAAATACAATGCACATTGCCGTAACTGGAAATATCGGAGCTGGAAAAACATCACTAGCGAAAAAATTAGCAGATCATTTTGGATGGGAAGTATTATTTGAAGCTGTGGAAGGAAATCCGTATTTGGCTGATTTTTATGGAGATATGCCACGTTGGGCTTTCCATTTGCAATTGTATTTTTTGAAAAGTAGATACGAACAAGTATTACAAATTCAACAATCGAATAAAAGAATTATTCAAGATAGAACAATTTATGAAGATGCCTACATCTTTGCTCAGAATTTATATGAAGGTGGAATCATGTCGGAAAACGATTATCTTACTTATAAAGGAATCTTCGATTTGATGATGACTTCCGTAAAAGCACCCGATTTAACGATTTATTTAAAAGCTGATATGCCAAAATTGGTTTCTCAGATTAAAAAAAGAGGAAGAGATTTTGAAGCCAATATTTCTATTGATTATCTACAAGATTTGAACAGACACTATGATAACTTTACCGAAAGCTATACTTATGGTAAATTATTGATTTTAGATGTTAACGAATTGGATTACTTAAATAATGCGGAAGATTTGGCTTTTGTCATTAACCAAGTGGACAAAGCTTTACTTTATGAAACACCTCCACGTCCCAAACCGCTGACAATCCCTTCTTTATTCGATAAATCTGAATAAATTCAGCCTGAAGATTTACCGTTTAAAGTAAATAAATGACATTTTAAATTTATTTACGAAAATATTCGTAGATAAATTTGTTAATACGAATTCTTTCGTAGTATATTTGTTACGAAATTATTCGTAACAAATATTATTATTGAAATGGAACCTATCAAACCTACAGAATCAGAATTACAAATTCTTCAAGTACTTTGGTCATTGGGTCAAGCCAGTGTAAGACAAGTAAATGATGAACTTTCGAAAGTAAGAGACATTGGCTATACAACAACTTTGAAGTTACTTCAAATCATGTTTGAAAAGAAAATTGTTTCACGTATAGAGGAGGGGCGTTATCACTTGTACGAAGCAGCAATTACTGAAGAAGCCACGCAACAATTTTTAGTTGACAAATTTGTGGATACTGCTTTTCGTGGTTCAGCCATGAAATTGGTGATGCAAACTTTGGGAAATCATCAAGCTTCGAAAGAAGAATTAGATGAAATCAAAAAACTCATTGCTCAAATGGAACAAAATGCTTAAACCTAATTTAACAAACCTCATATTTAACCCCTTTCTAAATCAATGAACTCAATTTTGAATTTTTTCCCAGAAAATGTAATGTCAGCCGTTGGTTGGACATTGCTTCACTCAGTTTGGCAATTAATGGTACTTGCCATTGTTTTAAAAGTTGTTTTCTTGTTTTCAAAGAACTCAGCCATTAAGAAATATTGGTTTGGTTTTGCGAGTTTACTTTTTCAAGTTTTTGCAAGTATCGTTACTTTTTTAATTGTTTTTGAAGAAAATTCAGTTTCATCAATCACCCAAACTAATTTTACTTTCGATAAAATAGCTCAAACTAATTTAAGTACATCATCTACAACAGCTTCAGATATAAGTATTTGGATGGATTTTCAGGTATTGTTTTCAGAAAATGTAAATGTATTAGTAAGTGCTTGGATGATTGGAATGTTATTTTTGTCAGTCAGGTTGATGGGTGGTTATTTTTATACAGAACAATTACGTTGGAAGTACACCAAAACCATTCAAGGTGATACGCTAGTACTTTTTAATCAGCTTTTAGAAAAAGTAAATATTAAAAAAGGAATTAATTTGTTAGAATCTTCTTTGGCAACGAGTCCAATGACGATTGGTTTCTTGCAACCCGTTATTTTATTGCCAATTGGTTTAATTACAGGTTTGTCAAACAAAGAACTTGAAGCCGTTTTAGCGCATGAATTGGCTCATATCAAACGTCATGATTATTTAGTAAACATCATACAGTCATTGGTTGAAATTATATTTTTCTTTCATCCAGCTACTTGGTGGATTTCTGCGAATATTCGTGAAGAAAGAGAAAATTGCTGTGATGATTTAGCGATTGAGTTATGCGGAAATAAAGTTCATTTAGCGAAAGCATTAACCAAAGTTGAGATTTTCCAACAGCAAACTAATATGTCTTTAGCGATGGGTTTTGCAGGTAAGAAACAAACTTTGTTAGGAAGAGTACATAGAATTTTAGGCGTAAAGAAAACAAATTCAGTGAATTATGCTGGTATTATTGTAATGTCTTTATTTGCATTGACTACTTTGGTATTTATGAATTTGCCTAATAATGCTGATGCACAAACGATTCCACAAGCGCCAAAACCACCTAAGAAAGCCGATGCACCGAAACCACCTAAAAAAATAAATAAGACTGTGAGAATTGACCATAGCTTTGATAATAACCTTAATATCTCTAAGGGAAATATCTATATTAATGGAGAAAAGGTGCATCTTTCTCAAGTAGATAGTATCAAAGTATCGAAAGAATTAGTAGCCATTGAAATTCTTGAAAAGAAAATGGAACCTCACCAAAAGAAAATTGAGGAGCTTTCTAAACAAATTTCTATTTATAGCCAGAAAATAAATGAGCATAGCCAGCCAATGAATAACTTTTCAATCAAAATTTCAGAATTGAGTAATAAGTTATCTAAGTTAGGTGAAAAGCAAGGTAGTATTGCTGAAAAGATGATTTCTTACAAAGAGGACTCACAAGCTAGGAAAAATGCTGAACAAAATATGAATCAGATTGAAAAAGAAATGAAGATGATTGAGCAGCAAATGGAAAAGTATGGTGATGAAATGGAAAAAATAGGAGAGAGAATGAACTTCAACAGCGCTCCAATTGACAGCCTGAGTAAATTAATTGAGCTAGAAGCAAAACCAATTGAAGCATTGGGTAAAGAAATAGAATTTCGTGCTAAAGAAATTCATAAAGTACTCCCAGCCTCAGTAAGAGCAAAAATTAATAGTGCATTTAATGCTTTACCTGATGCACCAGAGCCACCAACTCCACCGACACCACCATCGCCTGCTGCAGCGCCAACACCGCCACCAGCACCAAGTATTAAGCCATAATTAGGATTAACAATAACAAAAAAGCATCTCTGGAAATTTCCAAAGATGCTTTTTTTGTGACAATGAGGAGACTCGAACTCCTACAGGATAACTCCCACTACCACCTCAAAGTAGCGTGTCTACCAATTCCACCACATTGCCTAATGATGGTGCGAAATTAAAGAAAATTTGCTTAATTGCAAAGGTTTTCAAAAGGTGAAGGAGCAAGTTTGCTTTTGTCTTTTTTAAACCTTTGAGAATCAAGTATAACAAACAAAGTAAAAAACAAAAAAATATTACAATGGCATTAGAATTTGAAGGTAATTTGATAAAAGTACTCAATGAAGTAACCGGTCAAGGAAAAAATGGAGCTTGGGTTAAACAAGATTTTGTACTTGAAACTGAAGATCAATATCCTAAAAAAGCTTGTTTCACTGCTTGGGGAGACAAATCAGCAGATTTAAAAACTTTCTCTTTAGGTGATAAACTTAGAGTTACTTTCAGTGTAGAATCTCGTGAATATAATGAAAGATGGTACACAGATTTAAGAGCTTACAGAATTGATTTGGCAAGTGATGCTCCAAGTGCATCTGCTCCAGTGGCTTCTTCAAGACCATCTTCAGCACCAGCTAGCAAGCCTGCAACTCCTGCAGCAGACCTTCCATCTTTCAGTGAAGACGATCAAGACTTACCATTTTAAGTATGAATTTTAGGTGTTATTATATAATTTTTATGACTATAGTAACACCTAAAAAATTTAGCAAACCTTCAATGCGTTTGATCTGAGCCATTCTGGACGTGTTGTAGTTACTTTGGCTTTTAATTCGTTAAGAATAGAATATAAGCCAAAATAAGTACGGTTGATATACAAACCATGTTGTGAACCTCTGGCTACTTTAGAGCTTTTTAGCTCATCTAAGTTTTGTAATTTCTCTGCATATAAATATACACTTTCGAAATATTCGTCATCGGCAAAATCAAATTCTTCTACAGCGAAAGGCTTTCCAAGTAAAAAAATCATTTCTTTAAAAAGCTCAGTAAAAAATATTGCTTCTTTTTCAGAATCGGATTTTGTGATGAAATCCAAGGTTTTGAAAATTCTTGTTGTTTTATCATTATCATCCAAAGTATCAAAATTGATTAATGCGAAGTAATTATCATAAAATTCATCATTAATTACTTTAATGCAACCAAAATCAATAATTCCCATTGTCCCATCTTTTCTCATTAAGAAATTTCCGGGATGAGGGTCTGCATGAACTTTGCGAAGTGTATGTATCTGAAAATCATAAAAATCCCAAAGTGCCTGACCAATTTTGTTTCGAATTTCTTGTGAAGGATTTGTTTTCAGAAATTCATTTAAATGAAATCCTTCCAGCCAATCCATTGTCAGAATTCTTTCACAAGATAAATCAGCGTAATATTTTGGAAAAAATAAACCGTCGATGTGTGCGCAAGCCTCTGAGATTTCGACAGAGCGTTTTAATTCTAATAAATAATCAGTTTCTTCAATGAGCTTTTCTGCAACTTCACCCATGTACCTATCAACATCATTCTCATTTAAGCCGAACATTGCGATTGCAATTGGGCGAATCATTTTTAAATCACTGCCAATACTTTCTGAAACACCTGGATATTGTACTTTAACCGCTAACGGTTTACCATTTTTAGTAGCCTTGTGTACTTGTCCGATAGAGGCAGCATTGCTTGCATTTATGTCAAAAGTATCATAAAGTTCTTGTGGCGATTTACCAAAATGTTTCCTAAACGTTTTCATTACTAAAGGTCCAGAAAGGGGCGGAGCAGAGTATTGAGACATAGCAAATTTTTCTCTGTAAGCTCTTGGCAACATTCCTTTGTCCATACTTAACATTTGTGTAACTTTGAGGGCAGAACCTTTCATCTCGCTCAAAGAGGAGTAGATGTCAGTAGCATTGTCTTGATGTAATTCGTCACGACTAATATTGGGGTCAATCATTTTTTTAACATTATGTTTTAAATAATTACCACCAATTTTTACACCAGTCTTTACGAATTTTGTAGCTCTTGCAACCTTTGAAGTTGGTATCGAATTTTGTTCTTTCATTGTCATAGAGAAAATCTATACTCTTATTTTAAGTACCAAATAATATATTTGTTAAAATATTAACTTGTTGTTTATCAAATATGTTATGGCTATTTATATAAATAAAAAATTTAGAATATATTTTTCCTGTTATCTGTTTTGAAACATGAATTTTGCAAAGTCAAGCACAGAATCTAGGGCAGATGAAGCCATCAAATCAAACGAAGTATTTACTGATTTTTCAATCATAGCATCTGTTTGTTCAAAGCCTTTTGTTTTATCTTTTACCCAAAAATCTAGTATCATCAAGAACTGTAACCAAAAGGCATCTGGGTATCTTTCATCAATAAATTTTCTAGGTTGTACTTCATTACTTTCTTTTCCTTCTAAAACCAAATCATGAGAAAATTCTTTAAAAGCAATTTTCAAGTCGGTCATGAAAACAGGCGTTTTTAATTTTCGTTTATCGATAAGTCGCCAAGTTTGTGAAGTGTAACTTCTATGTTGTTTAAGCACTTCAATCCATGTGTAGTAAAATGCTAAAAGCTTTTCACGAACACTATACGTAGCATATACTTCTTCGGATTCAATTTTGCTTTTGGTTTCATTGAAAAAACCGAGCCAAATAGCACTTTCTAAAAGCTCAAATGAATTATAGTGTTCATAGAATTCACTCTCTTTCATTTTCAATTTTTTAGTGAAAGCAAATACAGAAGGGGGTTGAGTTCCATTTTCAAGAAAGTACTCAATGTAGGCCTGTTTGATTTTTTCTACTTTATCCATGTTTTTTCTTTTTTGTTATTCAGCAAGAAGGATATAATATCTACTTATTGATGCTGTAACATACTGGTGAAGAGCTTTGTTTCTTATTCTTGGAATAATTGCAATATTAACGTTGTACTAAAACTTTTTTTGAAATATATTCAGTAGCAGTTTTTACATTAACAATGTAATATCCTGTTGCTAATGCTTCTGGATTCAAATAATAGAAACCACTTTTTTGTTTATTAAGATTTTTTTCTTGCATTAAAATGCCTCTGCCATCATAAAGCTGAATACTTAAATCTTGCTCATCTTTAAAAGTTACTCTTATTTTGATACTTCCGTCAGTTGAAGGGTTGATTGGATTTGGCTCAACAGATGCTTGTAGTTTTTCAGTATCTGAAAGTGGTTCGGCATTATTTAGTAATTTTTGTCGCTTCATACTTAAGTTCAAGGCCGCTCTTGTTCTATTTTTTTGGTCGAGCGTAAAAACATTCATGCAACGGTCTGGAGAATAATCCATATAGTTCTCAATCATATTAGTAATTCTTTCACTACTACAGCTAGAAGTTAATTTATCACAAGTTGTGTTTAAGTTCAAGCTCTCAATTTGAGGAGTATCATCACAGTAATCTGTTCCACAATTTTCATCTCCATTTGGATGTAAAAGTCCAAGCCAGTGACCTACTTCATGGGTTGTAGTTCGTCCTAAATTATAAGTCTGGCTTAAAGTACCGCAACAATTTCCAAAATTTTTATAGTCGATAATTACTCCATCGAATAATTCTTGTTCAGCAATATTTGAATTATTAGCACCTAATCCTTCGATTTTACTATCATAAGGGAAACTTGCATAGCCAATTACTCCGTTATTACCACGAGTAACCCAAATATTCAGGTATTTTTCATTATCCCATTGAATAATTTCTGCAATTTGATTCTTTTCATTTACAAAATTGAACCCTGTTTGTTTGACATAGGTACGAGTAATACCTATTGTAGAATTACCATCTGGATCAATGTCTGCTAATTTGAAATTTATTTCCATATCGGCTCCTACTGGATTGATATTGTATCCATTAGTGCCCAATTGACGCCGATAATCTTCATTTAAGATTTGAATTTGAGATTTAATTTGAGCATCGGTAATATTAACATTATTTGCTCCGCCTATTACATTATTGATGTTGTTATGAAGAATGTGCACAACAACTGGAATGGTATAAATTTTATCTTCGACTCTTGCCGAACTACTTTTTCTTTGTGCCTGTATTACTTGAATTTGTGCTTCAAAATTTGCTTTTTTTTGATTCCAGTTGCTATACTTTTCTTGAAGCTTTTTGTCGTTCATTACTACTCCGCATTTGTCTTGGGCAGATAGGATAGAGGGAATAAGTATTAAAAAGGAGGATAGTATTTTTTTCATAATGAATATTTTTTGAACTAACGCAAAAACTGCTTTGATTTGTATTATTGACAAAATACAAATCAAAGCAGTTGCGTATGTGTATAAATTTTAAGCCTTATTTTTCAGCTTCAGATTTTTCGTAAGCCATGATAATATCACGAACTAAACGGTGACGGACAACATCTTTTCCATCTAACTCTACGAAAGCAATGCCTTTGATATTATCAAGAATTCTACTTGCTTCTGCCAAACCAGATTTCACCTTTGTTGGTAAGTCAATTTGAGTTTTATCGCCAGTAATAATTACTTTAGATTGAATTCCCATTCTTGTCAAAAACATTTTCATTTGCATGGGCGTTGTATTTTGTGCTTCGTCTAATAAAATAAAAGCATTATTGAGAGTTCTACCACGCATATACGCCAATGGAGCTATTTCAATGACTCTGTTTTCGATAAAGTATTTTAGCTTTTCTGGCTGAATCATATCATCTAAAGCATCATAAATTGGACGAAGATATGGGTCAATTTTTTCTTTTAAATCACCGGGCAAAAAACCTAAATTTTCACCTGCTTCAACGGCTGGGCGAGTGATGATGATTTTCTTTACTTCTTTATTTTTTAAAGCTTTTACCGCAATGGCTACAGCCGTATATGTTTTTCCAGTTCCTGCAGGCCCAACAGCGAAAACAATATCATTTTTTGCCGCCGCCTCAACCATTTTTTGTTGGTTTGGCGTTTTTACTTTGATAACAACTCCCTTTGTACCATACAATAAGACATCGTCTTCTTCTTTAAGATGTACTGTAGGTTCTGTGGAAGGATTTTTTTCAAGAGTAAGATAGGATTGAACTTGCTCCTTGGTAATCTTACCATATTTTTGATAGTGTTGAATAAGCGAATCCATAATTTCGTTTATTCTTACAATTTCAGGCAATGAGCCTCTAATTGTAATTTCATTGCCACGAGAGATGATTTTACTCTGAGGAAATGCCGCCGCCACTTGCTTAATATTGCTGTTTTCAACACCAAGAAAACCAACTAACTCAAGGTCTTCCAAGGTAATTATTTTTTCTGTCAAATCTGAAATAGTTAAAGTTTGATTAATATTCTACCTAAACTTAATAAAAAAATGCTTCAATTGTTTTATAATTTTGTATTAAATATCAAACATTACTTTTAAACTTTGATTATCAATAAATTAGGAAATGTCAGTTTTTTTATTTCTCGGTTTTCTAAGAATTTCTTTGTAAAATTGTGTTACGGATAGAAAATCTTCTTTTTTATTGCTAGAAAGAATTGTAATATCCTAATAAAAGGATTGAATATTGAGAATGGAACTATCAAATCAAAATAACGGAAATTTTAAGAAAAACGGAAATTTCGCTGGTGGAAGAATATCTGCTCAAAACAGATGGTTGGATACTGGCCTTGGTAAAATTCCACCTCAGGCTACAGATTTAGAAGAAGCGGTTTTAGGTGCTTTGATGTTAGAGCGTGATGCTTTGACTGATGTTATAGATATTTTAAAAGTTGAGTCATTTTATAAAGAAGCACATCAAAGAATTTATGGGGCGATTACGCAATTATTTGCTAATTCTGAGCCGATTGACTTATTAACTGTAAAAAACCAATTAGTAACTACTGGCGAATTAGAAATAGCAGGTGGTGTACAATACTTAGCAGAACTTACCCAAAGAGTAAATTCTGCTGCCAATATTGAATTTCATGCCAGAATTGTTGTTGAACATTCTTTAAAAAGACAATTGATTACGGTTTCTTCTGAGATTCAAAAAATGGCTTATGAAGATACGACTGACGTTTTTATGCTCTTAGATAAAATAGAGCAAGAATTGTTCAGAATTTCAGAAGCCAACATTCGTAAGAATTATTCTGATATGGGGCAAATTATGCGTTCTGCTTTATTGGAATTAGAATTAAAGAAAAATCAGAAAGAAGGATTGACGGGCGTGCCAACAGGTTTTACAGCTTTGGATAGAGTTACTTCTGGTTTTCAGAAAACAGAATTAATTATTATTGCGGCTCGTCCGGGTATGGGTAAAACCGCTTTAATTTTATCTGCGTGTAGAAATGCGGCTGTTGACCACGGTCAAGCTGTTGCTTTTTTCTCTCTTGAGATGTCCTCTGTTCAATTGGTCAATCGTTTGATTTCAGCTGAAGCAGAATTAGAATCAGATAAATTAAGAAAAGGTAATCTTGCTCCACATGAATGGGCACAATTACATGCAAAAATTGGAAAGTTAACCAATGCACCAATTTTTATTGATGATACTCCAGCACTTTCAATTTTAGAATTAAGAGCAAAGGCTCGTCGTTTGAAAGCTCAACACGATATTCAGATTATTGTGATTGACTACCTTCAACTAATGTCAGGAGATTCTGGTGGAAAAGGTACTGGTAACCGTGAGCAAGAAATTGCGAATATTTCTCGTTCATTGAAACAATTGGCGAAAGAATTGAATGTACCAGTAATTGCACTTTCGCAATTGAGCCGTGCGGTTGAAACCAGAGGCGGTGATAAGAAACCACAATTATCAGATTTACGTGAATCTGGGTCGATTGAGCAAGATGCTGATATGGTAATGTTTATTTACCGTCCTGATTACTATGGAATTACGCAAGATGAAGCTGGAAATTCTGTGGCTGGAATAGGAGAGTTGATTATTGCAAAAAACCGTGCGGGTTCATTAGATACTGTTCAGTTGAGATTTATCGGTAAATACACCAAGTATTGCGATTTAGATGCTGGAGACTACATGGGCTATGCTGGTGATAGCTTACAATCTTTCCAACAAATTGATAATCCTGCGGCAGCTTTTGAAACTGGTGGAAAAATGTTAGGAAGTAAAATAAATAACTTACCATCTCAAAATCCTTCTTCTTCGTTTGGAAGTAATTTGCCTAATCAAGATGTTCCATTTTAAATGCTTATGAAGTGATTAGTAATTAGTGACTATTTTTTATAATAGGCTGATTATTATATAAATATCAAGATTTTGGTTGTAATAATTCATAAAAGTAAAAAAGCTACTGATTTTGTATCGGTAGCTTTTTTACTTTTATGACGTTGATATTTGAAATTATCGTAAATCTAATCTTACTACATTTTCAACATGATGTGTCTGTGGAAACATATCAACAGGTTGAACTGAGGTTACTTGATACTTTTCATCTAATAATGCTAAATCTCTGGCTTGAGTAGCTGGATTACAACTTACATAGACAATTCTCTTTGGAGAAGCTTCTAAAAGTGTTCTAACTACTGGTTCGTCCATACCAGCACGTGGTGGGTCTGTAATAACGATGTCTGGTCTTCCGTGTTTATTTACAAATTCGCTGCTCAATAATTTACGCATATCACCAGCATAAAATTCTGTATTGGTAATATTATTGATTTGTGAATTTACTCTTGCATCTTCAACAGCCATTTCAACATATTCTAAACCAATTACTTTTTTGGCTTGTCGGGCTACGAAATTGGCGATTGTTCCAGTTCCAGTATAAAGGTCATATACAAAGTCATTAGCCTGAATATCAGCATATTCACGAGTGATTTTGTATAATTCATACGCTTGTTTTGAATTTGTTTGGAAGAAAGATTTTGGACCTACTCTGAATTTTAAATCTTCCATTTCTTCAACAATATAAGGTAAACCTTTGAAATTGACGATTTCTAAATCAAAGAAAGTATCGTTTCCTTTTGTGTTGATTACATAATTTAGAGAAGTAATTTCTGGAAATTTATCAGCCAAAAAGTTCATCACTAAATCAATATCTTCAGGTTGACAATACGCAAATTGTACCACAACCATTAAATCACCCGAACTAGCTGTTCTGATAATTAGATTTCTTAAAGCTCCTTTTTCTTGGCGAACCTGCTCATAATAATCTAAATTATTGGCTGCTGTAAAATCTCTCAAAGCCAAACGAATAGCATTTGATGGGTCTGGTTGTAAATAGCAATGGTCAATATCCAAGATTTTATCATAGCGTTTAGGAATATGAAAACCTAAAGCGTTTCTTGAAAAAGATTCTCCAGAATCAATTTGTGCTTGAGTCAACCAACGATTTTGTGAGAAAGTATATTCTAATTTATTACGATAGTAAAATGTTTCAGAAGATGGGAAAATTGATTTTATTTCGGGTAATTCTACTTTAGCAATTCTTTCTAAAGCATCAACAACTTGCTTGTGTTTAAACGTTAATTGTGTTTGATAATCAATATGTTGCCATTTGCAACCGCCACATGTGCCAAAATGCGAGCATATTGTTTGAGTACGATATTCTGAGTTTGGGCGAATGTTAAAAGCTGTCGCCTCCATGAAGCTTGACTTTGATTTGGTAACTCTTAAATCAGCATAATCACCAGGAGCAACGGGTCCATCTATAAAAACTACTTTGTCTTCAATTCGACTTATACACTTTGCTTCGGCAGCAAAGTTTTCAATTAATACATTTTCAAAAATGATATTTTCTTTCTTTTTCTTTTTCATACTTTGCAAAAATACGAAGGATTAAAATTATTATTGATAATCAACGAGGAGTTTTCAGAAACTTAGTTGAATTTTGTAGTAAATAAGGATGCATTGAAAGCTCATTGTTGGTATCCTAATCATTTTGAAAAATCATTGACAGAGCAACAAAATTTTAATTATGAAAGGTAAAGTTGTCATTATTACGGGTGCATCATCAGGAATTGGAAAAGCTTTGGCTTTTGCCTTTGGTCGTGAAGGTGCCAAAATTGTTATTACTGGTAGAAAACAAGATGCACTTTTAGCAACAAGCAAAGAACTGAGTGCTGTTGGTATCGAAAATTTGCCAATCGTTTCTGATGTAAGTATTGAAAAAGATAACCAAGATGTTGTTGAAAAAACAGTAGCAACTTTCGGTAAAATAGATATTCTTATCAATAATGCTGGCGTTTCGATGAGAGCTATGTTTGATGATTGTGATACTGAAGTAATCAGAAAAGTAATGGATATTAACTTTTTTGGTACTGTTTATATCACGAAATACGCTTTGCCTTATATTAAAGCTACTAAAGGCTCAATTGTAGGGATTTCTTCGATTGCTGGTTACAGAGGTTTACCAGTTAGAGTTGGCTATTCTGCATCTAAATTTGCCTTGAATGGCTTTTTAGAAGGACTCCGTACAGAGCTTCTTCACTCAGGAGTACATGTATTAACAGCTTGCCCGGGTTTTACGGCTTCAAATATTAGAGTCGCTTCATTAGGTGCTGATGGTAATTCAAAAGGAGAATCGATGCGTGATGAAGGAAATATGATGAGTTCAGAAGAAGTAGCTGAACGTATTCTTCAAGCTGTGAAGGCTAGAAAAAGAGATTTGGTACTTACGCTTCAAGGAAAATTTACTGTTTTTATCAATAAATGGTTACCTGCTTTAGCAGACACATTGGTTTTTAATGCTTTGGCAAAAGAAAAAGATTCCCCTTTGAAAAAATAAAATTAAAAAGGCTAGTTCTACATACTGAACTAGCCTTTTTAATTTTATTCAACTAACCAAATATCACTTTCTTTCAAATAAAGAAATTTATCGTCCCAATAAACTCTTTTCCAAATATCATTTCCTCCAATTAGATTCAAACGATGCCCTCTGTCAATCATCAACACTACTGGGGCTACCGCAGAAGGCTCTGCTCGAAGTAAAACACCATCTCGGTTGATAATACCTTGGTGATACTTATCAGGAAGGTTCAACAGAATCCCTATTCCAATAATATAAATCAATAAAAAAATCTTTTGACCAATAGGAATGAATCTATTTTTATATCTTTTCGTAAAAAGTACAAAGAATATATAAATACTCAAGAGCAACATAATACCAATTAAAAAGCCAGAATATTGCTTATAGAAAAGAATTAGAAAATTAAAATCATTCAATTCGTAACCTTTTAATTCATGAAGCTGAGCAATTTCATTCAGTTTTGAAAGAATTTTTTCGTTTGGGTCTTGTTGATAAGCTTTATTGAGGTAGTAAAGAGTCTTCAAAAAATCTCCTTTTTTTTCTTTCAGAAAAGCTAATTTTAAAAACAGTGCAGTAGAAGGTTTTTCTATGTTTGGCAAAAGTTGCTCATAAATAAGTTCTGCTTGAGTAAAATTGTCAGATTTATACAAAGAATCTGCCTTTTTAAGCGTTGCTACATTGCTCTGAGAATAAGCTAGTTGTAGTAAAGTTAAAGAAAAACAGAAAAAAAATATGATTTTTTTTAGATAGTATGCTTGCATTGTATTCTTAATAATCGTAGTTTTGCACCGCAATTAAGGGAAACAATATGACAAAAACAAAAGATGTTTGGTCGCTTTCTCAAAAAAGCAAATGATTCCGTAGCTCAGTTGGTAGAGCAATACACTTTTAATGTATGGGTCCTGGGTTCGAGTCCCAGCGGGATCACAAAAGAAAAAGCCATCGTTTTAGCTGAAGCGATGGCTTTTTTTACCGAAAAAAAAATAATTACCGATTCCGTAGCTCAGTTGGTAGAGCAATACACTTTTAATGTATGGGTCCTGGGTTCGAGTCCCAGCGGGATCACGAAGATTACCGTCGGTAATTTTCCTTTCGTGCTAGATGGCACACTTTATATATATTAAATCGGTTTGCCGATTTACGATTCCGTAGCTCAGTTGGTAGAGCAATACACTTTTAATGTATGGGTCCTGGGTTCGAGTCCCAGCGGGATCACAAGATTTTTTGTTAATTTCCTTCTTGGCTTTTTTAAAAGCACATTTATCAAACAAATCGGTTTACCGATTCCGTAGCTCAGTTGGTAGAGCAATACACTTTTAATGTATGGGTCCTGGGTTCGAGTCCCAGCGGGATCACGAAAAAGCCTTCAAAATTTAATTTTGAAGGCTTTTTTATTGAATGTATCTTTTGATTTTATTCACTAATTTTCATTAGTAACCGTAAGCGTTACTTCAATATTGCCTCTTGTAGCATTTGAATAAGGACAAACTTGATGTGCCTGTTTTACAAGTTGTTCGGCTTGTGCTTGCTCAACGCCCGGAACATTGACAAATAATTCTACAGCTAATCCGAATCCACCGTTTTCAATTTTTCCGATACTTACTGCTGCTTTTACTGATGTTTCGCCTGTTGTAATTTTACCCATTTTAATCACCAATTTCAAAGCGCTATCGAAACAAGCTGAATATCCTGCCGCAAATAATTGTTCTGGATTGGTGTAATTGTCATTTGCACCGCCCAATGCTTTTGGCATACGAACTTCTAAATCTAAAATACCGTCTGAACTTTTTACTTTACCATTTCTTCCGCCAGTAGCAGTAGCTACGGCTGTATATAATTTTTCCATTTTTGTTTTTTTGTTGATTAATTTTAAACATTCTTTGATTCTTTTAATGCTAATATTCTATTGATTTGCGTTTTTAGCATGAAGTATTGCTCTTCGTCAGTTTCTAATTCTTTAATTAAAGCTTCTGGAATACTTGTGGCTTCTTGTTTTAACAAACGCCCTTTTTCAGTTATTTTAATATCAACCAATCTTTCATCATGTTCAGAACGGCTTTTGGTTACAAGTCCGCTCTCAATCATTCGTTTAAGTAATGGGGTCAGTGTACCACTATCAAGCCATAATTTGTGTCCTAATTCTTTTACTGTTACTTCTTCATGTTCCCACAGTACCAACATCACTAAATATTGTGGATAGGTTAATCCGATTTTTTCAAGATGAGGTCGATACAATGAAGTAATATGCCTTGATAAGGCATAAACGGGAAAACATAATTGGTTTTCAAGTTTTAAGTTATTCATGTTGTGATTATTTATTGTTCAAAATTAAATTGTACACAATTAAATTGCAAGCAAAATGACAAGTATTTTTGATTCAATCAAAAATATTATTTTACAGGAATAAAATTGCTTTAATTATTTTTGCATCCCTTTTTCAAAATACTTCAACAATGAACACAATTTTTCCGACCCAATATTCTACTGTTTCTACCAAAGCACTAGAACTATTTTTAAATGAACAATATGGTTTTAAAGAAATGTCGTGTCGTTTGCTAATTCGAAATGTAAGTGATACTTACTTGTTAGAAGGTGAATCGGAGAAACACATCTTTAAAATTTATAGAAATACGCATAGGAGTCTGCCTGAAATTCAAGCTGAAGTTGAATTATTACATCATTTAAAACAGCAAGGAGCGAAAGTAGCTTTTCCTATTTTTGATAAACAGGGAAACGATATTCAATCATTTAATGTAGCAGAAGGCATTAGATATGGTGTTTTGTTTACTTATGCTTTAGGAAAACCTGTTTATGATTTGAATGAGCATCAACTGCTGACTGTAGGGCGTGAAATGGCGATAAATCATAATATTAGCTCAAATGTAACATTAAGTCATTTAAGAGAGACGCTAGATATCAATACTACATTACTGACGCCTTTAGAAGTAATTAAGCCAGCTTTTAAAGATTTGCCAGAAGAATACGAGTATTTAAGAGCAACAAGCTTTAAAGTAATCGAAAAACTAAATGAGTTTGATTTAACAAAGTTTAGTTATGGCTATTGTCATTATGATTATTTACCTAAAAATTTCCATTTTGATGAAAACGACAATATTACTTTTTTTGATTTCGATTTTGCTTCAAAAGGCTTCTTAGTCAATGATGTCATGACTTTTTTTGTACATTTTTTCTTTCACGTACATTTTAAGGCAATTACTCAAGAACAAGCCGATAAAGATTTTGATACTTTTTTGAAGGGTTACCGAGAGAACAGAGAATTGTCGGATGAAGAAATTGCTACAATTCCTTACTTAGGATTTATGTTTTGGATGTATTACTTCAAATTTCAATTTGAGCATTTTGAAGATTGGTCGAACTACTTTTTCACGCCTAGATTTATCAAGGAAAGAGTAACGCTCATCAAGAAATGGACAGATTTGTATTGCAAGTTTTAAAATTATCTTGGAAAAAGATTTTTACTTCTCCTTTTTCCAAGATATAATCCCTACAAAATTTCTCTAATGGCTTGTTTAGCTTTCACTAAAGTAATCATTCCTGTATGGCGCCACTTTTGTTTACCTTTTTTGAAAGCAATCAAAGTTGGTACAGCCGTGATATTATATTTTTTTCTCAAAGCTGGATTTTTATCAATGTCAATTTTTATAATTGAGATTTCTTCATCCAATTCATCCACCAATTGACTTAAAATCGGTGTTATTTTCTTGCAAGGCACACACCATTCTGCTGAAAAGTCAATTATTACTGGAGTTGATGAAGCAATTAATTCTTCGAAAGTACCTGTCATTTTATTTTAATATTTGATGATTCTGAATTAATGAACAGCTTTTTAAATAGCTATAGTTCATTATGTCAATAAATTTAATGAGTTGCTACAAAATTATTGGATGCTCATATTTTATTCATTGAACTAGTTCAAGAAAATAGGAATCATTTTTTGTCTAGGAATAAATTTAAAAATAAATCAAGCAATATTTTGTTTTTAATATACCGATTGGTATATTTGTGTCATCAATTAAGAAATAAAGAAAAAGCAAAGCTGATTTGTTTATTTTTTTATCGAATGAAATACCGAAAAGTATATAGCCATGACTTTTATTCCAAGATCAGAAAAAACTCGTCAGTTTATTATTGAAACTACAGCAAGCCTTTTTAATAAGAAAGGTTATGCTGGTACTTCAATGTCGGATTTAACAGAAGCGACGAAACTTACCAAAGGAAGTATTTATGGAAATTTTGAAAATAAAGAAGATGTAGCTTTAGCAGCTTTTGAATATAATCTTGCACAAAGAAATCAATTGATTACTAAAAGAATGAATGAAGCGAAAAGCTATTATGATAAATTAATGGTTTTGCCTATGATTTATGCTAGTTCAGAAATGTCAATATTTCTTGAAGATGGTGGTTGTCCTTTATTAAATACAGGTATTGAAGCCGACGATGCTAATGAATTGTTTAGAATACAAGTAACAGAAGGAGTAACAAACTGGAAACAGTCTTTAGAAAATATTATTGAAGGAGGCATTGAAGCCCAAGAGTTTAAGACAGAAACTGAAATAAGTAAAACAGCTACATCAATCATCGCTTTAATACAAGGTGGAGTTTTCTTGTCAAAGACGACTAAAAACCCATTATTGTTGAATCAATCTTTAGAAACTGTAAAAGAAATTATTCAAAAAATAACCTTGTAAAAAAGGTATTTTTTTGAATACAAATATACCGATTGGTATATGATAAATAAAAAAGAATAATTAAAAATCAAAAAACAATGAAAACGCAAAACAACACAATTTTGATTACTGGCGGTAGTGCTGGTATTGGCTTTGAAATGGCTAAATTATTTTCTCAAAATGGAAATAAAGTAATTATAACAGGTAGAAATGCAGATCGTTTAACAAAAGCCGCTGCTCAATTAGAAAATGTAACATCTATCGTTTCTGATGTGACAAATGCGGAAGATACTGCCCAATTGGTTGATGTACTGAAAAAAGATTTTCCTAGTTTGAATATCGTTATAAATAATGCTGGCTTCGCCCATGTATATAATTTGATTGATATTGAAGTAGAAGCTTTTCAAAAAGCACAAGAAGAAATTGTTACCAACTATTTATCCATTGTCAGATTAAATGAAAAATTATTGCCACTCTTAAAACAAAATGAGAGTTCAGCCATAGTCAATGTATCTTCAATTGTATCTTTTGCACCAGCTTTGTCTATCCCAACTTATTCTAGTTCTAAAGCAGCTTTGCATTCGTATAGCCAAATTTTACGTTTTGCATTGGCTAAATCAACTAATGTAAAAGTATTTGAATTAATGCCTCCTTTGGTTGATACTGATTTTTCAAGTGAAATTGGTGGAAATAATGGTATCAAACCTAATGTAGTTGCAGAAAGATTATTTGAAGGCTTAGCAAACGATGAGTTTGAAATTCATGTAGGTTTTACAGAAGACTTTTACAAACTATATCTTTCTTCACCAGAAAAAGCCTTAGAAGCATTGAATTCATAAAAGCTTAAAACTGGTTGTATTGGATGAAATGCAACCAGTTTTTATGACATAATTCTTTTACGATGCTCAATTCCCCAACTTATCATTTCGGCGATTAACGCATTCAATGTTTTTCCGTACTCGGTGATTTCATATTCAACAGTTATTGGCTTGGTATCGCAAACAGTTCTGGTAACGAGTTGATTACTTTCAAGTGTTTGGAGTTCCTTTGAAAGCATTTTTGAACCTATTCCTTCAACATTTCTTAATAAATCCATAAAGCGTTTTTTGCCGTCAAAACTCAATGTAGCAATAATTTGGATTTTCCATTTTCCGCTAAGTAACTCCATCACATCTCTTGCAGCTAAGATGCCCTGAGTATGATCTCCCTCGCAATTTCTTTCAATGATTTCTTGTGCTTTGTCTTTATTCATTTTCTTATTTTAAGTTGATGTAAAGTTACTGTCTATGATTTCTCCGAAAGCTATTAATTTACTCAAAGAAACTACTTTCCTTCAGTAAACTGATAGCAATTTGAGGGAAATTTTAGCAGAATTTTGTCGAAACAAATTTTAAATCAATGAAAAAAGAAAAAATAATTTATTGGATAAGTACTGGTCTAGTAGCAGCAGGAATGTTGATGAGCAGTTTTATGTATTTAAGTAAGAATCCAGAATTGTTGGAGAATTTTAAACAATTAGGCTTTCCTGCCTTTTTTATTCCGATGTTAGGGATTGCCAAATTATTAGGCGCTATTAGTTTAGTGAATCCGTGGATTGAAAAACTGAAAGAATGGGCTTATGCAGGTTTTACATTTACTTTTATTGGAGCTATCTGGACACATATTGCAACGAATACGCCATTTATTCCTGCACTTGTGTTGTTAGTAATTTTGGCTATTTCTTACTTTTTTAATGGTAAAATTGAAAAAGCATAATTGTAATCTTATCTTATCAGCAATAAAAAATCCCAAGTTGTTAGCTTGGGATTTTTATTTAATCATAAATGACTAACAATTTACACTAGTTTTTCGCACCTTGAACTGCACTAGCTTTTTGCTGTTGCATTGGGTTTGGCTGCGACTGGCGACTTTGTTTGAATACTTGGAAACGAGTAGGTTCTTCTGGTTCTCTTGGAAAAACATTGCTTTTTGTATCAATATCAGCAATTTCGAAGAATGGATCTAAAACCCACTTAGTTACTTTTTTGTCTGTAGGAATTACTTTTTTAATTTCCTTATCATTCAAGCGCCAAATTTCAGCAGGGTATCTGAATACTTCACTTGTGCCATCTTCATAGTTTGCTTTTACAATGACTGGCATTGGTAAACCACCTACATTTTTCACGTTCAATACATAGAAGTTTTTATTTCCTTGCACTAAAGCTTTTTCTTCTTCGTTGAGTCCCGCAATTGTTTGTTCGAATTTCTTCTTATCTGCTTCGCTTGTCGCAAATTTGTCATAAGTATTATAGAAGTCTGTCATATCAGGATTTTCTTCTACTACCGTCTTAGGAATATCTGTTTTGTTACGAATATTACTCATCGTTTGGCGTTTAGCTTGATCTTCAGCTTTTGCTTTTTCGTTTTTCTTTTCTGGAGAAACATTATCAATACCAAACCACTCTACATTTTCTAAAGATAAATCGACTGGTTCAACGCCATAGAACCAACCTTTCCAGAACCAATCCAAATCAACACCTGAAGCATCTTCCATGGTACGGAAGAAATCTTGTGGAGTTGGATGCTTGAATGCCCAACGGCGTGCATATTCTTTGAAGGCTGCATCAAACAATTCTCTTCCCATTACTGTTTCACGTAAGATGTTTAAAGCGGTTGCAGGCTTTGTATATGCGTTTGGTCCGAATGCCATGATATTATCCGAGCTCGACATAATTGCTACTTGTTGGCTTTTGTCAGTTTTCATATAAGGAACAATGTCTTGAGGTTCACCTGAAGCATCAAAATTTCTGTCCCATTCTTTTTCTGCCAATTGTTCACAGAAAGTATTTAAGCCTTCATCCATCCAAGACCATTGTCTTTCATCTGAATTGACAATCATTGGAAAGAAGTTATGACCTACTTCATGAATTACTACACCAATTAAGAAATCTTTTGTTCCTTGTGAATAAGTACCATCAGCTTCTGGTCTTGCGCCATTGAATGAAATCATTGGATACTCCATTCCACCAACTGGACCGTGAACTGATTGTGCTACTGGATAAGGATAAGCAATTGTTCTTTTTGAATATGAACGAAGTGTATGCGCTACTAACATTGTAGAGTACTGTCCCCAAAGTGGATTAGCTTCTTTTGGATAAGCTGACATTGCCCATACTTTCTTGCCTTCAATATTTACTTGCATGGCATCCCAAATAAATTTTCTTGAACCTGCAAAAGCAAAATCTCTTACATTTTGTGCTGCAAATACCCACGTTTTTTTACCTGTTGGTTTTGCTTTTTCAGCAGCAGTTGCTTCGTCTTGTGTTACGATTAATACTGGACGAGTAGCATTTTTTGCTTGTTCTAATCTTTTCGCCTGTGTTGCGCTGATTACTTGTGTTGCATTTTGCAATTCTCCTGTTCCTAGAATCACAAAGTCATTTGGAGCAGTAATACTTACTTTATAATCTCCGAAAGGAACTGTAAATTCTCCTTGTCCAAGGAATTGTTTATGTTGCCAGCCATTTACGTCATCATACACACACATTCTTGGGAACCACTGAGCCAATTCATATAAATAGTTTCCATCTTTTGGAAAGTACTCATAGCCACTTCTTGCACGTGTAGCAATCGCATCTGTAATGTTAAAATTCCAATCAATAGAGAAAGTGAATGAAGCACCAGATTTTAATGCAGCTGGTAAGTCAATTCTCATCATGGTTTCATTGATAGTATATTTTAAAGCATTACCTGCTTTGTCTTTTACGGCTGTAATGTTATAGCCATATTCTTTAGGAGTTACCCCTGAAACATTCCCTAATCTTGCAAAAGAAGTACCTCTGTCTGTCAAACTTGATGTTTGCGAAAGTTGAGCGATACCGCCTTTCTTAAAATTGTTTTGGTCTAACTGTACCCATAAGTAACCTAATTCATCTGGAGAGAAATTTTTGTAGGTAATTACTTCCGAAGCGGTCATTGATTGATTTTGGTCGTTCAATTCTGCTTTGATTTCGTAATCGGCACGGTTTTGCCAATAACTTTTTCCAGGTGCACCTGATGCTGCTCTGTAGGCATTTGGCGTTGGTAGAATGTTTCCGAGTTGCTCGAAACGATTATTACCATTGAACTGACCTGCTTGTTGTGCAATTGCTTGAATACTACAAGCAAGGAGCATCAAACAGGGAGATAGGAATCTTCTTGTCATGATTGATAGTTTGAGTTAATGAATAAAACTAACGAATTTAATGAAAAAAAGGCTTTATTCTTCACTTTTGGGATAATTGGTAGCATTTTCCAGCCTTGTGTCAACCTTGAATTGAGTTTTTACAATCAAGAATATTCTTCATTCACTTGCATAATGAATTACCTTCTTTCGTTATTTGTCGTAATTTCGTTATTCAACAATAAAAAAATCAAACGATGGAAAACTATTATAATCCTGAAGACCTTAAAAAATTTGGTAAGATAGGTGAGTTTCAAAAAGAATTAGCAGATAAGTTTTTTGATTATTATGGCGCTGTTTTCGCTGAAGGGGCTTTAACTGCTCGTGAGAAATCTCTGATTGCTTTAGCGGTTGCTCATGCTGTTCAATGTCCTTACTGTATTGATGCTTATACAACAGATACTTTAGAGAAAGGTTGTTCGGAAGCGGAAATGATGGAAGCTGTTCACGTTTCTGCTGCCATTCGTGGCGGAGCAAGTTTAGTACATGGTGTACAAATGATGAATAAAGCGAAAGAATTATCAATGTAATAAATTATGAAGTCATTAAAAGCAAGTGGTCATCAGTTTGCTGAATCTTCTACTCAAATTCAAACACTTCATCAAGAGGTAGTTGATGTGTTACAATTACCTACTTTTCAAGAAAAATTAGTAAAAGCTTCTCTTTTTCCTTTGAAAACTAAGCACATTGATACTTTACAGATTAATGTTGGGAAGATGTGTAACCAAGTTTGTAAGCATTGTCATGTGGATGCTGGCCCTGACCGTAAGGAAATCATGACTCAGGAAACGATGCAAGAATGTTTGGAAGCTCTAAAGCGTTCTAAAATTGCAATAGTCGATTTAACGGGTGGCGCTCCTGAAATGAACCCTCATTTTCGTTGGTTTGTGGAGGAAATTGCTAAACTCGGAAAGCATATTATCGTTCGTTGTAATCTTACTATCATTGTAGCAAATCCTAAATACAACGATTTACCTGATTTTTTTAAGCAACACCAAGTGGAGGTAATTAGCTCTTTGCCTTTTTATAACGCTGATAAAACCGACCGCCAACGTGGACAAGGAGTTTTTGTTGATTCTATTAAAGCTTTGAAGTTACTGAATGCTGCTGGCTATGGAATTGAGGAGGGTTTAAAGCTTAATTTGGTTTATAATCCCAATGGCGCTTTTATGCCCGCTCCACAAGATAGTTTACAGAAACAATATAAACGTGCTTTGCTGAATGAATTCGGAATTGTATTTAACGATTTATACGCCATTACGAATGTTCCAGTGAGTAGATATTTAGATTACCTGATTACTTCTAAGAATTATGATGGTTACATGGAAAAACTAATTAATGCTTTTAATCCTGTAGCTGCCGAAGGAGTAATGTGTCGCTCTATGATTTCTGTGGGTTGGGATGGCGCTCTTTATGATTGCGATTTCAATCAGATGCTTGATTTATTGGTGAATACTCCTGTTAAACACATTCGTGATTTTGATATTGAGACATTATCGCAACGTAATATCGTCGTCGGTGAACATTGTTACGCTTGTACGGCAGGAGCTGGCTCTAGCTGCGGAGGAAATACCATTTAATAAGCTATAGAATTTCTTTTCCGAGTAGTGATATTTCTTTTCCGAGTAGCAATATTTCTTTTCCGAGTAGTGATATTTCTTTTTCGAGTAATGATATTTATTTTCTGAGTAGCGATATTTCTTTTCTGAGTAGTAATATTTCTCTTCCGAGTAGCGATATTTCTTTTTGGTGTAGCGATATTTCTTTTCTAAGTAGTGATATTTCTTTTTGGTGTAGCGATATTTCTTTTCCGAGTAGTGATATTTCTTTTCCGAGTAGTGATATTTCTTTTCCGAGTAGTGATATTTTTTTTCCAAGTATCGATATTTCTTTTCCGAATAGAGATATTTCTTTTCTGGGTAGTGATATTTCTTTTCCGAGTAGTAATATTTCTTTTTGGAGTAGTAATATTTCTTTCTTGAGTAGTGATATTTCTTTAACCAACAAGAGTGTTTAAATTAAACCTATAAGGATTTTGATGATTACCAGTTGATGGAATCTTTTAAAAGAAATCCTTATAGGTTTTAGTATCAACTAATTAACTTCTTAATGCAAAATTCTAAAAGTCATTTCTCTTAAAGCTTCACCGTCGCTCAAAGAGCCACTTTCAACGCCTTTTGATTTTAAATCTAATTTCTTAATCTCATTAATAATCTGGATAACCTTTGAAAAGTTGTAATTTCTAACGGCTAATGAATAATCTTTCGTGAAAAATGGATTTACGCCCAATACTTGTGCTAAATTCTTTTCTGTTTTATCGGCAGTAACATGCGTTAACAATACTTTAGAAAAAAAGTTGAAGAGCATCATCACAATAGGAGCAAGCGGATTATCCTTCGGGTTCGAAGCAAAGAAATTGACAATTTGGTTGGCTTTCAATACATCACGGTTAATCAAGGCTTTCTGGAATTCAAAATAATTATATTCTTTACTGATACCTACAAATTTTTCAACTACATGTGCATTGATTTCCTCATCTACTCGTAGATTCAACACAATTTTATTGATTTCCGAAGCCAAACGTTTCAAATCGTTTCCAACGTTTTCAATCAACATCTCAATGGCTTTTCTACTGATTTTCAAGCCTTGTTCATGACAATACTCCAATATCCAATCTGGAATTTTATTATCATAAAGCTTTTTAGAGGGCATCAAAACTCCTGATTTATCAAAAGCTTTCACCCAAGCTTTGCGTTCATCCACTGAATCTTTAAACATTAAAACCAAAATCGTGGAGGAAAGCGGGTTTTTAGCATAGTTTTCAAGGGCCGTTTGCATATCTTTTTGCTCTAATCCTTGAATTCCCTGTGCTTCTTTCACCAAAATAAGCTGTTTGTCCGACATCATCGGAAAGCTTTTGGCATAAGATAACAAAGAAGGAACACTCAAATCTTTTCCAAATAAAATATATTGGTTAAAGCTTTTATCGCCCGTTCCTAAAGCATGTTCTTCTAAATAATCCGCAACTTTTTCAATATAATAAGGCTCATCGCCGTGTAATAAATACAGCGGAGCGTAGTGTTTTTTCTTTAAATCTTTTAAAACTTCAATACTAGATTTTGGCATTTTGTTGTTTTGCTAAAATGTCTTGGCAATATGAAATGAGTTCAGGAAAGAACACCGTAAATTCTTCCAAATATAAATCATAATCTCTTTTTAAATCTTCTGTGGCATTTTCTATGCCCGATTCAAAGCGTAATCTTTGCGAAATTCCTTTCAAAGACCATTCAATTCCTTGGTATGTAGCATAGCCTTTGAACCAATCATGGGTTACCATCGAATGGATAAGTCTTTCTATATTAACGGGCATCTCATTTTTTCGTTCTTGAATCAAACGATAGAATGCTTGACTGTAAATGGACAACGAAATAGGAGAGTAGTGATGGAAATTTTTCGCAAGAAGATGATCGTAAAATACATCCACAATAATTCCTGCACATTTATGATATTGAGGTTGAAGTCGCTGAATACTTTTTCGGACTACAGGGTGCATATCTGTGAAAGAATCTATGGCTCTATGTAAAATAATGCCATTTTTAATGCCTTCATTTATCAAAGAATTTTGCTCATTATCAAGATTTCCTTTGATAAAATCACCCATCAAATTCCCGATTTTTATGTCATCATCATCGCCAGAAAGGAAAGTATGTGCTAGAAAATTCAACTTTTATGGTTTTTTTATTGTTCTGAGACCATAAAGTTAAGGAAAAACCCTTACGTTTGTGGCAAATACGGTTTCCTCAACGAAAACACTATCAAAAAACTTAGTACAATGCAAATTTCAAATGAAAAGGTTGTTACCTTAACATACGAGCTAACAGTAACAGATGCTGAAGGCGTAAAAGATTTAATTGAAACCGTAGAACAAGAAGACCCAATGGTTTTTATTCAAGGTTTAAGTGGTTTACCAGAAGCTTTTGAAGAAAAAATTCAAGGACTTTCAGCAGGTGATACTTTTGAGTTTTCAATTCCTGCGGAAGAAGGTTACGGAGAATACGACCCATCGGCTGTGGTTGAATTACCAAAAGAAATTTTTAAAGTTGATGGCGAATATGTAGAGGAGATGTTAGAAGTTGGAAACTTTTTACCAATGACTGATGACGCTGGAAATCGTTTAAACGGAAAAATTATTGCTGTAGAAGATACCTTAGTGAGAATGGATTTTAATCACCCATTGGTTGATAAAGAAATGTTTTTCAAAGGAACTATCGTTGCGGTTAGAGAAGCTACACAGTCTGAACTAGACCACGGTCACGTTCATGGCGACGGCGGAGTACATCATTAATAGCTTATGAGTTTAAAGTTTATGAGTTTTTTTCTCATAAACTTATAAACTCATAAACTCATAAACTAAAAAAGAATGCAGAAACCTGCTTTTGATGATATTTTTATGGATTTGGCTGTTAATCTAGCCAAACGTTCACACTGTGTAAAAGCACAAGTAGGAGCAGTATTGACAAAAGATACCAGAATTATTTCGATTGGCTATAACGGACCTCCAGCGGGTACACACAACTGTGATGTAGAATTTCCAACTGAAGGCTGTGAGAGAGACTCAAAAGGAAGTTGTTCTTTAGCATTACACGCTGAACAAAATGCTATCCTTTATGCAGTAAAAAATGGTTCAAGTATTGAAGGTTCAACGATTTACGTAACGCTTTCGCCATGTATTGCTTGCGCAAGAGTAATTTTTACGATGAAAGTTGCCAAAGTTGTTTACCTAAATTCTTATGCTGAATACAAAGGAATTCCTAAAGACGAAGGAGTGGAGTTTCTAAAGAAGTTTGGCGTAGAGGTGGTTAGGTATAAGAAGGAAGAGGAAAGAAGCTAGATACAAGAAACAAGATTCAAGACAAAAGATTCATTTATAATCAAAATGTCTTTAACAATAAAAGCCTCTTTCGGAGGCTTTTATTGTTAAATCTATAAAGTCTAAAATCTTGTATCTTGAATCTTGCTTCTTTTGTCTTAATTCTTGAATCTAAAAATAAAAACTATCCAAGATAAGTTTTCAATGCTTTACTTCTTGAAGTATGTCTCAAACGACGAATCGCTTTTTCTTTGATTTGACGAACACGTTCACGAGTCAAATTGAATTTTTCTCCAATTTCTTCTAATGTCATAGCATGCTCTCCGTTCAATCCGAAATATAAAGTAACTACATCTGCTTCACGTTGCGTTAAAGTAGATAAAGCTCTTTGTACTTCACGACGAAGAGAGTCATTAATCAAGCCAGAATCTGGTTTATCTTCACCGTCATTTTCCAAAACGTCCAATAATGAATTTTCTTCACCTTGTACGAATGGTGCATCCATCGAAACGTGACGACCCGAAATTTTTAAAGTATCAACAACTTCACCTGTTGAGATTTCTAATACTTCAGCTAATTCTTCAGGAGTAGGCTCACGCTCGAACTTCTGCTCTAATTCAGAAAAAGTTTTAGAAATTTTATTTAATGAACCTACACGGTTTAAAGGTAAACGTACAATACGAGATTGCTCAGCTAAAGCTTGCAAAATAGATTGACGAATCCACCAAACAGCATAAGAGATAAATTTAAAACCACGAGTTTCATCAAAACGTTGAGCTGCCTTAATCAAACCTAAGTTACCTTCGTTAATTAAGTCGCCTAAGCTAAGCCCTTGATTTTGATATTGTTTTGCTACGGATACCACAAAACGAAGGTTTGCCTTCGTTAGTCTTTCTAATGAAAGTTGATCCCCGTCACGAATTTTCTGAGCTAAAATAACCTCCTCCTCTGGTGTCAATAAATCCACCTTACCAATCTCTTGTAAATATTTATCAAGTGATTGACTCTCTCTGTTAGTAATTTGCTTACTAATTTTTAGCTGTCTCATATTATACTTGTTATATTTTTAAAATGGTTAACAAATCCAAATGGTAAAAACCAAACAATTATATAAAGACAAAATCTTCAAAATATAATCGTTTGGTAAAATATATTTTTAATGCGTTATCAAGAGAACGTAATAAAATTCGGATTTGTTCTAATTTTTTTCTGGTTTTGGTAAAAGAGCTTTACGTGATAAACGGAACTTTCCAGTTTTCTTATCCACTTCAATCAATTTTACTTTTACTTGTTCTCCAATTTGTAATACACCTTCTACTGTTTCTAAACGTTCCCATTTAATTTCAGAGATGTGTAATAAACCATCTTTGCCCGGTAAGAACTCAACAAATGCTCCAAATGGCATAATTGATTTTACAATACCATCGTAAACTTCTCCTTCTTCTGGAATCATTACAATTCCTTTAACCATTGCAACGGCTTTATCCATTGACTCTTTGTTTGAAGAGAAAATAGAAACATAACCACCGTCTGGTTTTTCTTCAATTGTAACAGTTGCTCCAGATTGTTTTTGAATATCTTGAACGATTTTACCACCCGGTCCGATTACTGAACCAATTTGGTCTTTCAAGATTTTAATAACCATTGCTCTTGGAGTATGTGGTTTCAATTCAGCTCTCGTTGTTTCGATAGCTTCTTTCATTTTACCCAAAATGTGTAAACGACCACGTTTTGCTTGATCCAAAGCTTCTGCCAATACTTCATAAGAAAGTCCGTCAACTTTAATATCCATTTGACAAGCAGTGATACCATTTTCAGTACCAGTTACTTTGAAGTCCATATCTCCTAAATGATCTTCATCACCTAAAATATCAGAAAGAACAGCATATTTACCAGTGTTAGGGTCAGAAATTAAACCCATAGCAATACCAGAAACAGGCGCTTTGATTTTCACACCAGCATCCATCAATGCTAAAGTACCAGCACAAACAGTAGCCATTGACGAAGAACCATTTGATTCTAAAATATCAGAAACTACACGAATTGTATAAGGATTGTCAACATCAGCAGGTAATACTTTTTTAATAGCACGCATCGCTAAGTTACCATGACCAATTTCACGGCGACCAGGGCCTCTGTTTGGTCTAACTTCACCTGTAGAGAAACCTGGGAAGTTGTAGTGTAACATAAAACGGTTATAACCAGACGTCATCGCTTGATCAACGATTTGTTCATCTAATTTCGTTCCTAATGTTACTGTTGTAAGTGATTGAGTTTCACCACGAGTAAATACTGCTGAACCGTGTGGAGAAGGTAAATAATCAACTTCGCAAGTAATTTGACGAATTTCGTCTAATTTACGACCATCTAAACGATAACGTTCGTTCAATACTAATTGACGAGCCGCTTCTTTTTCGATGTCATGAAAATACCATTTTGCTAAAGTTTTATTAACAGTAGAATCTTCTGGTAATGAAGTGAAATATTCATCTTCAATTGCTTTGAATGATTCTTTTCTGCCGTTTTTACTTGGGTTAGCTAATTTTACAGCTTCATAGAATTTAGTAAAATAAGTATCCCAAAGGAATTTCTTCAATTCTTCATCATGTGTTTCGTGATTGTAAACACGCTTTTCTGTTTTACCAGTTTCAGCAGTTAATTCAATCAAAGCTGCACATTGAATTCTAATGGCGTCATGCGCAATTTTCAAAGCCGCAAGCATATCAGTTTCAGAAATTTCATTTCCTTCACCTTCTACCATCAAAATATCGTTTACGTTTGCTGCAACTAATAATTCTAATTCAGCATTGGCAATTTGTGATGAAAGAGGATTAACAACAAATTCTCCGTTGATTTTTGCTACACGTACTTCTGAAATTGGACCATTGAATGGAATATCTGATACTGCCAAACAAGCTGCAGCCGCTAAACCTGCAAAAGCATCAGGAGTGATTTCTGAATCAGCAGAAATCATCGTAATCATTACTTGTGTATCAGCGTGATAATCTGAAGGGAAAGTAGGGCGTAAAGCTCTATCTACTAAACGGCTAACTAAAATTTCATAATCAGAAAGTCTAGATTCACGTCGTAAAAAACCTCCTGGGATTTTACCTGCAGAGGCGAATTTTTCTTGGTAATCAACTGATAAAGGTAAAAAATCAGTTCCTTCTTTGGCTGTTGGGCTTGATACCACAGTTGCCAAAAGCATCATGTTTCCGCTTCTCACGACCACAGACCCATCTGCCTGTTTTGCGAGTTTACCTGTTTCGATGGTAATTTCTTTACCATCGGGCATTATTATTTTCTTCGTAATTACGTTAAAAGACATATATTTTGATTAATTACCTTGTTGGATTAATTATTTAACGTATCGAACAAGGTTTTTGTTGGATGTTGATTCGCATATTCTCTGTTCGTCAATGCTCAATTTATCGTTAAATTGTCTAGAGAAACTACTTTACTGACGAACCACAAAAAATTGACGAGTACCCAAAGAGAGGAAATGTAAGCAGGGAATCTTTTTCAAGACTCCCTGCTTTGAAAGAAAATTACTTTCTAATGCCTAGTTCAGCAATGATAGCACGGTAACGAGTAATATCTGTTTTGATTAAATAATCTAACAAACTTCTACGTTTACCAACCAACTTCAAAAGACCCATACGAGTAGAGTGATCCTTTTTGTTTTTCTTTAAGTGTTCTGTCAAATGAGAGATTCTGAAAGTAAACAAAGCGATTTGCGACTCTGCAGAACCAGTATCAATTTTTGACTTCTCATGTCCACGAGATTCGAAAATCCCCTGTTTTACTTCTGAAGTTAAATACATCTTCAACCAGTTTTAAATTGTTATATAATATGAAAACGTGCAAAATTAACGTTTTTTTTGTCTATTAGCAAATCTAATCCTTAATTATTAAAGAATCTCTTTGAAAACTTTAGTTTTTTGAAACTTTCTTTGGCTTGATTGAAGTAAACGATGTAAGCATCGCTTTCAAAAAGACGAGAATCGTTTTTGGCTTTATTTAGGAAGTATAAACCAATAAGAAACAATACTGTATTGGAAAGCCAAGCACCGATTTGAACGATTACTCTACTTTCCTTTGCAGCTTTGTCACCTTGCTGTGTCATTACATACATTAAAATAAAGAACACAATGGCAATAACCACTGGCAAACCAAAACCTCCTTTTTTGATAATACCTCCCAATGGTGCTCCAATGAGAAACATTACAAAAACCGCAATAGCATTGGTGAATTTATGATGCCATTCAAGATTGGTCTTTCTAAAATCTTCGTCTTTTGACTTTAAGGCTGAAACATTACTTTCTGCAAAACTTAAAACATTATTGGTTTGAGAAATAGCAAAATCAAGTACTTGAAAAGGATTAGCGGTTCTATTATCTCTTTTTTTGATGAGTGAATCCACACTACTCATCTTCATTTTTTTAAGTTTTTTTTGTTCTTCCGTTAATGGAAGAGGCAATCTATTCATTTCAAAAAGATAATATGAACGAGAATTATCATAGAAATTTTCTTTAATTCTATTAAAATCTCTTTTGAGTGAATCAGCATCTTTAGCTAATTCATCATAACTTCTCATCATTTGATAATGCTTAAATTGCTCTTCTTCTGTTTTGTGCATATCAAAGGCTGCTAAACTCATCACTACTTTACTCTTCGTAAAGGCATGAGTTACCATATCCGTCTGGTTGGTATTACTTGTTTTGTCTGCATCTTCTACGTAGTCATTGCCATTGAAAAGCTCAAAAATCAAATATTGTTTATCCATGATGGTGTACATCAAAGCAGAATCAGCTAAAGTTAGATGTTTGTTTCCATCATTTTTTGTGTGGTCGAAAATGACAATGTTTTTTAAGGTTTTATTGTCAGCATATTTTTTTGATACTTTAATACTGTATCCTGGTAAGTCATTATAAAAAATTCCTTCTTTAATATTTAATGTAGTTTTTGTGGTTTTGATATCATAAAGTAGTCTATAACCTTTTAAGTTTGCCCAAGGTAAAGCAACATTATTGAACCAAAATGCAAAAACACTAATAAATACTGTAATTACAAACATGGGTTGCATAGCACGGGTAATGGAAATTCCAGCACTTTTAATAGCAGTTAGTTCAAAAAACTCTCCCAATTTTCCATAAGTCATTAGTGTAGAAAGTAGCATCGCCAAAGGTAAAGCGATGGGAATTGTGATTAGACTAAAATAGAAAAAAAGCTCAAAATATACTTCAATGCCCAAATCTTTTCCGAAAAGGTCGGCGAAATACACTAAAATAAGTCTCATCAAAAAAATAAAAATGACTACAGCTAATGTTAAAACAAAAGGTTGCCAGAAGGCTTTGATGATAAGTTTATCAAGTTTCTTAATCATATAGTATAATTAAAACGCTCGTATTTCATCAAATGAAACACGAGCGTTGTGTGCGTCTGTTCAAAGAAACGCAAAATTAAATATTTTTGAGTTGATACGCTTGTTAAATAAGCTTAATTGCCAACAATTTCTTTGAGTTTATAGATTAAATCTTCCCATAACTCACTCAATTCATTGTCGTCTGTGTTATCAGAGTAATCAACAATTTTCAAATAGGTTGAACCCGTCAAATCACTTACTTCCATCTTGAATTCGATATAGTTATGGTCACGATCTTCAGGACTACTTGGTAAAAAATCAAATTTTGCTGATTTATTTAACCTCAATTGTGAAAGTTTTGCAATGTGGCTATCACCATCCCAAGAAAAATCAAACGTCGAACTGTCTTTCAATGTGACTTTCTCTGCAAACCACTGTTGTAAGCCAGATGCCGAGCTGATGTAAGGAAAAAGTACCTTAGGAGAGGCTCTCAATTCAAATTCTACAATAAATTTATGTTTGCTCATAATCCTAACATTTAAAGGTATTTAAATCACTAAATTACTCGTCTCCATAGTTTGAGGAGATAGGGGTCGAGTAATTGACTACCGAAACTCTGTTTTGGCAAAGGTATAAATGTTAGAGAAATACGCAAGCTTTTTTTTTAATTTCAAAAAATTTACTTTTTTTTTGATAAAAAAAGCATCTGCTTTCCTTCTTGATTCTCAATTATTTATAATGAATATTGATTGTAAAACGGTTAAAAGAAAAAAATATTTTCAATAAAAAATGAAAGTATTTGTCAAATCACTTTGCATTTGAACACAAAAGTGCTAATTTTGCACCACAATACGACAGCGGGATAGCTCAGATGGTTAGAGCGTAGGATTCATAACCCTAAGGTCGGCAGTTCGATCCTGCTTCCCGCTACTTATTAAAAGCGTAATTAATTGAACTTCAATTGGTTACGCTTTTTCTTTTTTAATCTGTTTTTAGTGTTTACTAATCTGTAAATATCTATGCTTTTACAACCCATAGTTAATCTTGTAGAAATTCTTTCGAGAAAAGATGTTAATCATGCTATCATTTCTCCCGGTTCAAGAAATGCTCCGTTGACGATTGCTTTGGTTCGTCATCCAGATATTAAAACGCTATCAATTTCTGACGAACGTTCGGCTGCTTTTATTGCCATGGGAATGGCGCAAAACCTTAAAAAACCTGTTGCAATTTGTTGTACTTCTGGCTCGGCAGCTTATAATTATGCACCAGCTGTTGCGGAAGCTTTTTTTCAGGAAATTCCTCTGATTATTCTTACTGCAGATAGACCCAAAGAGTGGATTCATCAACATGATGGACAAACGATTTATCAAACAGATATTTTTGGAAAACATGTAAAGCAAAGCTTTGAAATAGGAGCAGATTATAGTCATCCTGATGCTATTTGGCATATTGAGCGTACAGTAAATCATGCTGTTAATTTGGCAAATACTTTTCCAAAAGGACCAGTTCATATTAATATTCCATTAAGAGAGCCTTTTTATCCTGCTGAAAATGAGCAGATTAATTTTGATAATGATGTTAGAGTAATTGAAAGATTAGATACAGAAAATACACTTTCAAAAGAAGTTTGGACATCTCTTTTACAAAGTATTGAACAATATGATAGAGTGTTAATTGCTGGTGGACAAAGCGAATATAATCCAGCTTTAACTGCCGTTTTACAGAAATTACAAGATGAATTTAACTTCCCAATCCTTGGTGATGCTATTGCTAATTTGAAATTTGATGTAATCTCAAATCATGATATTTTTCTGAATCAAGATGCTGATAATTTAAGACCAGAACTCTTAATTACTTTTGGAAAATCCTTTATTTCAAAGAGTTTTAAAACTTTTTTGCGTAAAAATAAAGCCATTGAACATTGGCATTTAAGTCTTGATAATCACTTGATTGACACTTTTCAATCTTTGACGAAAGTAATTCCTGTTCAGCCTCTGTATTTTTTTGAGAAACTCCTTGAAGATGTTGATTTTGAACAATTTAGAAATGGTGATGATGAAGAAAGAGATGGCTTTTATTTAGATGAATGGAAAAAAAATGATTTTAAAGCTAAGAGTTATCTTGAACATTTCTTTTTAGCAGATTTTCACCAAAAACAACTCAATGAATTTTATGCGATTAAGAAATTATTAGATGCCTTGCCAGCCGATAGTCAATTGCATTTAGCGAATTCTATGTCGGTTCGTTATGCAAATTATATCGGTACTGCTCCTGAAAAACAAATAGAAACCTTTGCCAACAGAGGAACAAGTGGAATTGATGGTTGTGTAAGTACTGCTTTAGGAGCTGCTTTGAGTACGAATAAATTAGTCTATTTGTTAATCGGTGACTTAGCTTTCTTTTACGACAGAAATGCTCTTTGGAATCGTTATGTTCCTGATAATCTGCGTATTATTTTAATCAACAATCACGGAGGTGGAATTTTTAGAATGATTGATGGGCCAAGTAAACAAGCTGAATTAGCAGATTATTTTGAAACGGTTCAATCTTATAACGCTGAAAAAACTGCTTTAGAAGCTGATATAGCTTATTTTAATGCTAAAACAGTGGATGAGTTTCATGCTTTATCAACAGCTTTCCTTGAACCTGATGGAAAAGCAAAAATTTTTGAAATTGAAACGAATAGCGTTTATAATACTGAAATATTCAAACAATTTAAGGCTGGCTTTTCGGCCTAGTTGATAACAAAAAAGACTTTACGATGAGTGTAAAGTCTTTTTTGTTATTTAATTTCTATACTGTTATCAAGCTTTTTGGCTTCTGTAAATTTGGCTTGTGCTTCCGCTTCTTTTCCGATTTTTCTAAAATAATAGCCTAAATTCCTCAGTGTATAAGCATTTTGTGGGTTAATTCTCAAGGAGCGTTCCAACGTTTCTTTCGCCTGTTCTAGTTTGCCAATCTGTAATAAAATGTATCCGTAATTATTCAAATAAATGGCATCTGTTGGTTTTATAGCGATGGCTTGTTCAGAAAATACTTTTGCTTCTTGAAATTTTTGCTCTTCTGAAAGTATAAAAGCAAGATTATTCAAAGCAAAATCTTGTTTTGGATTAATAGCGATTGCCTTCTGAAAATCTTTCTTCGCTAAATCATACTGCTTATTTTCAAAGTAAATAAAACCATGATTTGAATAAGCTTCCGCATTTTTTGGATTGATTCTCAATGCTTTCTCATAATCTGCTGTAGCACCTGATGAATTATTCAACTGTACTTTTACATTTCCCAAGCTCACAAAGTAAAAAGAAGAATCTTTAAAAGGAACGGCTATTTTCTCTAAATCCACCAAGCTGTTTTGGAAATCACCTTTCTGAAAAAATATTTCTGAACGATTGTAATAAGCTTCCCAATACTTTTTATCAAGCTCAATGGCTTTATCTAAATCTACCAAAGCTTCATCCAGTTTATCTAACTTTTGGTAAGCTAAAGCTCTGTTATTGAAGGCATCTGCAAAATCTGGATTTTGAATAATGGCTTCATCGAACCAATGAATGGCTTCTTGGTACTCTTTATCTTTTAATTTATAATTACCTCTTTGAAAGAATTTAATGGCTTCTTCTTTTTTATCAGCTCCGCAAGAGAAAAAAATCAGGCAAGAGAGTATGAATAGGATTGATTTATTTTTCACTAATATTAATGTGTTTGTTTGTATAAGACTATGTTTAATCTTTGAATGAAATTTTCACATTCAATTTCGGCTTCAAAATTACTACAAATTGTTGAGAACGACTCATGCTAATTATTTTCAATTGTTTTTTGAAAAATTAGGAAGACTGACCTTGAAACTATGACTTTAACGCTTTTGTTTCTAATTTTGTGAGGGTGCTTTGCTACCTTTATTTAAACTTTAAAAAATATTACAATGATTAAAGCTGAAATGCTAACCGACAAAGGTTTGATGGTGATAGAATTTTACGAGCAAGATGCTCCAATTCATGTTAAAAACTTTGTTGATTTATCAAAAAGTGGATTTTACGATGGCGTAACATTTCATAGAGTTTTACCTGATTTCGTGATTCAAGGTGGAGACCCAACTGGTACTGGTGGTGGTGGTCCTGGCTATACTATTCCTTGTGAATTAACTGGAAACAATCAATACCATGACCGTGGCGTTTTATCAATGGCTCACCGTGGAAGAAATACTGGTGGTTCTCAGTTCTTTATCTGCCATAGCCGTAGAAATACTGCTCACTTAGACCGTAACCATACTTGTTTTGGTAAAGTTGTTGAAGGTTTAGAGGTAATCGATGCGATTCGTGAAGGTGATGTAATTCAAAAAATTACTATTATCGAAGACGTAGTAGCTTAATTCACACAATTTAAATTTATCTGATATGTACTTTATTGGCGAGTTGAAAGGTTCTAGTCCTGATTTGAAAATTTCATTATATAAATGGAATTCAAAGTTTTTTGTAAAATTCGAAACCCCAGATTTAGAACAAGTTTATAAAATTTCAGAAATGGATGTTTCAGAAGATGAAATTCGAGAAATGGTAAACGAAGAATTTATCGAAAAAATAATTACTCGTTTTAAAGAAATGTATCAGGATTTAGGTGAATTGATGGGTGATTACTGAGAATTTCTCAGGAGAACAAAATAGATTTTTTATTATTAAAAAGGCTTCTTGTGACAAACAAGAAGCCTTTTTGATTTTAACGATGAGATAAAAAGTGTCATCGAAGACATATTTTGTGATTCCGAAGAGATGTAAAGTGTCATCGATGACATACTTTGTGATTCCGAAGAGATGAAAAGTGTCATCGATGACATACTTTGTGATTCGGAAGAGATAAAAAGTGTCATCGAAGACATAATTTGTGATTCGGAAGAGATAAAAAGTGTCATCGAAGAGATATTTTGTGATTCCGAAGAGATGTAAAGTGTCATCGGAGACATATTTTATGATTCGGGAATCTTAAATTATTATTCCACAAAAAAGGCTTCCTGTTTTGAACAAGAAGCCTTTTTTGTGGGGAAATACTATTAATTTATCTTATAAAAATAACCATTTTTTATAAAGTACTTGTTGTTCTGGGCTTTGATTTGCCAAAGGTTCAATCACAAAATTTTTGGTAGGATTTCTCAGAATGGTAATCGGATATGTTTTTTCTAAACCATCTCGTTTTACTTTAACAGTTAATACATCTCCAATTTTCTTATTGCTTACTGCTTTCAGAACATCCTCATTTTTAGTAACAGCTTGTCCGTCTATTTGTAAAATATCATCATTTACATTCAAACCGTTAATATAAGCAGGTGAATCTTTGATTACACCCGTGATTTTTAAATTAGTAGTTTTGCTTAATTCTGCACCCAAGAAAGGCTCGTTTTTATCAGCATTTTTATCCACTAAATTCATTCCAACTGCTTCTAAATAAGTATTGTATGGAATTGTTTCTGTTCCGAAAATATATTTTTGGAAGAAATCATTCATACTTTTTCCAGCAATTGTTTCCACTGTTTTCTGGAATTCTTCATCCGTAAAACCTCTACCTTGTTTTTTGTAATATTCATTGTATAAAGCTCTCATTACATCATCAAGGTTTTTGGCACCTTTAGTCGATTGTAAAATAATCAGGTTCAATACTCCGCCCAATACAGCACCTTTGTCATAATAGGAAACGGTACTATTCTTTGAATTTTCGTTCGGGCGATAATATTTTATCCAAGCATCCCAGCTAGATTCTGTTACAGATTGTGTTTTATTTCCTGGTTGATTTTCAATTGTGTTGATTTCAGACGCATAAGTATTAATATAATCTTCTACACTTTGAATATTCGCTCTGCGCAAAATATAACTTTGGTAAAAACTTGTACAACCTTCCGAGAACCACAACATGTGTGTATAGTTTTCGTTCTCGTAATCGAATGGACCAAGTGCTTTTGGACGAATACGTTTTACATTCCATAAGTGAAAATATTCGTGAGCCACTAAGCTTAATAAACTTTGGTAACGTCTTGGGTCGGCATAGCTACTTCTTGACGTTTGGCAAGTAGTTGAGTTTAAGTGTTCTAAGCCACCGCCACCAGCAGCTAAATTATGAATCAAGAAAGTATAATCTTTACATGGATGTTCGCCCACTACTGACAAAGCAGCTTCGCATACTTTTTTGAAATCAGCGGTTACTTTGGCATCATCAAATTTAGCTTCGCCATACATCGCAATTTTATGAGGAATTCCATTCAAATCAAATGATAATACTTTCTGTGTACCAATTTCAATAGGAGAATCAATCAAAATATCAAGGTTTTCAGCTTGATAAGTAAAAGTACCAATGTTTTTTAAGCCCGTAGAAACGGTAGTCCAACCTTGATAAGGCTTGATTGTAAGCGTTGAGGGAACTTGTTTCCAAGCATTAGCGTATAAGAATACACTTGCTGGATTCAAATAGCCATGAGAATCATCTAAGAAAGATGTTCTAACGGATAACTCATAAGCATATACTTTATAGGAAATATTTACTTCATTCGTGTTTTTATCGATTTGAACTCGCCATGTATTTTTATTGATTTTATCTGATTTTAAAGGATTTGTTTTGTTAGAAGCCTTTACACTTTCAACGTTTTTGGCATATTCACGAACAAGGTAAGAGCCGGGCGTCCAAACAGCCATTTTAAAATCAATATAACCTTGAGTTTTTGTTTTGATGTCAAGATTAGATACTTTCAGGTTTACATCAAAGTAATGCGTTTGAGGTTGTTCCATGGAAAGTGTGTACTCAATTTTAGGCTGACTTATGGGGTTCTGTGCCCGCAGAAATTGGCAAATGAGTAGAAATACGGCTAATATTGATTTTTTTTTCATAATTTAATGTTTGTTATGAACGTTTTAAAATTAAATAATACTTTGCTGTGAAAAATGCTTGGTGACTTTCTAAATTTGCGTTCCAATTCAGTATAAGCAAGCATTAAAGACTTTTCACAAATGTCAAAAGTAACAATCCATAGCTTGTTTAACAAATTATTTTCTATCTAAAAATAATCACATTTACATTTTTTGATAGATTAAACACCCTAAAAATCATCTCTAATGAAAAGATTAACTTCGTTAGTAATCTCAACACTTCTTACTTCAACAATTGCTTTCCAGACAACAACTTTGGCACAAAGCACTTTAAGTTATTCAGATATTTCTGTGCATTTTAGAAATGGACAAGAACATTTTGAATCGAGGAATTATGAAGCCTGTAGAGCAGAACTAGCACAATACCTCGAAGCAGACAGAACCTTTTTGGAAAAAGAAGATGCCAATAAAGTATGGGCAGAATATTATTTAGTGAAATGCAGTTTGTATTTGAATTATTCGGATACAGAATTATTGGCGAGCAGATTTGTTAGAAATTATCCTGAACATCCGATTGCGGCAACACTTTTTACTGAGATTGGTAATTACTTTTATGATCAAGGTGATTATGCACGTGCGGTAGATTATTTATCGAAAAGTCCGAAATCAAATGAAGAAGCACAATATCGTTTAGGAATTTCACATTTCACGCTTCAAAATTACAGAGAAGCATTAAATATTTTTAGTGCTATTAAAGGCGGACAAGGTGCTTATGCTTCCTCAGCTTCTTACTATTCAGGAATTATCAATTTCCGTGATAAAAAATATGAAGAAGCTATTTTTGATTTTAAACAAGCAGAACTTTCTACGGCGTATTTCTCAGAAATTCCAAGTTGGTTAGCCCATAGTTATTACCGTCAAGGAAAATATACCGAAATGTTGGCTTATACTGAGCCTTTGTTAAGAGAGAAAAATTCAGGAAAGAAACTAGACGATGTAGCTTTATTAAGTGCAGAAGTATATTTTCAACAAGCTAACTACGTAAAAGCTGAAAATTATTATACCATTTATAAAAACTATAAGTCGCAAGGAATGCCACCAACGATTGCCTATCGTTATGGTTATAGTTTGTATAAAACAGACCAATTTGCGCTTGCCAGCGAACAATTAAAAAATGTAGCAGCCAAAGGAGATACTTTAGGACAATACGCTGCTTATATTTTAGGCATTAGTTACTTGAAAGCCAATAATCCAAATTATGCTTTAGGGGCATTCGACCAAGCTAGAAAAACCAGTTTCAATAAAACGGTTACTGAAGATGCAGATTTCAATTATGCCAAAGTATTATTGGATTTGCAAAGAGGAGCGGAGTCTATCAAAGCTTTTGAAGGTTTTCTGGCAAAGTATCCCAATTCAAAATATGAAGATGAAGCCAATGAATTGGTGAGCGAAGCTTATTTATACTCAAATAATTATCAAGCCGCTTTAGCTTATATTGAAGGATTGAGAAAACGTACTCCAAGAACAAACGGAGCTTATCAAAGAATTTCATTCAACCAAGCAGTGAAATTTTATAACGATGAGCGTTACGTTGATGCACTTCCTTATTTTGAGAAATCTTTATTAACACCAGAAAGTGCTGAAACTAAATACTCGGCGATTTTCTGGAAGGCAGAAGCTCTATCAGCTGAGAAACGTTATGCAGAAGCGATTCCTTTATATCAAATGCTTATCGGAACTTCAGACCCTTCAGTAAGTACTTTGGCTGAATTACAAGGAAAAAGCAGATATTCTTTAGCGTATTGCTATTATAATAATAAGGAATACGATAAAGCGAATCGAATTTTTAAAGAGTATGCAGATTTAATGAAATCTTCTGGTGATTCTCAAGCATTGCAAGATGCTTTGGTACGTTTAGGAGATACTTATTTTGCTTCTAAAAATTATGATCAAGCGATTTATTATTATGACCAAGCTATTGCTGGTAATCGTTCTGACCGTGATTATGCTACTTTCCAAAAAGGTTTGGTTTTGGCATTGAAAGGAAATGAAGCAGGGGCAAAGGCTGCTTTCCAAAAAGTACAATCAGATTTCCCTCAATCACTTTATTTTGATAATGCACTTTATCAAGAAGCAAATCTTGAATTTGTAGCGGGAAGATATATTCCCGCAATTACAAGATTTACGCAATTGATTAATAACAAACCACAAAGTAGATTGATTCCTAATGCTTTATTGAAAAGAGCTGCAGCTTTTTCGAATACAGCGAATCATGAAGCAGCGATTTTAGATTATAAAAATATTTTGAAGAACTTTCCAACGCTTCCACAAAGTAAAGATGCTTTGACTGGCGTTCAAGAAGCATTGAATGAAGTAGGTCGCCCGGATGATTTTTCAATGATTTTAATGGAATATCAAAGAACTAATCCAACTGATAATTCAGTAGTTGGTTTAGAATACGAAACGGCGAAACGTCTTTTCTACGCTGATAAATTCGATAAAGCTATTCCTGCTTTAACAGAATATATTCGTAAAAATCCAACAAGTGTTGAATCGTATGAAGCGAAGTATTTGATTGCAGAATCTTACAATAAGTTAAATGACAAAAACCAAGCATTGAATTATTATTACCAAGTAATTGCTGATAATAAATATAAATCAGTCAATAAAGCCTTGGTAAAAGCAGCAGAAATTGAATATAACGCAAACAATTTCAATAGAGCAATTACGAATTACAAAAACATTTTAAGATTAGTTGCTGACAAAAAAGACCAACAATCAGCTTTAATTGGTTTGATGGAATCGTATTATAAAATATCAAGAACAGATTCTACTATTTATTATGCCAATGAAGTAGCCAATACTCCTGATTTAGTATTAGGTGCAAAAAGTAAAGCTAAACTTTACACAGGTAAAATTTATTTGGATAGAAACGATTATGTAAAGGCTACAGATTTCTTCAATCAAACAATTGCGATTGCCAAAGATAATTATGGTGCAGAAGCACAGTATTTAATTGCGAGAATTCTTTACACTCAAAGAAAGTACAAAGAGTCGTCTGAAATGATTATCAGTAAATTCAGAAATGATTTTGCTGATGCTTCTGATAACATTGTTGGAAAAGCTTATTTATTACTTTCTGATGATTTTGTAGGTTTGGATAATATTGTTCAGGCTCGTGCTACTTTAAACTCTATTATTGAAAATCTTCCAGATCAAGAAATCGTCGCTGAAGCAAAAGCAAAATTAAAAGCTATCGAAAGAAGATAAGTAATAAAGATGAATTATGAGAGATTAATTAAGAATATAAAATACTGATATTCATTTATTTAATTCATATAACAGCATCGTTTATTTTTCATTGACTACATAGTATTCAAACAGACAGAAATTGATTAGGTCATTAAAACCTTTCTTAAAATGCAAAATAGCTCATTCAATACCATATATACACGAGTTCCTCTTTTAATCATGGCACTAGGTTTTTCATTAAAAATGAATGCTCAGAAAAAAGAAGGAGAAGTAAAAACAGATGAAATTGAAGTTTGGAAAGAAGCAAAAGTAAATTTGCCACAAGCCAACAGAATTTTCGAAAAGATTTCAACGGCAAAAATTGATAATAGTAAAAAGCCAATTCGTTACGAATTTACAGAAAGAAGATTGCCTGTAGAAACACCAGAATTTAGTCCAGTTGTTACGATGCCCGACAAAGGAAGTACCAAAGAAGACGAAAATGCTGAAAGATATAATAATATCATCAGAGCTGGTTTTGGAAATTATGGACATACTTTTTTAGAAGGCCATGCAGGAATTTCTACTGGTGAAGACAATTATCATGGCATTTATATAAAACATAATGCTTTCAGATTAGGACCGATTGGAGCAAATTATTCTGGTCAATCTCAAAATTTAATTAAAGTACATAGCCGTACTTCATTGAGTGCAATAAAATTAGCAGGCTCATTAGGGTGGGAAAGAAGAGGTTTTGATTTTTATGCTTATAGTCAGAGCAATTTTAATTTCCCAGAATCTCAAATTTTTAATTCTTGGAATAAATTTAATTTCACAGGAGCAATCAGTAACAATAAAAAAGATGCGAAAGTAGATTATGTCCTTAATTCAAATCTATCTTATTTATTCACTCATCTGAAAGCTAATGAATTAGTTTGGAATGCAAGTTTGAAAGGCGTTTATCCATTAACAGAAGAATTATCAGCTTTGATGGAGGGTAATATTGTAATAGCACAGCGTCAAGATTCACTTACTTTGTATCGTAATCTATACAAGCTAAAACCAACTTTCCAGTACAAGAATGATTTGTTTTCGATTTCTGCGGGTTTAAATATCATTAATGACCGAGAAAAAAATACTTTCAATCGCAGTTATTTATATCCTGTTGTTAAGCTTGATGTTCAACCTTTGGAAGGAGTAAAAGTATTTGCAGGTTATGAAGGTGATGTTTATGCGAATAATCTTACTTCTTTATTAACAGAAAATCAATGGCTTGGTCGATTTACTCAACTAAGAAATACAAGAAAAACGGCTGATTATTTTGTTGGAGGAAAAGCTACTTTATCTAATGGACTTTCGGTAGAAGCCAAAGTAAGTTATGCTCGTTACAAAGATTTCTATGTATTTAATAGTAATTCAACAGATAGTACTCGTTTTGATGTGATGTATTCAAATGATACAACGATTGTAAAAGTAACTACTTTCTCAGGTCAGGCAAGTTATCAAATTCAAGATATTTGGAAATCAAATTTCAAATTTGACGTAAATGTTTATAGTGGTTTAGGTAATCTTGAAGGCGCATGGCATCGTCCGGCTTTCAATGCAATTTGGACTAACACCTTTACTGTTAAAAACAAATTATTGTTAGCATCTGATTTTTATATGATGACTGGATTGAAAGGTAAAAATTATGTAACAGACCGTGAAGTGAAACTTAAATCAATTATCGACTTAAATTTCAAAGCTACTTATTTACTTTCAGATCATTTGAATTTGTTTATTTCAGTGAATAATATATTGAATAAAAGCTATCAGCGTTACTTATATTATCCAACACAAGGGGTTAATTTTCTTGGTGGTCTGTCATATTCTTTCTAAATTCGTAAATAGAACATGAAAACAATTATTTGAATTATTTTAAAATTTATGACAACGGTACAAAATCATATTAGAGAATTACTCTTTGAACAAGATTGTGTTGTAATCCCAGATTTCGGTGGATTCGTTACCAATTTTGATTGTGCTAAGGTTGATAAATCTGAAGAATACATCAAGCCTGCTCAAAAATGGTTGGCATTCAATGGTTTATTGAAAAATGATGATGGTTTGTTGAGTAACTATATTGCCAAGAATGAGGGAATCAGTAGAGATGAAGCAAACCTGAGAATTAAATCTTTTGTAGAAACAGCTAAAAAAGGAATACGTTTTGATCAGCGTTTTGATATTAGTGGAGTAGGTACTTTTACTGAAAATGAAGAAGGTAAAATTCAATTCAATCCTTCTGAGAACAGTAATTTTCTTGGTGAAAGCTTCGGATTAGAAAAAATTGTAATAAAAAAATCTACTTTTATTAAACCAATTATTCAAGTAGAAAAAATCAACACTAAGGTTTCTCAAAAAACTGTTCAACAAGTTTTTGCCAGTAATGACCGTGAAACTTCAGCTGAAGAAGTTAAGTTGGTTGGCACGAGTAAAATTCGGAATAATCGTAGAAGAGGAACAGCAGTATTGAAATTTTTATTAGGAATGTTTTCAGCGGCTTTATTTGTTTCAGCTATTTATTTATACGATAACGAGAAAAACAGCTTAAGCTCATTCAATCCTTTTCATTTTTCTCAAAAACAAGCTCAGGAAGCCTACGCAGAACCGATTGAAAAAGTAATTCCCAAAGCCGAACCAATTAAGGTAGCTCCAGTATTAATTAAAAAAGATACTTTAGTGAACATTGTAAAGCCGATAATAAATGATGAGGAGAATCGTTTTTTTGTAATAACAGGGAGTTTTGGTGAAAGAGAGAATGCTGAAAATCAATTATATGTTTTAAAAAGTAAAGGTTTTTCAAAAGCTTCAATTTTAAAACCTAGTAAAAGAGGTAGATTAATAAAGGTTTCAGCAGGTGGTTTTACAGATGAGCAAAGTGCTAATGAGGAAGCTGTAAAAGTTGCCAAAGCAATTAATCAAAATGCCTGGATTTTTAAAAAGTAAATTCTGAGAATCTATAAATATTAATTACAATGAACTCCTATCATCTCGAACAAGAAGAAAGTAAGAATAGGCAAAGAGCGCTAATTATTACTATTGTCGTCAATGCCATAATGTTCTACTTGTTTTGGTACATTACAGTATGGACAGGCGAGGAGAATAAAAAAGAAGAGTTAGCAGGTGGTGGCGGTTTTGTACTCAATTTTGGAACAGATAAATCAGGAAGTGGTAATGTTTATACTAGAAACAAGGCCAGTGATTTAAAAGAAGCAAACGAATCTAAAGCTGCTCCTGAAGAAAAGAAAGTCGAAAAAGTAATTACTAAGCCAGATGTAGTTGCTCCAGAAGTAGAAAAAATAAAAAAAGTTGTAAAATCACCAAAGGAAGCACCACTAGTAAGTAGTAAACTTAGCAGTCCAGTTAAAGTAAAAGAGAGTTTAAATACTAAAGTTGATAAAAAGATTCTATCAGCAAAACCAACTGAAGTAAAGCCAACTCCTGCTAAACCCGTTGAGAAAATTAATAACTCAGCTTTATTACCAACAAAAAAAGGTACTTCAGCTTCAAATGGAACAACAGGGTCTGATTCAAGAGCAGGTGGAGCTTCAGATGGAAATACTAGTGGAAAAGGTAATCAAGGTCAACCAAATGGACAAATAGTTCAAGGAGGTGAATATTCTAAAAGACCGCTAGGAGATGGAAATGGTGGAACAGGAGGGAACGCTGGCGGTGGAAGTTCATTAAGTTTAACTGGTTGGACTTGGTTTAGCAAGCCAGTTGTTGATGATGACTCAAACGATACTGGAATTATCCGATTTAAAATCAAAGTTGATTCAGATGGAGATGTAGTTGATATCAGTGTTTTAGAAAGTACGGTAAGCCCAACAGTGATGCAGAAGTACAAAAAGACAGTTCAGAGAACAAAATTTAGACCAACGAGCGATGGAGATAGACCTGAGTACTCATCAGGAACAGTAACATTTAAGTTGAGTCCAAGATAATTAATTCAAAAGTGTAAGTCGAAAGATTTACACTTTTTTTCTTTTAAGGCAGTTCATTAATTATCTTTGTTTATCATTCAATAAAGATAAATAATCGGGATGCTTATCCAGTTTGGATTACTTCCGATTTTTGAAAAAATGACTTATCAAGAAACAATCAATTATTTATATCAGCAATTACCAGTATTTCATCGAATTGGTAAAAAAGCTTTCAAGGCAAATCTTCATAATACGCTTGCTATTTGTAATCATTTAGGAAATCCACAAGAAAAATTTAAGTCTATTCACATTGCCGGAACCAACGGAAAAGGAAGTACGTCTCATTTTTTAGCTGCTATTTTACAATCAGCCGGATATAAAACTGGTTTATATACTTCGCCACATTTAAAATCCTTTACTGAACGAATTCGTATTAATGGACAGCCAATTCCTGAAGAAGAGGTTATTTCTTATGTTACTGATAATCAGGTTTTTTTAGAAGATTTAAAGCCTTCTTTTTTTGAAATGAGCGTTGGTATGGCTTTTGAATATTTTGCTAAACAGCAGGTAGATATTGCCGTAATTGAAGTTGGTTTGGGTGGACGATTAGACTCTACTAATGTCATTAATCCAGAACTATCAGTTATTACTAATATTAGTTTTGATCATACCGATATTTTGGGCGATACTCTTCCACAAATTGCAGGAGAAAAAGCAGGAATTATCAAAAAAAATACGCCAGTTGTTATTAGTGAATTTCAAAAAGAAACAAAGGATGTCTTTTTACTAAAAGCTCAAGAAGAAAATGCTAAAATTTATTTTGCAGAAGAAGATTTTGAAATCAAATCTTCTGTGAATAATGGTACTTCTTTGGAATTAGAAATTTCAAAGAAAAGAACTGGAACAATAAAAACATTGGTTTCTCAACTCACTGGAAGTTATCAATCAAAAAACATTCTTGGAGTATTGAAATCGGTAGAAATCTTAAATGAACAAGGCTTTAATATTTCAGAAGAGGCTGTTTGTCAAGGAATTGAAAAAGTTGTATCAATTACTGGCTTAAAAGGTCGTTGGCAAGTTTTGTCAGAAAAACCGTTGATGATTTGTGATACAGCACATAATTTAAGCGGAATTACTGAGATTTTATCAAGCATTGCTAAGGTTAAATATAGTCAGCTTTGGATGATATTAGGATTTGTTTCGGATAAGAATATTGATGGAATTCTAACAATGCTTCCTAAAGAAGCAAATTATATTTTTTGTCAAGCAAATGTTCCTAGAGCCTTAGAAGCAAAATTGTTGCAAGCAAAAGCAGAAAGTTACGCATTAAAAGGAGAGGTTATTGAAGAAGTTAATAAGGCAATTGCTTTTGTAAAAGGTAAATGTTCTGACGACGATTTGATTTATGTTGGCGGAAGTACTTTTGTAGTAGCGGATATTGACGAATTATAGTTTTTAGATTGATAAGTAAAATTTTGAATATTAAATGGGAAGACAGAAGGCAATAAGATTTGAAAGTAATATTACTCAAGAAAATGTAATACAAGAAGGAAAACCTCTTTATGAAAAAGTAAAAGGTTTGTGGAATAAAGAAGTTTTTAAAAATTCAAATCCAATTGTTCTTGAATTAGGTTGTGGAAAAGGAGAATATACTGTGGGACTCGCAAAATTATTTCCAGATAAAAATTTTATTGGAATCGATATTAAGGGGGATAGAATCGCAGTTGGAAGTATAAAGGCTACTGAGGCAAATTTATATAATGTTGCTTTTCTTAGGACGAAAGTACATGAATTAGAATCATTTTTTAATGAAAATGAAGTCGCTGAGATTTGGATAACTTTTCCTGATCCGCAAGTATTACAGAGTGGCGAAAGGAGAAGGCTTACAAATCCTCGTTTTTTGGAGATTTATGATAAAATTTTAGCTGCTGGAGGCTGTTTACATTTAAAAACTGACTCTGAATCTTTCTTTAAATACTCTGTATCAATGCTTAAAAACTTTGGAGTAAAAGAATTAACTAAAACTGAAGACCTTTATAATTCTGATTTGAATGTAAGACATTATAATATTAAAACCAGATTTGAGGAAATATTTACTGCTAAAGGCTTTAATATAAACTATTTATATTGTTATTTCTCATAAACTATAAACTACGTTAGTTAAAACTTCGAAAAATAAAAAAGGTGACTCTATGAATAGAATCACCTTTTTATTTTCGAAACAGCAGATTAAATTATTTAATCAATTGAGCGAAATAGTTTACTGTACGTACTAATTGAGAAACGTAAGACATTTCGTTATCATACCAAGATACAGTTCTAACGATTTGAGAATCACCTACATTTTGTACTTTAGTTTGTGTTGCATCAAATAATGAACCGAAAGAAGTACCAATTACATCGCTACTTACAATTTCATCTTCAGTATAACCAAAGCTTTCGTTTGCAGCAGCTTTCATTGCTTCATTGATTTCGCTTGCAGTGACTTTTTTAGCTAAAATTACAGTAAGCTCAGTTAATGAACCTGTAATAGTTGGAACTCTTTGCGCTGAACCATCTAATTTACCTTTCAATGAAGGAAGTACTAAACCAATTGCTTTTGCAGCACCAGTAGAGTTTGGAACGATGTTTTCAGCAGCAGCTCTAGCTCTTCTTAAATCACCTTTTGGATGTGGAGCATCTAAAGTATTTTGGTCATTTGTATAAGCATGAACAGTTGTCATTAAACCGTTTACAATACCAAATTGTTCTTCTAATACTTTTGCCATTGGAGCTAAACAGTTCGTTGTACAAGAAGCACCACTAATTACTGTTTCAGAACCATCTAAAATATCGTGATTTACGTTAAATACAATTGTTTTTGCATCTCCAGTAGCAGGAGCAGAGATTACTACTTTTTTAGCACCAGCAGTGATATGAGCAGAAGCTTTTTCTTTGTCAGTAAAGAATCCTGTACATTCTAATACAACATCAACTTCATGTTTACCCCAAGGAATAAGTGCTGGATCTCTTTGTGCGTAAATTGTTACTTCTTCGCCATTAACAGTAATTGTGTTATCAGTAGAAGTAACTTCTGCATTGAAACGTCCTTGAGCTGAGTCATATTTTAACAAATGAGCTAATACTTTAGGACTAGTTAGATCATTGATTGCTACGATGTCAATGCCTTCCATGTTATAAATTTGACGATAGACTAAGCGTCCTATGCGTCCGAAACCGTTGATTGCAACTTTTACCTTTGCCATTTTAAATAAGGGATAATGATTAAATCTACAGTACAAAAGTAGAGTTTTAAGAATAATAATACAAGTCTTTTTAATTTATAATAAGAGTAAATTGTTTAGTAATTAATGTTAATAAACTTAGTAAAATGTTCTGGGATTCTTGTTAATTACTAAAAATAGTAGTTTATCTACTTTGACTTACTAATGATAATTTCGCTCAGTCTCTCACTTTTATACTCTCTAGTAATTACATTAAAGCTCGAAAAATAAACATTTGACCAGCAAAATCAAGAGAGGTTCAATTCTTCATTGGCATCTAAAAATCAATGAAGAATCTGCTTCAGATACCTTTAAATCAATAAATAATAAAAGGGTAGGGCAGACTTCTTATTTAAAGTATTAAAGACTTTAATAATCATAAAATGGTTACATTTTTGTTCTTTGGATGATGTAATTCAAATACCATTTGAAGAAATTATAAAATTAGCTATTGCAGTATAAAAATAAACCGAGTACTTCTTTGTGACAAAATGTCATAAAATAAAGCAATAATACCACCAAATAATATTTTGACACCTATTCCTAAACGTAAACATTAAAAACACAAAGAAATGATAATCAATAACTTAAATGACATAGTCTAAAGTTTAAGATAATGTTCGATAAAAAAGGACTAACTTTTATAATACATTATCTAATCGGATAAATAACCTATTTATTCACTCTAATCTGTAGAAACCTTCTGACTTTGTATAAAAACAGTTTATCTTTGCACACTAATTATAAGTAACGATATTTAAAATATTTAAATGGAAAATTTAAAACAAATTATTGAAAACGCTTGGGAAAACCCTAGTTTAAGAGCTTCTGATGAGACCAAAAAAGCTATTGAATCAATAGTTGAGAAAGTAGATAAGGGAGAGTTAAGAACGGCTAATCCTAACGAAGATGGTACTTGGACAGTAAATGAATGGGTAAAAAAAGCAATAGTAATGTATTTCCCTATTCGTCAAATGGAAGTACAAGAAGTTGGTATTTTTGAGTTTCATGACAAAATGAAATTAAAAAACAATTATGCTAATTTAGGCGTTCGTGTTGTACCACCAGCAGTAGCAAGATATGGAGCCTTTTTAGCAAAAGGTGTTATTATGATGCCGTCTTATGTGAACATCGGTGCTTATGTAGATTCTGGTACAATGGTTGATACTTGGGCTACAGTAGGTAGTTGTGCGCAAATCGGTAAAGATGTTCACTTGAGTGGTGGCGTTGGAATTGGTGGCGTCTTAGAGCCACCTCAGGCATCTCCAGTAATTATTGAGGATGGTGCATTCATTGGCTCACGTTGTATTGTAGTAGAAGGTGCTAGAATTGGTAAACGTGCTGTATTAGGTGCAGGTGTGACTATTACTGGTAGCTCTAAAATCATAGATGTTACAGGTCCAGAACCAATTGAATATATTGGTTTCGTGCCAGAAAATAGTGTGGTAATTCCTGGAAGTCTTACTAAGAAATTTGCTGCTGGAGAATACAATGTTCCTTGTGCACTTATCATTGGTAAACGAAAAGAAAGTACAGACCTTAAAACGTCTTTAAATCAAGCTTTAAGAGAAAACAATGTAGTAGTTTAAAATTACCTTTACTAATAAGCAAAAAAGTCGTGACAATTCACGACTTTTTTGCTTATATCTATATACATTAGAGGAAATGGAAATATATACTTATATTTCCATTTGAGTTGTTTTAACAGAGATATTAGCTATTAACTGAATATTCATTCTATTCGAACATAAAATATAAAATCAGATGATTAACGATGTAGCTCCTTTACAATTAGGAAAATATAATAGACTTCAAGTCATCAAGGAATTAGACTTCGGCTTATACCTAGATGGCTTTGAAGGAGAAGAAATTTTAATACCAAGAGTGTATGTTCCAGAAGGGACAGAAATAGGACAATTCTTAGATGTCTTTATTTACAGAGATTCAGAAGATAGACTTATTGCAACTACCTTAAAACCTTTTGCAACGGTGGGAGAATTTGCTTATTTGAAAGTAAAAGATGTGAGTAAATTAGGTGTATTTCTTGACTGGGGTTTGATGAAAGACTTATTCGTTCCATTCGGCGAGCAGCTTTCTAAAATGGCAGTAGGCAGGTCTTATTTAGTGTATATATACATTGATGAAGAGACTCAAAGAATTGTAGCATCTGCTAAAATTGATAAATTTCTTCCTGAAGTTGACCCAATATTTAATGAAAGAGATGAAGTAGAATTACTTCCTTATGAATATACAGAACTTGGAATAAAAGCATTGATTAACAAATGTAAAATAGGGGTAATATACAAAAACGAAGTGTTTAGAAATGTTAATCTTGGTGAGTTTACAATTGGATACATCAAGAAAATAAGAGATGATGGAAAGATAGATTTAGCCCTTGGGAAAATAGGATTTGATAGGATTGACAATGTTAAACAAGTCATTTTATCATCCTTGCATGCACAGAAAGGCTTTTTACCTTACAACGATAAAACTGACGCTGAGGTTATTTATAGGAATTTACAAATGTCAAAAAAGGATTTCAAGAAAGCGATTGGGGGTTTATACAAAGATAAAGTGATTTCAATACAAGATAATGGAATTTACATTATTCAATCTGAGTAATTACATACAATTTACATTTGTTTTTGTCCTTGACATATTGTAAATTTACATCACTATACACAAATGTAAATTTCACATATGTAACATGGATTTAAATAAAAAGATTGAACAAATAATAATAGACAAAGGTTTGTCTCCTAGCTATTTTGCTGATGCCATTGGTATTCAAAGAAGCAGTATTTCTCATATCCTTTCTGGAAGAAATAAGCCAAGTTTAGACATTGTACAAAGGATTTTAAAGGTATTTCCTGATATAGATAGAGATTGGCTACTTTTTGACAATGAATTACCCAATATCAATACAATACAAAATAGCAATCAAATAGCTAATTCTCAGCCGATTAGACAGCATTCTAATAGAGAGGCAAAGCCCTCAGAATCGATTAAAAATGTTACTCCTGAGCAGTTGTATGTACAAACACCTGTAAACGCCCTACAAAGGCGCAAAACTGAGCGTCCTGAGATTGAAGCACCAGCTCCATCTGGGAAGCAAATTGAAAGGATTGTAATCTTTTATACTGATGGGACTTTCATGGAAAGCAAGCCTGTTTAAAATAGGGTATAATTGTATTTTTTAAAGATATATATTCACCGAAAAATAGGAGATATCAACTTCATTTTGAAATATAACTTTTAATAATTAGATAGGATAGAGCTCAATTTTATGCTTTATTTTATGTTAATTTTTAAAAAACAGGATATAGTTTTAGTTAAATGAGATAGGTTCTTAAAATCAAAAATAACGCAAACTAAAGAATTCAAAAATTAAAAAGTTTTCTATTTTTCTAAAACCAGATTTTATTTTTAAGATATATATTAAAGCAGAATAGAAATTTTTATTTTCGATTTTCTATCCGACTCTAATTTTTTGATGATTAGCTATTAACCTATACCATCGTTGTTTTGCTACAAATACTTATCTATTATCTGTAGCAAATCGTTTCACGAAATACAAAAAAACATATAATCAATTGATAATCAATACAATAACATCAAGTGTTCCACGTGAATTTATAAGTGTCTGAAAATTAGACACTTATAAATTCATTAGTAAAACTAAGGAATAATGCCTCATATTGGGGAATAATATCATTTTATTTTTCATTAAACATTATCATTTTAAACATGCAAAGTATCGATTCTCTTAATCAAGTCGCTGAATTTCATCGTACATTCAAAGCTCCAATTCTTGATACACCACAAATTCCTTCTATAGAACGATGTAATTTAAGAGTAAGCCTTATCGCTGAAGAGCTAAAAGAATTACAAGAAGCAATTGAAGCTAATGACATTGTAGAAATTGCTGATGCTCTTTGTGATATTCAATATGTACTTTCTGGAGCTGTGTTAGAATTCGGGCTTGGAAATAAATTTGTTGAATTATTCAATGAAGTACAAAGATCTAATATGTCTAAGGCTTGTAATACTTATGAAGAAGCTGAAGAAACTGTAAAATTCTATTTTGAAAAAGACGGTACTTTGGCTGAAATCGTTAAAGATGGCGATAAATTTTTAGTCTATAGAATTTCAGATAATAAAGTACTCAAATCTGTAAAATATTCTCCTGCAGATTTAGAGAGCATAATTACAGCATAATTAAACTTTCTGTCTTGAATATATAGCCGCTTTAGAATTAAATATTCAAGACAGAAGCATTCATTTAAATATTTATGGAATTCTCAGCGCTTACCAAAAAACAATTACAAATCTCAGAATAAGTATAACTTCCTTATTATCAATACAAAAGAGAAGCACTCTCTTTCATAACTCATCATAATTCACCTTAATATTCAGCCTTAATTCATTAAATTTAAATGTTACATAATTTACATTATGTTAAATAATAACATTCAAAAGAAAAAAGGTTTATATTTCCACTCCTAAAGACAAAATAAAAGGCCTCAGATTTCTGAGGCCTTTTATTTATTTCAAAATTAGCTTTTATTATTCTCCTAAAGCTTTAAGCTTATCTTCCATTTTCAAAATTTGGTATAAACTTCTCAAACTTGATTTCAAATCGTCTTCTTGTTTGATTGAATACGCTTTCTCAAAATATGGTAAAGCTTCTCTGAATTTCTTGTCTGCTTGCTCTTCGATTTTCTTACCTTCTGTCTTATAAGCAGCCATATCTAACAAATCAACTTTTTTCTTAATCTCTACAGCTTCATTAAAGCTCATTACGCCTAAATTGAAGTTAACATCGTAGTTATTAGGATCTAAGTCTAATGATTTCTTGTAGAAGTTTAAAGCAGATTCTTTCGCTTCTTTTTGTTTTGCTTCTAAATCAGCTAACTTTTTATTTACTTCTTCTACATTTACTCCACTTGAAGCTTGTTTAGCAGCCTCTTCATTAAGCTTAGTTAATTCAGCTTTTTGTTCATTTTGCATTTCCTTTACTGATGCAATTTGTTTTTTTGAAGCCGCTGCACTCTTAGGATCTTTTTTAATTTTGTCAGTCAAACGCTTAATTTCTTCGTCATAAGCTCCTACTTTATCCTTTTGTGCTTGAATCTTTTTCTTTAAAGCATCTACATTATTATCAGCTAAAGTTTCTCTTAAAGAGCGAATTTCTGGAGCAAATTCTTGAGCTTTGTTTTCATAAAGAATCCCTAAGTTTAATACTTCTTGTGGGTTGCTATTTCCTTTTGCTACTGAACTTTCAAGTTCTTTGATGGCCAAATCAATCTTTTTGAATGATAAAAGTAAATTGATTTTCTCTGACTTTAAATCTTTGTTATTTGGATGAAGAGCAATTCCTTTTTCTAATGTTGAAATTGCTTTTTCTTCATTTTTTTCGTTTCTATAAATCTGAGCTAAAGCATAAACCATTGCAGGGTCCTTCCCTCCTAGTTCTAGGAATTTTTCAAATCCTGCTTTGGCAGCTGCATCATCTTTTGCCATTTGACCAATCACACCTGTGTACATCGCTGCAGTTGTATCTTTAGGGCTAATTTCAGATGCCATTTGCAAATCTTTTACAGCACCAGTAAAATTTTTAGCTTGATATTTAGCAATACCACCATTCATGAAAGCACTAAATGTTTTTTGTCCTTCAATTTCAGGTTTTCCGTCTTTAGCATAAGTAAGTAAAAGATATTTTTTAGCTGCAACTCCAGCGGCTCCATCTTTTTCTAAGGCGATTGCTTTTTTGAAATACTCTACAGCTTTGTAAGCTGCTAAAGGTTCTCCTTTTGTCAACACTGAATCTTGAGAATTGGCAAGGTCTAAATATGCTTCTCCACGAGTCAACCAGGTTTTAGCTTTTGCCGAATCTTTCTTAGTAACAGCCGCATCAGCTTTCTTTACCGCATCGGAAATAGTTTTACGATTAGCCTCAACCATAAGTTTGTCCATTTGAGCAGAGGCTGCTCCTGCTGTCATCAGTATTGCGAAAAGAGCAAGTGTGATTTTTTTCATTGTTCTGTTTGGAAATGGTTTCTATTTATTAAATTATTGAAAAAGTAAAATCGCATTTTACTGCGATTTTACAAACGGTACTCTCTTAAAATAGCTATTCTTGGATTACTTCACCTTCAGTAGATGCTGTATCTACATCTGCTTCTGGCGTAATATCTGTAACGATTTCTTCTTCTGGATCTTTAACAATTTTTGTTACAGAAGAGATTTCATCTGATTCATTTTTCAAACGAATCAATTTAACACCTTGGGTATTTCTGCCCATTACACGTAAATCGGCAACAGCAATTCGGATTAAAATACCTGATTTTGTAATAATCATTAAATCATTATTATCAGTTACTTCTTTGATTGCTACCAAGTTACCTGTTTTGTCAGTTAAATTGAGTGCCTTCACTCCTTTTCCGCCACGGTTTGTTAAACGATAATCTTCAACATCCGAACGTTTACCGAAACCTTTTTCAGAAACTACCAACAACTGTTGTGTTTCTGGGTCTTCGATACATACCATGCCAATTGCTTTCTCGTCTTGCTTCTCTTCGTCAAGCCAAATACCTTTAACACCGGCAGCAGAACGACCCATTGGACGAACACGTGATTCTTCAAAACGAACTGAACGACCAGTATTTGTTGCAATGATAATATGATTATTTCCGTTTGTTAACGATACATCTAATAATCTATCGTTTTCTCTAATCGTAATAGCAATAATACCATTCTGGCGTGGACGAGAATAAGCTTCTAATGTTGTTTTCTTAATCGTTCCATCTTCAGTACACATTACAATAAAGTTATTATTGATGTAATCTGGATCTGTAAGCGATTTTACATTGATTACCGCACGGATTGAATCACCACTTTCAATATTCATTAAATTTTGAACTGGTCTTCCTTTTGCAGTTTTTTGTCCTTCAGGAACAGCATATACTCTTAACCAGAAACATTTTCCACTTTCAGTAAAAAAGAGTAACCAATTGTGCATGGTTGCTGTAAATAGATGTTCTGTATAATCGCTATCTTTTGTAGCTACTGCACGAGAACCTACTCCTCCCCTTCCTTGAGCTTTGTATTCGCTGATTGGAGTACGCTTGATATAACCTTGATTCGAAACAGTAATTAACATTTCCTCATCAGCAATCATATCTTCAATCGAGAATTCATCATCTGTCATGTTGATTTGTGTGCGACGAGCATCACCGTAACGTTCTTTAATTTCAATCAATTCGTCTTTGATGATTTGCAACTGACGTTCTGGTCTATCCAAAATATCTTGCAAATCTTCCATCAAACGTTTGATTTCCTCATATTCAGCCAAAATCTTGTCACGCTCCATACCAGTAAGGCGTTGAAGACGCATTTCAAGAATTGCTTTTGATTGAATCTCAGAAAGATTAAACTGTTCCATCAAACCAAGTTGAGCCGTATGTGGGTCACGTGATTCACGGATGAGTTTAATAACAGCATCTAAGTTATCAAGGGCGATAATAAAGCCTTCTAAAATATGTGCTCTTTTTTGGGCTTCTCTTAAATCGTATTGAGTACGACGAATCACTACTTCGTTTCTGTGTTCTACGAAATAATGAATTAAGTCTTTCAATGTAAGCGTATAAGGACGACCTTTTACCAAACAAACATTATTAACTGAAAACGAAGATTGTAATGCCGTTTGTTTGTAAAGATTGTTCAAAATTACATTGGGAACAGCATCTCTTTTCAAATCAAAAACGATACGCATACCGTCACGGTCAGACTCATCTCTGATTTCAGAAATTCCTTCAATTTTCTTTTCATTCACCAAATCAGCACATTGTTTAATCAATGATGCTTTATTGACCATGTAAGGAATTTCAGAAACAATAATTTGTTCTTTCCCAGTTTTTGATGTTTCAAAAGTAGCATTTCCACGCACTACGATTCTTCCTCTACCCGTAGCAAAAGCATTTTTAATACCAGAAACGCCGTAAATAGTACCTCCAGTTGGAAAATCTGGAGCTTTGATATACTGCATCAAGCCTTCAATAGTAATATCTCTATCATCAATGTAGGCAATAATTCCTTCAACTACTTCTGTTAAGTTATGAGGTGCCATGTTGGTGGCCATCCCTACTGCAATACCAGAAGTACCATTTAATAATAAATTGGGAATTTTTGAAGGAAGTACCGTTGGTTCTTGAAGAGAATCATCGAAGTTATTTTGGAAATCGACTGTATCTTTATTGAGGTCTCCTAAAAGCTCTTCAGCTATTCTTTTTAATCTAGCTTCGGTATAACGCATCGCCGCAGGTGAATCGCCATCAACAGAACCAAAGTTCCCTTGGCCATCAACGAGTGGATACCTTAACGACCATTCCTGAGCCATTCTCACCATGGTGTCGTATACTGAGGAGTCACCATGTGGGTGAAATTTCCCCATTACCTCACCAACAATACGAGCTGACTTTTTATAAGCTTTGTTGTAATTCACACCTAATTCATCCATCCCAAAAAGTACTCGGCGGTGAACAGGTTTTAATCCATCACGGACATCTGGTAAGGCACGAGACACAATAACTGACATTGAATAGTCAATGTAAGCACCACGCATTTCGTCCTCAATGTTAATCGAAATAATGTTACTATGTTGTTCTGACATATAAATAAGGTTTGGTTGAAGGGACTTACGTACCTTTTTTGATTTTTCTCAATAACAAAATCAATTGGTATAATTTTAAGTACCCTTAAAATGCCATTTTATACAAATTTCGTGAAATTTTAATGGTTTTGCAAATTTGAGAGGGACGAGAATACAAGCTTTATGAGAAGATTATCCAAACTTGATTGAATTATAATTCACTGCAAATTGATTCCATCAAAATCGTGACTAAGTTGACAATAAAATACTTTTGTGATGATTTTTTTATTAAAAAAAATATTGTCAAATAAAATTCAAAACTTCTTTTGTAGTTTTACCAAAACTATCCTCAACTATGAAAAATCTATTACTTCGTACTCTCACTTTTGTTGTCCTTTGCCTTTTTACTTGTTTTTCAGCAAATTGTTATCCTACAAAAAACGTGATTCTTAATAATCACAAATACATTGCTGAAACGAGTGAAAAAACTTATTATTATGAAGTACTTCTGCAAAGTAATCAAGCATCTCAAGAAATTCCCCAGCAAGCAATAAAAGTTTTGAAATTTGTTCGAGAAAATGGACGTCCAATAAATGCAATAAATGGCTATGTAGGAGGTAGAAAATTTGGGAATTATGAGGGCTTACTCCCTAAAAAAAATCAGTACAATCAAAATATTCATTATCGTGAGTGGGATATTTACCCGAAAATTGAAGGTAAAAACAGAGGTGCCGAAAGGTTAGTAACTGGTTCCGACAAAAAAGCCTATTATACTAAAAATCATTATCAATCATTTGTTGAAATAAAATAATGCAATGGCAAATTATTACATTTTAAAAGAAACATATACTCAAACATCTCAAAACAATATTCTAGTAGCTATCATAGATGGTGAAAAAGCTGATACTGCTGAAGCTTTCTATAAAATTCTGGGAGAAGCTCTTCGTTTTCCTGATTATTTCAATCATAATATGGATTCTTTCGATGAACTAATCAATGATTTAGATTGGTTAGACGAAAACGATGTTAGAATTGTATTCAAAAATTATGATAATTTTCTTGAAGAAGAAAATGATGAAATAAGAGAAATCATCTTAACTATTTTTGATGATGCTGCTGAAGAATGGAAACGAAATGACAACACAAAACTATTAAATATTTATATTGAACCTTCAGAATTAGCCGAAGACGATTTAGAAACGCTTGGAATTAGTTATGAAAGTTAATTTAAAACAGTATTATTCAACCAATTTTGTCTCATAAACTTAAATAAAAAAATCATGCAAATCAAAAGAAGTGCTACTGCCCAATGGATTGGTGCAGGTAAAGATGGTAAAGGTACATTAACAAGTCCAAGTGGTGTTTTGAGCAACACTCAATATTCATTCAATACACGTTTTGAAGATGGCATTGGTACCAATCCAGAAGAATTAGTTGCGGCAGCTCATGCAGGATGTTTTTCTATGCAATTAGCGTTCAATTTACAAGGTGCTGGTTTTGTGGCTGATGTTATTGATACAAGCTCACAAGTAATTTTAGAAAATGGCGCTATCAACGAAATTAAATTAACAACTTCTGTTAAAGCCGCAGGTTTGACGCAAGATAAATTTGAAGAATTGGTAAATCATGCAAAAGTGAATTGTCCAATTTCAAAACTTTTTAACGCAACAATCAGCTTGGATGCTACATTGCTTTAAAAATAACAAAGCCCGAAGAAATCAATATTTACTTCGGGCTTTATTATTTTTATGCTATTTTAATCGTTGAGAAGATTCTCTGACAATTAATTGGGTTTTCAATATTTGTATTTCCGGCTTAAAAGTACCAGCAGCATCTTCTATTTCATCAATTAATAAAGAGGTTGCGTTTCTTCCAATATCCAAAGTAGGCTGAGCAACACTAGATAAAGTCGGTGTGATAACAGTACAAATTGGCTCGTCGTTAAAACTTACTACCGCTACTTCATCTGGAATTTTAATATTTCGTGCTTTTAAAGCCGAAATAGCACCAACAGCCAAACGGTCACTCACAACAATTAATCCGTCTGGTCTATTTTCAAGATTTAATAGATGATGCGTAATTGCTACTGCCTTAGACAAAGCATACTCCCCATGAACAATCAGCTCATCTTCTACTAGCATTCCATGATCTTTTAAAGCATTTCCGTAACCTTCCAATCTTTGGTTACTCACAGTTACACTCTGTGGACCAGCTAAAAAAGCAATTCTTTTACAGCCATTATCAATTAAATGTTTGGTGGCTTCATAAGCGGCACCAACATTATCAACCATCACTTTAGAAACATCAAGTTCTTGAGCATCTCTATCAAAAAAAACGAGAGGAATGCCTTTTCTTTGCAAGCGCTTGAGATGATCTAAATCTACAGTTTCCTGAGAAAGTGAAATGATAAAACCTTCTACTTGACCTCTCGATAAATTTTGGACATTGATGAGTTCTCTTTCATACAACTCGCTTGTTTGCGTTAAAAGTAAGCTATATCCACGAGCAATCGCCTCAGCCTCAATACCTTTTATTACAGAAGCAAAAAAATGATAAGCCAAATCAGGTACAATTACGCCAATGGTTTTAGTTCTACTCTTTACCAAACTTGTTGCCAAGATATTGGGTTGATAATCCCACTCTTTTGCTAATTGCAAAACTGCCTGACGAGTTTCTGGTTTTATTTCTGGCATGTCACGCAAAGCACGAGAAATTGTTGCCACTGAAACATTCAAATGGCGAGCTAAATCTTTAATCGTTACTTGATGTGCCATAAATTTATTTTATCCTTTCAGCGTTACTTTTGCTCTTGTACAAACACCTCCGATAGGTGGATTAAATTTGGATACTGAAACTTCTATTAATTCTACTTTTGGATAGCGGTTTCGAACACTTTTAATAATTAATTGGGCTATGTGTTCTAATAATTTTGCTTTTATTTTCATTACTCCTGAAATGATTTCATACACATCGCCATAATTCACTGTATCGCTAAGTTTATCATTTTCAGCAGCTTCTGAAAAATCGGTTGTAATAGCAATATCTATTTGATATCGATTCCCAATTTTTTGTTCTTCAGCATATACTCCATGATATGCAAAAAATTCAATGCCTTCAAGGGCAATTATTCCCATTGTTTTTTTATTTCAAAATACTTCTTAAAGTATTAATTTAGTTTCAAACATCTACAAATCATCAAAAAAAGAACCACCACCATTTGAGATTCCACTTGAATTATCTTTCCCAAATTCCTCCATGACAGATGAAACCGTTGGTAGTCCATCATCTTTACCTGGTTTTCTTGGTTTTACTTTTATGGTTCTCATTTCTCTTACCAATTCGTCTGCTTTGGCATTAAAAATAACTTGGTCTTGTTTCTCTAATATTTTATGTACTTCTGGCAATTCTTCATTTTCATCATCAAAATCATTGGCAGGTTCAAAAAGAATTTCTGTTTCATTTTTTGATTCTTCAGCCTTAGCAAATAAAGGTGCATTTTCTATAAACGCTTCTTCCTTAACTGGAACTGTCGGTATTTGTTTTGTTGGCTCTTCTACAACAGTACTTTTTACTTCATTTGAAGGCGAAACAGAAGAAACAGATTTTTCAACAACATTTTCAATTTTCTGAAAAGTAGTCCTTGAACTTAGATTATCTTCAAATTTTGCAACTTTTTCTAAAGTATCATTAGCAAAGCGTTTAAGTTCAACAACTAAAAACTCTTTGTATTTTTCCATTGCTTTGAAGTCACGTTCATAATTTTTTAAATCATTCACGGCTTCTTCTACCAAAAACTTAGCTTTATTTTCTGCATCAGAAACAATCATTTTAGCATTTTTCCGTGCTTCATTCAATATTTCTTCTGCTTCAATTCTAGCATTTTCTTTAAGTTGCTCTACTTCACTCTGAGCTTTAACATTAATTTGGTCTTGAGCTTCCTCAGCAGCTTTCAATGTTTTAAAGAGACTATTTTCAATCTCTTTCATTCTAACAATTTCACGTTCAGCTACTTCTAGTTTTTGTTTTGATTGGCGCATATCATCACCAACACGTTCCCATTCTTGCGAAAGCGAAAGTAAAAAAGCTTCAACTGATTCTGTATCGTAACCTCTAAAGCTTTTATCAAAAGTATGTTTTCTTATTTCTAATGGAGTAATTCTCATTTTCTTAATTGTTTAATTTGGTCGCAAAATGCTTGGCTTCTAAAAAAAGACTCATTCTAGCTTTTCAATCCCCAAACAGCTATTTGTTTGTCGTCGGAGGCAGAAATCAACTGATTTTCGTAAGTACTCCAAAAAAGTTTATTTACCGATGTCCCATGTCCAGCATGTCTGGCTCTATCAATTACTTTCAATAATTTAAAGTTAATCGCATCCCAAATCTTAATGGATTTATCCATGCTACAAGTTGCAAAAAAATCGCCAGTTGGGTGGTAGGTAATATGGTTAATTGCAAAAAGGTGTGCTACAATATTCTCTTTTAATTGGTAATTTAACGCAACATCCCAAACCTTCAAATGGGCATCTCTTCCAGTAGTTAATAAATATTTTTTATCTGGTGAATAACAAACGGAAAAGATTGAATTTGAATGTTCATTTATCACTAATTTCAATGAAAAATCCTGCAAATCAAAGATTTTTACAGAAAAATCACTGTATCCTACTGCAAATTCATTTGCTTTTTCATTTATATCTATACTTCTAACACTTTTTTCAGAAGCTTTTAAATGCTTTTTTACACTAAAAGTATCGACATCCATTACAACGATTATGCCATCAGATAAACCGATTAAAGCTATGTTTTCATGTATTTTAATATCGAATATAGAAGCTGAAGTAATTTTTAAAGATTTTATTTCTTTTTTGTGTACAACATCTATGAGATGAATGCCATCAAAATTTTGCCCTACCCAAAGCTGATTTCTCTGTTTATCCAAACAAATTGCATAAACAGAAGCAGGAACTTGTGCGATTAATTCTCCTAAATCTGGCTTTTGTAAATTCCATCTTACCACAAGTCCGTCGCCACCCGCCGAAAAAAACTCTGTAGCATCTGCACTACCTTCAAGTGTATAAACACAGTCACGATGACCAGAAAATGTATCTATTCTATCAACTTGCATAAGTAGTGTTTAAAATTTTAAATCTTTATTTAAGCAAAAATAGTTTATTTTGCGTCTAATGACAACAATCAAAGCTGCTTAAGCTCTTCAAGAGTTTGTATTGCTTTGAATTACAGGATAGTTAAATGGCAATAATTTTTTGTAAAAATATTTCTGAAAAAAGTATCTTAACTCTTTGGAAAATTGAAGAGACAATCTCATTCTATTTGGAGTATCTTGGGATTAATGAAAAAGACTTAATTAGTCTTTCAAATGTGAGCCATCCTACCAAACAATTAGAATGGTTAGCCAGCAGAACTTGTGCAAAACACACAATGGAATTGTTTGATTTAAACTATCACGGTATTGGTAAAGATTCATTCAAAAACCCGTATCTCATTAATAATCATACTGCCTACATTTCTTTAACGCATACCAATGAGTATGCTGCTGTGGTAATTAGTTTAGACGAAGAAGTAGGAATTGATTTAGAAAGAATTTCAGACAAACTAAGTAGAGTTGCACACAAATTTCTGAGCACTTCTGAACTTGTACATTCAGAAAATGATTTAGTAAAACTTTGTATTTACTGGTGTGCAAAGGAAAGTTTATATAAATGGTATGGGAAAAAGAATTTATCCCTCAAAGAAAATATTTATATTGAGCCTTTTGAAGAAAAGCCAAGTAGATTAAAAGGAGAAATTTTTATTGAAGGTCAACTAAAAACAGAACACCAGCTTTTAGTAATTTATTTTGATGATTATGTGTTGACAGTCACTTAAAGAATGATTAATTGTGAGTTTAAATATCAATATCAACATCTGCATTTGTATTCATACTCAATATCTTTTATTTTAAATAGAATACTTAATTTGTTGCTCAAACATTGATTTGAGCAACAAATTTTTACTTCATCATTTCTTTCAGTGCTTTTTCGATTTCTTGTACTTTATCGTCATCTCCTACTTTTTCAAAAGCCAAAGTCAGGTTTCTGAGTACTCGTCTGATAATATCCAAATTACTACAAGGTTGATAAAAAATGTCGTTTTGAGCTATATTTAACTGAGAAATATAATTATCAATATCAACTTTGCTAAAAACTAAACCTCTATTAAAAACATTGACATAAAATTGCATTTGTTCAGATTTGTAAGTCAAAATAAACAAATTAGGAAGATTTACTCCCCAAACAGGCAATCTTAGTTTTTGGGCAATCAATAAATAAATCACGCAAAGTGAAATAGGATTTCCTTTTTTTGATTCCATCACTACATTCAACATTGAATTGGAAGCTGAGTGAAAATGTTTAGTATTTGCCCCAAATTTCAACTTCCCAAAAATCACAGAATTTAGCGTTTTGATTTGATCCATCGGGTGCATATTGTCCCTAATTTCTAACCAAACCTCATAATAAATCTGTTGTAAATCTTGACGTAGTTTTTCAATAGAAAGCTCAGGATATTGATAAGTAGCGATTGCCCACATTCCTTCTAATAAATCTTCGGCACCATTTTCTTTCCAAGTAACTAATCTTGAAAAAAAGGCTTCATATTGTAAATCATGAATTAAATCTTCAATTTTTTTCTGGGTATAAGGGCTCAAAGAAGATTCCTCCCAACGGTCTTCTAAAAACGGAATTACCGACCCACCCAAAGATCTAATTTTATTTTCTACAAGATTTAATACTTCGTTATCATCGTCCTCTAATAAGGAAACCAAAGCCTTAATTTCTGATTGCTTCATATTGTCACGTTTAAATTGATTAAAAATAACATTTCTTATTCAAAAGTGCAAATTTGGGCTTCAGGTTCTTTTTTAATGATAATTCTTATTTAAAAAGCAATTATATATTTTTTGTTTTAGAAAGGCTTTATGCTAAATTTGTTTTTCACAACCTCATACTTATTATCAATTGGTGCAGAATATTTTGTACAAGCGATAATAACTTGACTTAACTCTTCCTTTTTTCTGGATTCACTTAAAATATGAAAATTTTAGTAACAGGTGGTGCAGGCTTTATTGGGTCTCACACAGTAGTTGAACTTCACAATGCTGGATACGAAACTGTCCTCGTTGACAATTTTTCAAACTCTGAAAAAAGTGCCATCACTGGCATCGAAACAATCATCGGTCAATCCGTTACTTTGTACGAAGGAGATATTTCTGAAGCAGCTACATGGGATACATTATTCACTGAACAAAAAATTGATGGTATTATTCACTTTGCTGCGAATAAAGCCGTTGGTGAATCGGTAGCAAATCCTTTGAAATATTACAAAAACAATATTTCAGCAACAGTTCTGATGCTTCAAAAAATGTTGGAATATGGTGTGCAAAACTTAGTTTTTTCTTCTTCATGTACAGTTTACGGTCAACCCGACACTTTACCAGTAACAGAAAATTCAGCCGTACAACCTGCAATGTCTCCTTACGGAAACACGAAACAAGTTTGCGAAGAAATCATTAAAGATACGGTGATAAGTGAAAAGAACTTTCATGCTATTTCACTAAGATACTTTAATCCAATTGGGGCTCACGAAAGTGTTTTGATTGGTGAATTACCATTAGGTGTTCCAGCTAATCTTGTACCTTTCTTAACTCAAAGTGTTGCAGGATTAAGAGGAGCTTTAGCAGTTTTTGGCGATGATTATCCAACACCAGATGGAACTGCAGTTCGTGACTATATTCATGTTGTTGATTTAGCAAAAGCACACGTTTCGGCACTGGATTTATTGTTGAAACAACCAGAAGGACAATATTATGATTTCTTCAATATTGGAACAGGAACAGGTAGTTCAGTTTTGGATGTAATCAATGCTTTTGAGGCGGCAACTGGTTTAAAAGTTGATTATAGTATCAAACCAAGACGTGATGGTGATGTTGTAGCTGTTTATGCAGATTGCACAAAATCTAATGAAATTTTAGGTTGGAAAACTGAAAAAACGTTAACAGATGCCTTAGGCGATGCTTGGAACTGGCAGAAAAAGCTAATTGAAAAATAAGGAATAACCATTTACTTACAAAATACTTGTTTATGAAGAAACTATTAATCACGGGCGGAGCAGGTTTTATTGGCTCACATGTTGTCAGACTATTTGTTACAAAGTATCCAGATTATCAAATTTTCAATTTGGATAAATTGACTTATGCTGGGAATTTGGAGAATTTAAGAGATATTGAAAATCAACCTAATTATACTTTTGTAAAAGGCGATATTGTTGATGCTAGTTTCATCGATGCTTTATTTGCTGAACATCAGTTTGATGGGGTTATTCACTTAGCTGCTGAATCTCATGTTGACCGCTCTATCTCTGAACCAATGGCTTTTGTCATGACCAATGTTGTAGGTACTTGTAATTTATTGAACGCTACTAAAAATACTTGGAAAGCCTCTGGATATGAAGGAAAGCGTTTTTATCATGTTTCTACGGATGAGGTTTATGGAGAATTACACAATCCAGAAGATTTCTTTACAGAAACAACTCCTTATGACCCTCGTTCTCCTTACTCTGCTTCAAAGGCTTCATCTGACCACTTTGTAAGAGCTTATGGTAATACTTATAAGTTACCAGTTGTTATTACGAACTGCTCTAATAACTACGGTCCAAATCATTTCCCTGAGAAATTATTGCCTTTAATGATTCACAACATCTTGAACAATAAACCATTACCTGTTTATGGAAAAGGTGAAAATGTAAGAGATTGGTTATTTGTGGTTGACCATGCTAGAGCAATTGATACAGTTTTCCATAATGGAGTACTTGGTGAAACTTATAATATTGGAGGTTTTAACGAATGGAAAAATATAGACATCGTTATGTTAGTTTGTAAAACGATGGACAGTAAACTTGGAAGACCAGAAGGTACTTCAGAACAGTTAATTACTTATGTAACAGACCGTGCTGGACATGATTTAAGATACGCCATTGATGCTACAAAAATCATGAATGAATTAGGTTGGAAACCATCTTTACAATTTGAAGAAGGACTTGAGAAAACCGTAGATTGGTTTTTGAGCAATCAGGAATGGTTGGATAATGTTACTTCTGGAAATTATCAAGAATATTATAAAAAAATGTACTCTTAAATCGCTTTGGTAATATGCTACAGGCAATAAGTATTTTATGCAATGTAGCTATTGCCTACAGCCTAAAGCTATAAGAAATGAAAGGAATTATTCTAGCTGGTGGTTCGGGGACTCGTCTTCATCCACTAACCTTAGCTGTAAGTAAACAATTAATGCCTGTTTACGACAAACCAATGATTTATTATCCGCTTTCAATTCTGATGTTGGCGGGCATCAAAGAAATCTTAATTATTTCTACTCCTCACGATTTACCACATTTCAAAAAGCTTTTGGGAGATGGTTCGCAAGTGGGTTGTAGATTTGAATATGCAGAACAACCTTTACCAAATGGATTAGCTCAGGCTTTTGTAATTGGCGAAGAATTTATCGGTGATGATAAAGTAGCTTTGGTTTTAGGAGATAATATTTTCTACGGAAGTGGATTAAGTAAATTACTTCAATCTAACAACGACCCAGAAGGTGGTGTGGTATACGCTTATCAAGTACACGACCCTGAAAGATATGGAGTAGTAGAATTTGATGATGATTTCAATGTACTTTCTATTGAAGAAAAGCCAGTTGAGCCAAAATCAAATTATGCAGTTCCAGGTTTATATTTCTATGATAACTCAGTAGTTGAAATTGCTAAAAACATAGCGCCTTCACCAAGAGGAGAATATGAAATTACTGACGTTAACAAAGAATACTTGAAACAAGGAAAACTAAAAGTTGGTGTATTGAACAGAGGAACAGCTTGGTTAGATACTGGAACATTTGTATCCTTAATGCAAGCAGGACAATTTGTACAAGTAATTGAAGAAAGACAAGGACTAAAAGTAGGTTGTATTGAAGAAGTAGCTTACAGAATGGGATTCATTGATGAAGAACAACTCAGAAAAGTAGCAGAACCACTGGTGAAAAGTGGATATGGTAAGTATCTTTTGGGGTTGTTGAAGTAAAAATAATAAAAGCCATTTTGGAGTAATATCTGAAATGGCTTTTTTCTTAAAAGATAAATCCCAATATCAATCCCCCCAAGAAAATAAAAAAGCTTGGAATCTTGGTAAATTGTAAGATTAAAAATGTAGCAATTACGGTTACCATACCAACAATATCTACTTGCTTGACCATTGGAACAATAAAAGTGACGGCTGCTGCTAAAGTTAATCCAATTGAAGTGGCATTTATTCCGTCCAAAGAGGCTCTAATTCCCCTGTATTGTTTTAGCTGTCCCCAAATTCTATACACAAAAAATATCAAAAAAGTCCCCGGCAAAAAAATACCAGCGGCACCAACAGCACTTCCTAATAATTGTTCCCACCAAGTGCCTTCTTTCATTACTAAAGTTCCTAAATAAGAAGTAAATGCAAAAACTGGCCCCGGCAAGGCTTGGGAAAGTGCCATCCCGGTTAAAAAATCATCGGCTCTTACTAATTCTTTAAATTCCACAAATTCAGTATAAAGAATTGGTGCTAGTACTTGTCCTCCGCCAAAAACTAAACTACCATTTCGATAAAAGTTTTCAAATAATCGAATGGGTTCATAATCTGTAAAATGCCCAAGTAATGCTAAACACAATAAAAAAATCCAAAACAAATTAAAGTTAGCCCAAGGAATAACCATTTTATGTTTTGTTTGATGGGGATAATCTTTATAATTGAATGCTGTAAATGTCCCACCAATAATCAATGAGATAGGAAAAACCCAAGGCGACTGAAAATAGAATGCAAAGCCAGCGGCAAGTATCATCAAAATTATTCCAGAAACATTTTTAATAACTTTATGTCCTAATACAAAACCTGCATGAATAATAAAGGCAACTCCTATCGGTTGTATAAACCTAATGATATTTCTATTCTGAAGATAAGTCATTCCAAAAGCGGCGGCAGTCATTACTGTAACCGCTGGAGTAATCCAAACAAGTAAAGTCAGATATGCTAAATTTGGCCCACCGATTTTGTAACCTAATGCAGTAATTGTTTGTGTAGAAGTAGGTCCGGGAAGAAATCCACATAATGCTTGAAGTTCAAGTAATTCAGCTTCTGTGAGATAATTTCTTTTCTTTACAAAACGGTCAATAAACATTGCCAAATGTACTTGTGGTCCTCCAAAAGAAGTACAAGCAAGAATCAGAACGTCTTGGAGAAAGATGAGTCTTCTGATTTTTTTCATTTGGATAATAAATAGCTTTTATAAATTAAAAAACAAATCCATGAGATATTCTATAATCTCATGGATTCTATATAAATAACAAAATTACTTCTTTAAGCCTAATTCAATTAGTCTTTCATTCAAAAACTCCCCTGCTGTCATATCAACATACATTTTTGGATGAGTAGCATCAATACAAGATTCCAGACACGTAAGATTCATTTCTGAGCGAGGGTGCATAAAGAAAGGAATAGAAAAACGTGAAGTACCCAATTTTTCTTTAGGTGGGTTTACCACACGATGAATCGTTGATTTTAATTTATGGTTAGTTAATCTATCTAACATATCACCTACGTTTACCACAACATAATCTGGTAAAGAAGTAATCGGAATCCAAACACCATCAGCTCTTAAAACTTCTAGTCCCTCCGCTGAAGCACCCATCAGTAAAGTAATCAAATTAATATCTCCATGTGCAGCAGCTCTCACAGCTCCTTCTGGTAATGCTTCAGGATTCAGAATAGGAAAATAATGAATCGCTCTTAAAATAGAGTTTCCATGTTTTACTTTTTCTTCAAAATAATCTTCTGGTAATTCTAAATACAAAGCAATGGCCTTTAATAAGGTCTTACCCGCATTTTCTAGCGTTTTGTAGGTATGAAGTGTATATTCTTCAAAATCTGGTTGCTCTTTTGGAAAAACATTATCTGGGTATTCTTCCCAAATTGGGTCTCCATCATCAATTTTTGGCTGACCAACGTGATAAAATTCTTTTAAATCTGGTACTTTAAAACCTTTAGCAGTTTCTTTCCCTTTACTAATATAACCTCTTTGTCCAGCAATTCCTTCAATGGCATATTGCATTTTTAATTCATCTGGAGAAAAGAAAAACTTCTGAACATTATCATAAAGTTTTTCAGTATCGTCATTGGTTAAACCATGATTTTTGATGGCTACAAAACCAATATTATTAAAAGCAGCTCCTAAATCTTGTACAAATTTTTCTTTACGTTCGGGATTATCCGAAAGAAAATCTGCTAAATCAAGTGATGGAATTGTGTCGAGAAGTGTTTCAGAATTCATGTTAGTAAATGTTATTTATCAAATTTCACGATGGTTTTTAAAAATGATAAACGTTTTCAAGCTTTCAAATTAGGTTCTGTACATAAAGTATGCACAGAACCTAAAATATTATTTAATGATGTTTTCAAAATTCTTTGAAACTGCATCCCAATTTACAACATTCCAAAATGCAGTAATGTAATCCGCACGTTTGTTTTGATATTTCAAATAATATGCATGTTCCCAAACATCTAATCCTAAAATTGGAGAACCTTTCTTTTCAGCAACATCCATCAAAGGATTGTCTTGATTTGGAGTTGAACTAATCACTAACTTTTTGTCTTGAACAATTAACCAAGCCCAACCAGAACCAAAACGAGTAGTTCCAGCTTTCGCAAATTCTTCTTTGAATTTATCAAACGAACCAAAAGTTTTGTTGATTTCTTCTAACAATTCTCCTTTAGGTATTCCTCCGCCTTTAGGAGACATCACATTCCAGAAAAAAGTATGGTTCCAATGTCCACCTGCATTATTTCTAATAGCAGCGGGAGCTTTGCCTGCTTCTTTTAAAATATCCCATAAAGACAATTTTTCGTAAGGAGTTCCTACAATCGCTTTGTTAAGGTTATCTACATAAGCCTTGTGATGACGCCCATGATGAATTTCCATCGTCAATTTATCAATACTTGGTTCTAAGCTTTCAGGAGCATAAGGCAATGCTGCTAATGAAAAAGGAGCTGATTCTAAAACAACTTCATCCAAAGTAAGCTTTGGTAATTTATCGTTATAACTTCTTCTTAATGAAAAACTAAATGAATTTAAACCCGACAATGCAAAAGCCGATGCCAAAGTTGTCTTTAAGAAATTTTTACGGTTCATTGGAGATTTTGTTTGAAATGTTAATGAAATCTAATTTTCCTTTTTAAATAATTCAGAATTATTTTCAGGAGTAATTCGATTCGGTTCTTTTGGAGTAATAATTATTAAATGATGATTAATATCTGTTGGTGGCTGAACAACTGGCATTTTTGACATTTGAGCCAAATCTGGTTTTACAATAATTAAATTATCAATATTTTCTACAGATTTTTTAATTTCAGCTAAACCGATTGGCTTTTGTGGAAATCGTTTTAAGTTGTTCTTCTGCTGATACGAATGTAAGTAATCTTTCATCATTGGAGATAATAACGATAAAGCAGATGAATCTGATGGTGCTTTTAACAAGATTTGGCTTTTAACAAACGTAGGGATAATAGCCAAAAGAACAATAATTGAGATTTTTTTCATGATTAACAGGTTTTACAAATTTTATCATTAAGTTTTACTCATATACAATTCTGCTTACGATGCTTCTTCCTAACGTTATTTCATCTGCATATTCTAAATCTCCACCGATAGGTATTCCTCTAGCAATCGTTGTAATTTTTACATTAAGAGATTTAAGCCTCTTTGTAAGATAGAACGCTGTAGTATCTCCTTCCATTGTAGGACTAAGTCCTAAAATAATTTCTTTTATCGCTGCATGGGTATTTTGTTTCTCTGCAATACGATTAAGTAATGAATCTATATTCAAATCTCCTGGGCCAATTCCTTCTAATGGTGAAATGATTCCTCCTAAAACATGATAGAGTCCACGGAATTGAGACGTGTTTTCTATCGCTAGTACATCTCTGGTGTCTTCAACTATACAAAGTACAGATTCATCTCTTTTAGGATTGGTACAGATTCCACAAAGGGTATCATCTGAAATATTATGACATTGGCGACAATACTGTGTTTTTGTTCTCATAGCCGTTAAGGCTTCAGACAGATGGAGTGTCTGCTTTTCATCTCTTTTTAATAGATGTAAAGCCATTCTCAATGCTGTCTTTTTTCCAATGCCTGGTAATTTTGAGATTTCTTCAACAGCATTCTCTATGAGTTTGGATGGATAATTCAAGGGTTATGGGAATGTTGATTTTGAAGTAATGAATAATTATACTGAAAAAGCGCACTTATTGAACCTCAGCTGCAATGCCACGACGGCAAATATCATTTCTCATCGGAGCGAGTTCTTCAAAAGTACCTTTTTTTACAGCACATTTACCCTTGAAATGAATCAATAATGTACATTGTTCTGCTTGTTCAGCCGAATGCCCACACACATCTATAAGTGTTTCAATCACAAAATCGAATGTATTTACTTCGTCGTTAAACACTACAAGATCATATTGATCCACACCAACAACTTCTTCTAATACATCAACTTCTTCTTCGAATTGTTCAAATGGTTGCATTTGTAAAAATATTTATCTTTTAAAATGATAGCAAATTTAACAAAAAATATCAAATTTGATGTTCACAAAACTGAATACCAAAAATTTATGACTACAGGATTAGCTTTCGGGATTTTAGCCGTTTACTTTCTAATGCTTATAATTGTTGCCCATTACACTTCTAAAGGTGCCGACACCAATACTTTTTTTACAGCAAACAAACAATCTCCTTGGTGGCTAGTAGCTTTCGGTATGATTGGAACGTCAATTTCTGGGGTTACGTTCATTTCAGTACCGGGTGATGTTGGTAAAGTATCGCTTTCGTATTATCAAATTATATTAGGCAATTTAGTTGGTTATTTTGTAATTGCAACGGTTTTACTTCCTTTATATTACCGATTAAATTTAATTTCAATTTATACGTATTTAGATAAACGATTGGGGAAGATGTCTTATAAAACTGGCTCTTCTTTTTTCTTGTTAGCTCGTACTTTGGGTTCTGCTGCTCGTTTATTTTTGGCCGTTCAAGTACTTCAATTAGCCATTTTCGATGCTTGGAATATTCCTTTCTGGATTTCAGCTTTGGTAACAATTGCACTGATTTGGGTTTATACTTATCGTGGCGGCGTAAAAACAATTATCGTTACAGATACTTTACAGACTTTCTTCCTTTTAACAGCATTGGTATTAACAATTTTCTTAATTGCGAACAAACTAGATTTAGGTGTAGGCGGATTAGTTTCTACCATTCAAGAAAGTAAATACTCGAAAATGTTCTTCTTTGATGATTTTTCTTACAAACATCATTTCAGTAAAGATTTCATCGCAGGTATTTTTATTGCTATTGTCATGACTGGGCTTGACCAAGATTTGATGCAAAAAAACCTTACCTGTAAAAACATCGGCGAAGCTCAAAAGAATATGTTTTGGTTTTGCTGTACTTTCGCTGTAACCACTTTGCTGTTTGTTTGTTTAGGAGCTTTACTTTATATCTATGCAGACAAAATTGGTTTTCCAATTCCAGAAAGAACAGATTTATTATATCCAAAATTAGCATTAGGTGGTGAATTTGGCATTTTAGCTGCTGTTACTTTCTTATTAGGTATCACAGCTGCAACCTATGCAAGTTCTGATTCTGCTTTAACAGCACTTACGACCGCTTTCTGTATAGATTTCATGCACATCGAAAAATATGAAGAAAAACAAAGAAACAGTATCAAGCATTATACTCATATCGGTTTCTCTGCACTTTTCTTTATCATCATTTTGATATTCAATGCAATAAGTAGTCAGTCTATTATTTCAACAGTCTTTAATATTGCAGGTTATACTTACGGACCACTTTTAGGTTTATTTTCTTTTGGACTTTTCACCAAAATGCCCATTAAAGACAAACTCGTTCCATTTGTTTGTATCGCCGCTCCTATTCTAACTTATGTAATCGACGTTAATTCAAAAGAATGGTTAAATGGTTATCAATTCGGATTTGAGAAATTATTGCTGAATGGAGCAATTACTTTTATCGGATTACTCCTGATTAAAACAAAGTAAGAATCTTCGTCTTCACAAAAAATGGATGTCAGGTAAATTCTGACATCCATTTTTTTATAAATTATAATGAGAACGAACAACGCCCGTATAACCTTGTTGTGAAAGCCAAACGGTTTTTTCATTCGCTAGTTCTTTTGAATAATATTCTCCAAAGAGTAATCTATATAACTTAGCATTTTCTTTGAGAGCAACTTGTATAAAAATTTCTTCTTTAGGTATTCCCATTTTTAGTAACTCATCATATAAATCTCTTACAAAACCTAAATTTGTCAATGCAGTAACTTGCACAGCATAGCCTTTTGGGAATTTCTCTGTACCATCAATATCATAAGTTCTTTCAGCTGAAAATGGAGGATTTGTTGCTATTGAATTAATGTAAAGATTGTTTTCATAACTCTTTCCACTATCTTTTGAAAGTACTTCTCTCCTTTCAGGCATTATACTTTCCGCAATTCTATCTGATGCTCTTTTATGAGTATTCGAAGCCATTGGTGAAAGTACTTCAATCCGTACTCTTGCTTTTCCACTTGCCATCATACCAAGCCTGGAAGCAGCTTCTTTGGAAAGATTAATAATTCTGTCCTCTTTCTCGCATTCGCAATAATCATTTACTCTTACTTCTACAGCATGATTATTTTCGAGATTAACCACTTTTAAAATAGTATTCAGAGGATACCTAGAATGTGAAGCGGTGAGCTGAGTATCATCATACTTTTCACCAAAAGAGGTATATTTACCCTTGAGATGAGCCGCATAGTAACGAGCAATGCCTTCTTCGGCAAAGCTTTTTGTAGGAATTTGTTCAATGATAGAGGCAAAGGAGGAAGCTTTTACCAATAAAAATAGGGTTGAGTAAGCGATGATCTTTTTCACAGCGTTTTTTAATTTATAAATTTAAAGCTAACAATATACTACTTAGAATATCACGAATAAGTACAAGTTTTTCATCAGATAATAAAAAACATATACTCTTATCTTATTAAATCAGGCAACCATGTGAAATTAATTACTTTTTACTATAATTACATAAAAATTGATATAATTACATCTCATTTTTTTAGTCTAATTTTAGAATATTGTACTTCTAAGTACTTTATAATTACATTTTTAACCATTTTGATATACAAATATGATTTCAAAAACAATTCAAGGACAACAAAGGGTAATCATTGAAAATGTTAGCCCACAACTCGATGCAGGACGCTTTGCTGTAAAAGCTTTTATTGGCGATACCATCAAAGTTGAAGCTGATATTTTCTTGGATGGACATGACCAATTAAGCGCAAGATTACTTTACAAGTTTTCAACTGATGAAGCTTGGACTGAGAAAAAAATGAGTTTCGTCAATAATGACCGATATGAGGCATCTTTTGAAGCTGCTAAAAATGGTTTTTATACTTATACGATTGAAGCATGGGTTGATCATGCTGCTACTTGGGAACATGAAATTGATATGAAAATCAAGGATGGTCAAATAGTCAATGTTGAACTTTTGATGGGTGCTAACATTCTTGACAAAATGGCTAAAATAGCTTCAAAAGAAGATAAAACTGAATTGAAAGCTACTGCAAAAATTTTCAGAGACAAAAATACTTACAACGAAGCCATCGCATTTACTCATAGTGAAAAAATGCACCATTGGATTGAACAATATCCAGATAAACAGTTTATAGCTACTCATAAAGAACTAAAACTTTGGGTTGATAGAGAAAAAGCAGCATTCTCGTCTTGGTACTCAATGTTTCCACGTTCTGCCTCCTCTAAAAAAGGACAGCACGGAACATTTAAAGATGTCGAAGAAAATGTACTTCCTCGTTTAAAATCATTAGGTTTTGATGTTTTATATATTCCGCCAATTCATCCAATCGGTAAGCAATTCAGAAAAGGGAAAAACAACAGTACCACTTGTGAAGAGGACGAACCGGGAGTACCTTATGGAATTGGCTCAGAACTAGGTGGACATACCGCTATTTTACCAGAATTAGGAACATTAGATGACCTAAAACATTTAATTGCTACTTGTAACGAAATGGGAATTGAATTGGCTTTGGATTTGGCGATTCAATGTTCTCCCGACCATCCTTGGGCAAAAGAACATCCAGAATGGTTCAAGATTCGCCCTGATGGAACAATTCAGTATGCTGAAAATCCTCCGAAAAAGTACCAAGATATTTATCCAATCAATTTTGAGTCTGAAAATTGGCAAGGACTTTGGGAAGAATTGAAAACGGTAATTATGACTTGGGCTGAATGGGGAATCAGAATTATTCGTGTTGATAATCCACACACTAAAGCTTTTGGATTTTGGGAATGGGTTATTGCCGAAGTACAAACTGTGTATCCTGACATGATTTTCTTGGCTGAGGCATTTACAAAACCTAAAGTAATGGCACAATTAGCTAAATTGGGCTATACGCATTCCTATACTTATTATACTTGGCGAAATACAAAGGCGGAATTAATTGGCTACATGAATGAATTGACCAAAACCGAACAAGCTTTATATATGCGTCCAAACTTCTGGTCAAATACGCATGATATTCTTCCTTGGTGCTTACAAACAGGGCTTGAGCCAATGTTTATTATTCGTTACTTCATGGCAGCTACACTTTCGTCTAACTATGGAATTTTCGGACCTGTTTATGAATACATGATTAACGAAGGAAATCCTAATAAAGAAGAGTACAAAAATTCTGAGAAATACGAAATAAGACATTGGGATTGGCAAATGGAAAATAAACTAACCCATGTTATCCGTAAAACCAATGAAGCGAGGATTGAAAATTCAGCTTTACAAAGAACCAATAATATTACTTTCTGTGATATTCAGAATGACCAAGTATTGGCTTATTTGAAAACGCATTCAAACGGAAATAAGATTTTATGCGCCGTTAATCTTGACCCTCACAATCGTCAGGGAGGAAATGTAAGAATTCCCTTGCATTTAATTCATAAACATCCTGACCAAGAATATATCGTTCATGATTTGATTACTGGTGCAAAATATGTTTGGCGTGGCGAATACAACTTCATTGATTTAGATCCACACATTATGCCAATGCACTTATTTAGAATTGAAGATATTTAGAAAACAAAAAGACCTTTTCTTCAGAAATAAGAAAAGGTCTTTTAAAATCATCCTAACATGAAAGAAGCAATATTAACATTATTCCAAAGAGATTTAAAAGTTCTTATCAAAGAAATAGAACAGTATCCTGACGAAAATCTTATTTGGCAAACAGTAAATGGAATAAATAATTCCGCTGGAAACTTAGCGTTACATCTGGTCGGAAATCTGAAAACTTATATCGGCAAAAATCTAGGGAACATTGAATATATCAGAAATCGTGAACTTGAATTTTCAGCAAAGAATATTCCACGACAAGAAGTACTCCAAGCCATCAATGAAACATTAGAATCTGTAACAATTACACTTGCTCAATTAAGCCCCGAACAATTATCAAATACTTATCCAGAAAATGTATTGGGTTATGAAATGAGTATCGAGTATTTCTTGATTCATTTACATGGACATCTTACTTATCATCTCGGACAAATTAACTATCACAGAAGAATTATTAGTGAAATGTAGTAAAGTTATTTTCTTGAGAAATTTTCCAAATTTAGGACTCCACGAGGACAAATCTCTGAACAAATTCCACAACCAACACAAGAAGCCCTAACAATATCTTGTCCTTTTTGCGCATAAGCTCTTACATCAATGCCCATTTCGCAAAAAGTAGAACAATTCCCGCAAGAAATACATTGACCAGCATTTACGCTGATTCTGTATCTTGATTTATATCGCTGAACGATTCCTAAATAAGCTGCCAAAGGGCAACCAAATCGACACCAAACACGGTTGCCCATTAATGGATAAAAGCCTGTTCCGACAACTCCTGCAAAAATACTTCCAATCAAAAAGCCATAAATGTATCGGATAAAATTGGTGTCAATAATTCCGAAGAGTTTACTCTCTTTGGTAAAAAAAGTATAAAGTACTCCAGCTGTCATTATCAAAGAGAAAGCTAGTATTCCATAAATAGAGTAACGTTCAATTTTCCATGCTTTTAAAGATTTATCTGATAATTGTCTGAATGGGTCTCCTACAGTTTCTGCCAATCCTCCGCAACCGCAAACCCAAGAACAATACCATCGTTTTCCGAAAAAATAAGTCATTACTGGAACGCCAACAATAAACAAGAAAATACCCCAAGCCAACATAAAGTAGCCAATTGTACCCGCAGCAATTTTCTTTTCTATATTATAATCAAAAAAGAAGGCATAATCTAAAGGGAATATATTTTTAAAGTCTTGATAAGGTAAATTCAAACGAGCAAGTAATTCTGGAATTAAAAAAGCGAAGCAGGTTTGAAAGAACATCACCGAAATGGTTCTTATTTTCTGATAATTGTTGTGGCGATATTTACGAATCATTCTGATTCCCATTCCTAAAATGGCAATCGTGTAAATGAAGCCATAAAAAAACCACTGATCAGCCACTTTTCCTTTAATGATTAAACTTATCGGGTCTGTCAAGGAAATAAGCCCTTGAATGGATGCAGGAAACCAGTAAAGAAGTATGTAGAAGATAATTAGCAGACTGCCTATCAGCATTCCAAGCCATCCTCTATTTGTTGCTGGATTTTGAAAAATATAATTATTATTCATTGCGTCTAATTAAAAATCCTTGAAATAAGATTTGCGATATTTTTCTTCTTTTTTATCAAAATGGGCTTTTCAGGATGCTCCAGATTGTACTTTTCAAGTATAGCATTAATAAAAGGTTTTGAAAACTCTGGATTAAAATTGGCTTCGTCTAAATGTTCTAGCACATATTTGATTGTACTTTTATTTCGAATCCATTTTTCACAAGTTGCTTGTCTCAAACGAATGCCCAAAGCATGAATTCCAATAATCCTTTCACTTTCAGCATCATAATTAATTCTTAAACAATTATTATTCTCTGGATTCTCCCAATAGAATGTTCGTTCATTCGCAGTTAATATCTGTGCTATTTTACCATAAACTTGGTATTCTATCTCGAAAAACTTGGCAGAATTGTAAAAAATGTTAGGTTCGTACTTCGTTGGACTTCCGCAAATGCTTTTAGCGACAGTTTCTCCCATTAATTTTCCGGAATACCAAATCTGCTCAATCGCCTTTCTTTCATTCGGAGGATTTCTGTGTTCTACACAATCGCCGATGGCAAAAATATCTGGCTCACTCGTTTCTAAATACTCATTCACTAAAATACCTTTTCGACTTTCAATTGAAGTATTTTTCACTAAATCAATATTTGGACTTACTCCTATTGTCAATCCAATAAATTCACAATCTATCTTTTTATCTTTTGACGTCAAAACACCAATAACACACTGATTTACAGAACAATAAACCTCCTTTAATTCAGTATTTATTAATACTTTAACACCCTTTTTTGTTAGATGTTGAGTAACAACATTAGCCTCTTCAATCGGCAGTACATTTCCCCAGAAAGTATTTTCACGGATTAGAAAAGTAACTTCAATATTTCTAGAAATCAATATTTCTGCTAATTCTACTCCAATCAAACCTCCTCCTACAATTACTGCTTTTTTAATGTTTTTAGTATTCTCTTCTAACTTCTCTAAATCTTGTAAATGATAAAGCCCTTGTACTCCTTTTATAGCAGGATTAATATTGGGCAAAGTATTATAATTTGAACCTGTTGCTAAAATCAATTGATCGTACTCAAGTAATTCTTTAGTTAACTGAAGATTTTTTCTTTCAATATTGATTGATTCTACTTTATCATACTTTAATTCAATGCGATTTTTCTCCCAAAACCAATCTTCATAAGGTTTAGTATGTTCGTACTTCATTTGTCCCATATAAACATACATGAGTGCTGTTCTTGAAAAAAAATGTGTTGATTCTGATGAAATAACCGTGATTTTGTAATCGCTTAGTTTTCTGATGTGCCTAGCCGCAGTAATTCCCGCAATTCCATTTCCTACAATGACAATATGTTTCATACTTGATTCTTAAAAATCTTTTTCGAATTTACAATAAATTGATGGCTAGTGATTGTTCAGAAGTATCATAAAATAAAAATTTCTACTTCCATCATTCAGCAATCCGCAAAGGATACTATCTTTGTGCCACGATTCTCTGGCATCGAGGTCAATTAATCACAAAAACTCAATGCAACACAAACTCATCCTATCCAGTCCTCTACTAGGTATTACCATTAGTCGTCTCTGTCAAGAATTGATTGAGAATCATCAGGATTTCGAAAATTCTGTGATTATTGGCTTACAACCAAGAGGTATTTTCTTTGCTGAAAGAATACATCAAGAACTAGAATCAATTACTGGTGTTAAAATTCCTATTGGTTATTTAGACGCAACTTTCTATCGTGATGATTATCGTCGCCGTGAATTAGTGAAAGCCAATGCTACCAAAGTACCTTTCATCATTGAAAACAAACAAGTAATTTTAGTTGATGATGTTCTGGCAACTGGCCGAATGGTAAGAGCAGCACTAGATGCTATGACAGCTTTTGGGCGTCCAAGTAAGGTTGAATTATGTGTATTGATTGACAGAATTTACAACCGAGATTTACCCATAAATCCTGATTATGTTGGTAAAAAAGTAAATACCCTTGCTACCGAAAAAGTATTAGTAGAATGGAAAGAACAAGGGCATGAAGCCGATAACATTTGGTTAATTACAAAATAGCATGCAAAAACTAAGTACTCGACATCTTTTGGGGATTAAGGATTTAACACCCGACGACATCGAACTCATTATGGCTACTGCCAAGGAGTTCAAAGAAGTAATTAATCGCCCCATCAAAAAAGTACCTTCCCTACGTGATGTAACAATTGCAAACGTATTTTTTGAAAACTCAACTCGTACTAGGCTTTCTTTTGAACTAGCAGAAAAACGCTTATCTGCTGATACTATCAATTTTTCCGCTTCTGGAAGTTCTGTTAAAAAAGGAGAAACACTTCTTGATACTGTAAACAATATTTTGGCAATGAAAGTAGATATGATTGTGATGCGTCATGCTAGTCCTGGCGCTCCTCATTTTCTTTCAAAACATATTTCTGCCAATATTGTCAATGCTGGAGATGGAACCCACGAACATCCAACACAAGCATTGTTAGATTCTTTTTCAATGCGTGAAAAGTTAGGAACAGATTTAGCTGGAAAGAAAATCGCAATTATTGGTGATATTTTACATTCAAGAGTAGCCTTATCAAATATTTTTGCGCTTCGCAAACAAGGAGCCGAAGTAACACTTTGTGGACCATCAACCTTGATTCCACGTTATGTGAATGAATTAGGCGTAAAAGTTTCACATAATGTAAAAGAAACCTTAGCTTGGTGCGATGTAGCGAATGTACTGAGAATTCAATTAGAAAGACAACAAATAAAGTATTTCCCTACGCTTAGAGAATACTCTTTATATTTTGGTATCAACAAAAAGATGTTGGATGATTTAAATAAAGAAATCATCGTAATGCACCCGGGACCAATAAACCGTGGGGTTGAACTTACTTCTGATGCCGCAGATTCTCATCATTCAATTATCCTTGACCAAGTTGAAAATGGTGTTGCTGTAAGAATGGCAGTACTTTATTTATTGGCTGGTCAAAACTAATTTCTATTCTTACTCATAGTATTCCTACAATGCTATGAGTAAGCTTCTTTCTTCCTGTTCCTTTTCTCATTTCTTTTTTTCTATTTTTTATAAAATTACCATTCAAGCTCTAAAAAAGGCAAAATATTGTATATTTGATAAAAAAATAGACTATTCCACGAAATTGTAAACAAAAAAGGACAATCAAACTCATTTCAATTTTATTATCGGTATTTTACGCTTCACTAACTAATGATGAAATAAAATTCTATGAGCTTAACCGAATCTATTTCAAAAGAAATTTTATATTTACAAAAAGACATCAATTCGCTTTGCAAAAAATCCATTAACCATAATTAAAATGGCAAAAACGTCCAAAACAACTACTCAACCAACCGAAACAACTAAGAAAAAAGTAAGTAAAAAAGAAGTTGTAGAAGTACCAGAAGTAATCCAGACTCAAAGTGCTCCAGTAATTCTTAAAAATGTAGAAGTATTCAGTCGTTTTTCTGATTTCGACATTGATCTCTTTAAAGCTGGAAAACATTACCGATTATTTGAAAAGTTTGGCTCACACATTACAGAATGTCAGGGCGTACAAGGTGTCTATTTTGCAGTTTGGGCTCCTTCAGCAAAATCAGTATCTGTCATCGGGAATTTTAACTATTGGGATAAAGGTAGCCATCATTTATTTGTACGTTGGGATGCTTCAGGTATTTGGGAAGGCTTTATTCCTTACATTGGTAAAGGAGAAACCTACAAATTCTGTATCCAAACTCAGGATAACCGTTTTATTGAAAAAATGGACCCTTATGCTCAACACTTTGAAACACCTCCACGCACCGCTTCAGTAGTTTGGGACAACTGGTATGAATGGACAGATTCAGACTGGATGGCAAAGCGTCATACAAAAAACTCTTTGACTTCCCCGATGTCTGTTTATGAAGTACATGTGGGTTCTTGGAGAAGAAAAGAAGGAAATGAAAAACTTACCTTCGTAGAATTAGCAGACCAATTGGTGAATTATGTGAAAGAAATGGGCTTCACGCACATCGAATTCATGCCAATTATGGAACACCCTTATGAGCCTTCGTGGGGTTACCAAGTACTTGGATATTTTGCTCCTTCGTCTCGCTTTGGAACACCTCAGGATTTCATGTATTTGGTAGAAGAATGCCATAAAAACGATATTGGAGTATTACTCGACTGGGTTCCTTCTCATTTTCCGGGCGATGCACACGGGTTATACGAATACGATGGAACTCATTTATTCGAACACCCAGATATGCGTAGAGGCTATCATCCAGATTGGAAATCTTATATTTTCAATTATGGTAGAAACGAAGTGCGTAGCTTTTTGATTTCTAATGCTATTTATTGGTTAGAACGCTACCATGCTGATGGTTTAAGAGTTGATGCCGTTGCTTCAATGCTTTATTTAGATTATTCTAGAAAACATGGTGAGTGGGAACCTAATATTTTTGGAGGAAATCACAACCTTGAAGCCATTTCTCTTTTCAAAGAATTGAATGAAACGATTTACTCTCAGTTTCCAGATATTCAAATTATCGCAGAAGAATCTACTTCATTTACGGGCGTTTCAAGACCGATTTATGCTGGAGGTTTAGGCTTTGGTCAAAAATGGATGATGGGATGGATGAATGATACATTAAATTACTTCCAAAGAGACCCAATGTATCGTCGTCATCATCAAGACCAATTAACATTCTCTACGGTTTACGCATTCACCGAAAATTTTATGCTTCCGCTTTCTCATGATGAGATTGTTTATGGCAAAAAATCTTTAATAGGAAAAATGCCAGGCGATGAATGGCAAAGATTTGCGAATTTAAGGCTTCTCTTTTCATACATGTTTACTCACCCAGGTACAAATCTGATTTTTATGGGTGGAGAGTTCGGTCAAACATCTGAATGGAATTTTGAAAAAGGATTAGATTGGTGGTTATTAGATCATGCCCCGCATATAGGTATCCAAAACCTTATGAAAGCACTAAATAATTTATACAAAACAGAGCCTGCTTTATACGAAAAGCAATTCTCACATGAAGGTTTTGAATGGATTGATACTTCAGATAGAGATAATTCAGTTGTTGTATATGCAAGAAAAGGAAATGTCAATAAAGAACAGCTTATCATTATCTTGAATATGACGCCAGTTCCTAGAGATAATTACAGAATTGGCGTACCAATGCAAGGAATTTGGAATGAAGTTTTGAACTCAGATGAACACCATTTCGGAGGAAGCGGAAAAACCAATAAATCAGTAATTATGGCTGAAGAAATTGCTTGGCAAGGAAAAGCCTATTCCATTTCTTTAACGATACCTCCACTCGGAGCAAGTATTCTTAAAGTTAAATAACGTAAAAAGGGATGATACGAAGAAAGTATCATCCCTTTTTTTTTATAGAGTATAAACAAAAAAAAGACCTATGAATCCGCCAATTCAAGGGTCTTTTCAAAATCATCATACAACAAATAAAATAAATTTACTTGTCTGTAAATAATATTTTAGAACTCTTTTTTACCGCCATAAAATAGAATCTAAAAATATTACTGTAGTAATCAAATAGTAAATTACCGCCATAATTTTGTTATTTGATTAAGTAAAATTAACACAAATCCACCGATGTTGTATTTAAAATGCTATGATTTTTACAAGAATTACACGAAGTAAGAATTTAGCCATTCCAAGCTAAAATTTTGATGTGAATTTTAAGAATTTGTTGTTTGAGCGAAAAAATATGATGATTTAAGTGTCTTTTAATTTAGATTTCTTAATCAAATATTCATCAATAAGTCTATTAGTGGTTGTGAAATTTATAAAAAAATAAAGACTCGATGCATTGCTCCGAGTCTTTACACAATCCGCCTAAGTAGTAATCTTTAGGGCATAGCCCAATATTTTTTCTCGTATTTTTAGATGAAATACTTTATAAGTAAATCACAGAAAATTAATTGTTCGTAATGTTAGATTGAGACCGCAAGTTGAGAGGATTCTATAAAAGAAGAAATCAATAAAGCTATCAAAATGATGTAAGCTTTTTCTTATCTTTTCCTAACACTTGGCGGAATGTTATTAAGTACAAGTATAGAGAATATTAACTACTCTTAATTGTCAACCATAACTTGATTAATAATCTCTTTAACAAATATATAACTCATTTTACAATCAACAAAAATTTCAGGGATTATTTATTAGATAAAACCAATAAGTATTATCAAAAATAATTTTCTTTCATCTTCGCTGCCTCAAAGTTCATCTTAAAATTACTTACTTGAATAGTTAATAATGGTGATAACCGTGAAACATCAGGAAAGTGAGTTCCATCAACCAATACTTTATTAACTTTTGAAAGTTTAATTTTTCCATTAAAACTAAAAGGAGTAATCATTAAATTATTCTCTGATTTTTGAGCCAATTTAAAAGTGAACCAGTTATTTTTTAATGGAATAGACAAAAAGTTTTTATTAAATTTTGCTTCAAAAATAATTTTATTATCTAACCTTACCTTTACACTTGTTTTACCATCTGCTTCATTTAACCATTCAAAATCAGCTTTTTCTTTTGGAATTCCCCAATTTTTTCTTCCGTTTAAAACACTTTCATCAGAAGAAACATATATTTTGCTGATTGAAAATACTTTTGCCCAATCAAAAGTAAACATACCAGGAATAAAAAGTAATTCTTGATATTTACCAACATTTGAAGATTGGTAATCGACTAACATTACTGTTCCAAAATATCCTAGAAATCTACTTTTTTGAAAATCTTCCATAAATCCATTTCCAATAACAAACTCTTTCGGAAACTTATAAATCATTGCGTAAGCATTCCCTGTTAAATGCCAAGGAGCTTCAGCAAGAAGTTTTATTTCACTTTGATTTTGCATATTGATAGGTTTAATGTCCAGTTTTTTTATAAATAAGTAGCCAAATACGTTTGCATTTCTGTTTGTACTTTTTTCGCTTCTTGAGCTGCCTTCTCAGCAAAATCTTCACCAGATGAAGCATAAATAATTGCTCTTGATGAATTAACTAATAAACCGCATTGTTTATTCATCCCAAATTTAGATACTTCTTCTAAACTTCCTCCTTGTGCTCCAACACCTGGTACTAATAAAAAGTGTTCAGGAACAATACTCCTAATTTTCTGTAACATTGCTGCTTTAGTAGCACCCACTACATACATTAATTGTTCTGAACTGCCCCACTCCTGAGATTTTGTAAGAACTTCCTCAAAAAGTTGTTTTTCATTGGTTAACGAAAGTGTTTGAAAGTCTTTACTCCCAGCATTTGACGTTAGTGCTAGCAAGATAACCCATTTATCAGCGAATTCAAGAAAAGGTTTTACAGAGTCTTCGCCCATGTATGGTGCCACAGTAACAGAATCAAAGTTTAATCCCGATGATTGTTCATCAAAAAATGCTCTAGCATATAAACCTGAAGTATTTCCAATGTCACCTCTTTTTGCATCAGCAATAGTAAAGCATTCTTTTGGAATGTATTCTAATGTTTTTTGAAGACTTTCCCAGCCTTTGGCACCAAAAGCCTCATAGAAAGCGATATTGGGTTTATATGAAACCGCATATTGATGAGTAGCATCAATAATTTGTTTGTTAAACTCAAAAATTGGGTCTTTTGTTTGAAGTAAATGTCGGGGAATCTTCTGAATATCAGTATCTAAACCAATACACAGATATGATTGTTTTTGTAAAATTTGCTCAAAAAGCTGCGACTTTGTCATTTATAAAATCTTAGTTTTCTTTCTAAAAAGTGCTAAGTTTAATTGGAGAAAGAAATTTGCTTAATCTTCTGAAGAAGCAAATTTTGTGGACAATATTAATCTGTTCGTGGTCAAAAAACAAAAAAACTTACATATCTAATCTTTTTTTTACTTAATACAATTTAAAAAACACCAATTACAAGCCTTGTTTAAAGGAATTATGAAACAAAAGTCAAAGTACTTTGTCTTCAAAAACACTAAAAAAACCTAAGCTTGTTTGAGGCTTAGGTTTTTTGCAGTTAAATATCTTACATTTTTAATTTCTCAATTTCACGAATCACATTCACAATTCCTTTCAATGGTATTTTAACCCAATCGGGTCTATAATTAATTTCATAGCCCAATTCGTAAACGGCTTTTTCTAATAAGTAAATCAACATTAAAAAATTTATTTCATTATTATTCTTGAACAATGGATGTGGATGCCCAAAAGTATCCAAATACTTATCCATAAAAGTTTGCTGAATCAATTTATACCAGCGGTCTGCTACAGTTTGTACTAGATGAGGTTCAAATTTTAATGCAATAGCATCATTCAACATTTTTGCTGAAATAGCATAATGATAGCTCCTAATCATTCCAGCTACATCTTTTAAAGGAGAATGTTTAATTTTCCTGTCGGTAATAGAGCTTTCTGGCTCTCCTTCAAAATCAATAATTATATAATCGTTTTGTGTAGCTAATACTTGTCCTAAATGATAATCTCCATGAATTCTGATTCTTTGAGAAAGAATTGGTTTGGTTAAAATTCCATCTGCAAATTCATCAATCAATTCTCTGGCTTCCATAAAATCCCAAGCTAATTTTCGGGTCACGACATCTGTGATTTTTGTATAATTATCAATGAGTAAATTATATCTTTTATCTAAAAGGTTGGTTAATCTATCGTGCAAAAACTTCCGATAAGTATCATCAAAATTTACAGGAACAAACATTTTTTCAGCTTCAGTATTGTACAAAGCCAAGTGCATTTCAGCGGTTCGTTGCGCCAGTAATTCTACTTGTTGAAATACTTCCTCCTTAATTGAAAATGATTTTGCCATAAAAGCTTCAACAAAATCTTCCAATTGTTCGCCCGTTTGTATCCAACTATCTGCTTGGTTTTCTACCATTCTCTGCATCATACCAAGCGTAATATCTGGATTAAGGTCTTCTTTCCATACCAAACTCCCTGCAAAAGCAGGAATAAAAGCAAAATTGGAATGTTCAGTAATAAATTCAACCATATCTACTTCTGGATTGGTTTCTGTAAACAATTTCCTGTAAAGCTTCAAAAAATATTTATCGCCAAAAACAATCGCAGAATTTGAAGAATCAACAGGCAAAACTCTTGAAGAAATCGGTGCATTGATATCTTCTCCTAAAAAACCCTTGCCACGAGTAAAATCTACTTTCCCTTTAGCTTGTCCAATATTTTCTGCATGTGCTAAATGATAAAAAATAGCTTGTTGAAAACGTTCATCATAAATCGCATCCACAATAATTCCTCTTTTATTATTGATATATGCCAAAGTGATGATTCCTTTTGGAGCAATATCTTTATTATGGCTAGCATCAATAAATGAAACAGGTAATAAATAATTTTCAATCTCACCATCTTCATAAGAAACAGTAACAATCATCAACAATGCCATTGATTCTTCAATTGGAATTTCCAAAGCTGTTGTTACTTTAAAAGCCTTTTGAATTCTGGCTTTTCCAGCAAACCATCTACAAGTATTCATGTAAGCCGGTAAAACATTTTTTTCAAAATTGTCGAAAAGCTCTGTGTCTGCACGGATTTTTTCCCAAGCAATCTTTGAATTTAGTGAGTTTATTTTTGACTGAATCATTATTTAGGAAGGAATTTTGATTTATAAAAATGGTATTTTCTGAGTTTAAATTTAGAATATATTTATATTTAAAAAAAGTAGAATATTGGTTTCATTATCATAAAAAATATTTTTCAAAAAAAATACCCTACAATGTTTTGATTATCAACAACTTTAACAATTTGTTTGCTTTTTTTTCATTTTGTGGTTGTGTATTCTAAATATTCTCTCTACCTTTGCACCACGAAAAACGAACAGCGATACCAAATATCGAAAAAGTTTTAACCCAATGGTCCGTTCGTCTAGGGGTTAGGACACGTCCCTTTCACGGATGAAACACGGGTTCGATTCCCGTACGGACTACAAGAAGTTAACAAGCCCTTCATATCAATATGGAGGGTTTTTAATTCTAATCACAAAAAATGTTTTGTGATAGTAAAGTAAAAATTATTATAACCCAATGGTCCGTTCGTCTAGGGGTTAGGACACGTCCCTTTCACGGATGAAACACGGGTTCGATTCCCGTACGGACTACAAAAACAATGATAAACATTGTTTGAAGTTCATTAAAAGTAAATTTTATTATAACCCACAATGGTCCGTTCGTCTAGGGGTTAGGACACGTCCCTTTCACGGATGAAACACGGGTTCGATTCCCGTACGGACTACAAAAAATAGCTATTTTAGCAAAAGCGACATTTTCAAGGCGAAGATGTCGCTTCTTTTTTACTATAGTTTTGAAACTCTTCCTTACATATCAAGTATTCTTCAGCCTCCTTTTCCCCCTTAAAAATCTTATTTCTAGAAAATCTATTTCTAATATTTAATAAAATACGCTAGTTTGTCTTCTTGTTCGTTATCAGTAAAATTTAAGCTTACATTATAAGGCTATTTTAGTTATGAATTGAATCTAATTCCTTTAAAAATGAAAAAAACATTCTCGCTATTCTTTCTCATTTCTTTTGTTTCATGTGCACAACAATCGGATAAAAAGATTAATGATGTTTCAAAAAAGACACTGCCACTTCCTACAAAAACAATCACCAATACTCTTTTATCAATTAGTAATGTAGCAAAGGAAATTGCCATCCAAACAAAAGTAAATGAACTTCCTCTACACCTAATCGGTACTTTTAAAATACCTAGTTATACAAATGCCCAAGGTTATATCAGACCCAAATGGGCTGTATGGTGGAATTTTTGGGGAAAACCTTTTTCAGATAATCACCTTAATCCTTGGGAAGTTGGTTTGATGGGCAATGCTACTATTGTACCAGAATTTTATCATGGAAATGGTAAAAGAGGTCTTGAATACATTCACTCTTATGACTTGGAACATGGAAGAGCTTGGCAAAAAGACATTGACCCTGTAGTTGGCAAAAGTTATCAAGAGTTTATTAGTACAATTCCTTATCAGCATAGATTTTTTGAAGGAAGCTTAGAAGGTGGTAAAAAATTGTCTAGTATTGGTATAGAAGGTGCTTATGATTTTGGGCGTTCTACTGTTTTTGATGCTACTATGGGTTGGGGAGATAATATCAAAGGAAAATCACACAGAGGATTGGTGGCGATTGATGTTGAAGATGGAACAGCCGATTATGGTGATGAACTTCACAGAGCATTACTTATCGGCATGGCTGAAAATACTACAGGCGATATTTCTTCAGATTATGGTGGTCCAATAAATACTTTAGGGTATATCCATGATAGAGATACTGGCGAAAATGCAATGTTCTATTATCCAGATAGTGAGGGCAATTATACCAGTAGAAAAGCTAAATTCTCTGAAGATTGGCAAGCTTCCACCCCTCCTATTTCAATTCCTTCAAAGGGAGTTGTCAATAAAAGACCGATTGATTACCCCAATATTATTCCAAGTAACGAAGTTTCGTTTTATTCGAATGAATTTTCAAGACAGGGTGAAAATTTTGATTTAGGCAATGGAAATAGCATCATTATTAATAAATACGGAGTAACGAGAAACACTGAACATTTCTTAGCCAGAGCAGGGACTTTGCTCGAATGGCAATCTTGGTACTGTAGATACAAACTTAATAATCGCCGAAATAAGATGTTAACGAAAGTGATTGCTGATAAAGGTCCAATAGGCTTAAATCCTTATGTAAAATTAGCTAATGGGAATATTGTTCCAGATGCAGTAATGGGGCATAGAGGCAGAATGGCAGGAAGACACTATGCTTTTGATATTGTTACAATCAATTACATGAATAATGTTGATTTACATCAATGGGATAAAAATTCATTTATTGATAATAAAGCGCATGACACTTATATTGGTTTTTTTGCAGGAATAAAAATGTTAATGACAAATGGTGGTGCTGATGCTTATCTTGACATGGTTCCTCAATATTGGGAAACCGAACAAAGTTACGACCATGTTCATTGGGTTAAACATAAGGCTGTAGAATGGGCAGATTCACCAAATATTCTACCTTGCCGTACAAAAGTAGGAAAGAAAAAACTAGAGGCTATGTGTTGGAGAGCCGAAGGTGTCGAACCAACTGAAGTATGGCTCAGAGCTAATGTAGATGGTGTTTACCAAGAAATACACATTACTCCAGACGCTTGGGAAACAACCAATCCTACTTATAAAAACACAGCATTAAAACAAATTCCCAAAGCTGATAAAGATTATTTTTATACTTTCCTGAATTTTAAGTAACAGAATCTCATAAAAACAAAGCGGGTGAAGAAATAAATCTTCACCCGCTTTTACTATATTGTATCTAAAGACTAGACTAACAATTTGTATGGATCTTCCAATAATTGTTTGAAAGTCTGTAAGAAAGCAGCTCCTGTTGCACCATCAACTGTACGGTGGTCGCAAGTAAGTGTTACTTTCATTACGTTAGTAGCATAGAATTGTCCGTTTTTCACACCAACAGTTTCCTTGATACCACCAACTGCCAAAATACAAGATTCTGGTTGGTTAATGATAGACGTAAACTCGTCGATACCGAACATCCCCAAATTACTTACCGTGAAAGTATTTCCTTCCCAATCCTTAGGCTGTAATTGTTTATTTTTAGCTTTTCCACCTAAATCTTTGGCTTCAGCAGAAATCTGAGAAAGTGATTTAGTGTTAGCAAAACGAATTACTGGTACTAATAAACCATCTTCAACAGCCACAGCCATACCGATATGTACGTGGTGATTGATTCTGATTTTATCTCCTAACCAATAAGAATTTACTTTTGGATGTTTAGTCAATGCAGCAGCAGCAGCTTTGATTACCATATCGTTAAATGAAATTTTTACTGGTGAAATTTCATTCATTGATACTCTTGCTGCCATTGCTTTATCCATGTTGATTTCCATGGTTAAATAGAATTCTGGCGCAGAGAATTTAGATTCTGATAAACGACGTGCAATCGTTTTACGCATCTGATTCACTGGGAATTCTTCATAACTTTCTTCGCCAGTAACTACTGGAACAAAAGCTGGTTTAGCCGCAGCAGCTTTTGCTGGTGCTTCTGCTTTCGGAGCAGCCGCAGCTGGAACAAAGCTATCAACATCGGCTTTAACTACTCTTCCGTTTTCACCAGTTCCTTTTACTTGTGCAATATTAATACCTTTATCTTTCGCTAAAGCTTTTGCTAATGGAGAAGCTTTTACTCTTCCATCTGCATCAGATACAACTACAGCTTCTTCCGCTTTTGCTGCTGGTGCAGGCGTTGCCGAAGCAACTGGAGCCGCCGCCGCTGGAGCAGAAGCTGTTTTTCCACCACTTAATAAAGCTTGGAAATCAGCACCAGGTTCTCCGATTACTGCAATAACATCATCTACATTTACTGTTTTACCTTCTTCAATACCGATGTACAATAAAGTACAAGGATTGTATTTAGTAACATCAATGAAATTATCTAAATCAAATTCCATTGTAGCTTTATCGGTTTCAACTTCAGCCAAAAGAGCATCTCCCGCTTTAATTGAGTCACCAACTTTCTTTAACCAAGTAACCAAAGTACCTTCCATCATCGTGTCCGACATCTTAGGCATTCCAATTACTTCTGCTTTAATATTAGAAGTATCTACAGCTGGAGCAGCTGTTTCAGCCACTGCCGCTGGTGCTTCTGGAGTAGCAGGAACATCCGCTTTGGCAGGAGTACCGCCAGTCAAAAGATGTTCGTAAGCTTCACCGTTTTCACCGATAATAGCGATAATGCTATCTACTGGTACGGCCTTACCTTTCTCTAAACCAATGTATAAAATTCGGCAATCTTTGAAATTGCTCAAATCCATTCTTTCGTCCAAATCAAGCTCCATAGTCGCTTTATCTGTTTCGATTTCTGCAATCAAGCCGTCACCAGTCTTTAAAGGGTCACCAACTTTTTTGAGCCATTCTGCAACAACACCTTCTGTCATGGTGTCGCTCATTTTGGGCATGGTTATGATTTCTGCCATTTTTATTATTATAGGAAAATTTACTGTTTTTGGTAAATGGTTAAATAGCTATTTGCCAAATTGTGATTAACTCTGATAAAATTTGGGTAAATCAACAACTAAAAACTAATAAAAACAACTACACAACCAATTTAGAATTCAAAAATAAGGCTAAACACTTGCTTTCAAAAGCTATCTTGAAAAAATATAATTTTGTCTTCATTTTTCAATGTTTATTTATTTTATTTAGTCTTCCAATAAAAGCAGTCAATGTATTTTTATTACTTGAAACTTATTAAAATTCAATTTTTAAATAAAACAGCCCTAAATTTGTCTATGCTTAAACAAGTAATTTATTTAAAATCTTTCCTTACCCATTATCTTTGATTTCCCTCAAATAAATCAAAAGCCTAAAAAGAAACCCTATCGGTATAAATAATAATATTTAAAATATGATGGACATCTCTACTTATGGAATTGTTTACCTTAAAGTACTAATCGCCTCAGGACTTTGCTTTCTTGCTTTCTTATCGTTCAGATTCAGAACAACCCTAGAACAACTTTTTAGTAATCTGGGAAAATTAAAATCTTTCCTGCTAATATCAGTCTTGTTTAGGATAATTCCATTTGTTATCATTTATATTGTACTTCATCTAAAGGCACAATCTGATGTTTATATTTTCTGGAAATCAGCACAAGAAGCCAGTAAATTCAAATTAGTTTACAGAGATTTTGAATCCTTGTACTCGCCTTTCTTTCCATATATTACTGCTTTGTTATTATATATTTGGGATACTGCCGAAGCCGTAACTTTAACAATGGTTTTAGTAGAATTATTGACTTTATGGCTTACTCTGCATACTTTCTCTTCTAAAAACCAAGCTTCTGATTTATTTAAAACATTAATTTATTTACTATTACCAGCTCCTTTTATTTTTTGTATTATTGGTGGACAAGAAGATATTTGGATGTGGGGCTTCGCTTGTTTGATGATTTATTGTTGGCAAAGAAAAAAATCTGATTTGATATTAGGCATTATCACAGGTTTAGGATTATTAACCACCAAAGCCTTTTTTGTTTTATTTATTCCTTTAGTATTTCTGAAGGTCAATAATAAAATAAATTTTATCATTGGTAATTGCATCGTTGGTTTGCCAGTACTTATCTTTTTATTTTACTATGGTGGTACTTCTTTCTTGATGCCTATTCGCCTTGCTCAAGAACCGATGGCGCCTAATTTCTGGTCGATCGCTAATCCTTTTATTTGGTCATTAAATCTTACTAATAATATCAAACTTCTTAATTGGCTTGGGCTTTTCGTTATTCTTTCTTTTGCTTTATGGCAAACGTATTTAAGTAAGAATTTAAATATTCAGCAATTTGTACCAAAAATCTGGATAGTAATTTTTGGTTTGATGATGATTATTCAAATTGGTTCTTATGCCAATTATATTTTCATCTATGCAATGCCTTTACTTTTCGGCTTTAATTTTTTTAAAGATAAAAAATTCTTAATCATTACTTTTTTCATACAATTTGTCGCTGCTTTTCAACCTTCTTTATGGTTCAGAACGGGCAAACCTTTCCTTCAATTTAAAGATTTTGCTGAAATACGTTTCACCTTAGAATACGCTTTTGAAATTATTATTTTCATTGGAGTATTATATTGGCTGAATTTGGTCATTAGAAAAGAGGGAAGTTTTGACTCTTTCAAGTAAAAAAAAAGCATTTTTTGCTTTGAATAGCATAAAACAATTAAATGAAATAACTCTCAAACAAAATACACATGAAAAAAAACGTTTTATTGCTTTGTTCACTTTTATTTGGCTATCAATTCGGAATGGCTCAACAGAAAAAAGACCAAATCAAACTTGTTGTTAAAGAAGCTGAAAACAAAGTAGATGTATTGGTAGATAACAAACCTTTTACTTCTTATTTCTATCCAAGTGATGCTATTCTAAAAAAACCAGTATTATTTCCTATTCTCACATCGAAAGGAACGACCATTACACGTGGATATCCTTTTGCTACTCGTGCTGGTGAAAGAGTTGACCACCCGCATCATGTTGGAATGTGGCTTAATTATGAATCAGTAAATGGATTCGATTTTTGGAATAACTCTACAGCAATCAAAGACCGTTCTAAGTATGGAACAATTAAACATACTGGCATCGTAGAAAGTAAAGGTGGAAATGGCAAAGCTAGTTTAGCTGTTACGGCAGATTGGATTGATAATGACGGAAAAGGCAATTTATTATTGAAAGAAAAAACGACTTACGTTTTCCATTCGAAAGGCGACCAACGTATTATTGATAGAATTACGACTTTAACGGCTCAAGATAAAGAAGTTGTTTTCAAAGACGTAAAAGATGGCTTCTTTGCCATCAGAGTAGCTCGTGAATTAGAACATCCATCAGATAAACCTGATGTTTTTGTTGATGCAAGTGGTATTGAAACCAAAGTTGATAAATTAGACAATACGGGCATTACTGGTAATTACAGAAGTAGCGAAGGCATCGAAGGTGAAAATGTTTGGAGTACTCGTGGAAAGTGGACAAACTTAGCTGGAAAAATCAAAGATGAAGATATTTCTATCGCTATTATCGACCATCCAAAAAATGTAAATTATCCCACTTTTTGGCATGCTCGTGGTTATGGTCTTTTTGCCGCCAATCCTTTGGGTGAAAAAGTTTTCAGCAAAGATAAAAAAGAATTAAATTTTACTTTAGCGCCAAAACAATCGGTTACTTTCCGTTATCGCACCGTGATTACTTCTGGAAAAGCTTCTGATGAAACGTTAAATAAATTAGCGGCTGATTTTGCAAAATAGACTATCATAGATACTTCATACGTTTAAATAATAAAACATTTAATAGGTATGAAGTATCTTTTTTTAATCGCAATCTGTTTTGAAAGTATCTTTTTCCAATCAGATTCTTCTTTTTATGAAAGCAATGCCGACGCTTTTCTGAAATCTGCAATTGCCAATCAAGTCATTGATGCTCGAAATCCGAATTATGAATTATTAGATGCTGCTCTATTTCAGGCTAGTAATTTGCAAAGAAAGAAATATCGTCTCCCGCTCTTTTCATATTCTCCGATATTACACCGTATCGCTAGTGAACATTCAGAAGCCATGATTTCCAAGAATTTCTATAGCCACGAGAATCCTTACAGTAAAAACAATAGAAATTTATCGAAAAGAGTATTGAGCCAAACCAACGAGTTTTCTCAAATGGCTGAAAATATTGCGGAATTTGACATTATCCAGTCGAAGTACGATACTTTTTGTATTATTGAACCCAAAAGAAAAGGTGGAGATTTTCAATATATTGATTGCGACACAGAAAAAGTAATCCCAATGCAAACCTATAAAGAACTGGCAACCAATATTGTAAACGAATGGATGAGTTCGCCCGGACATCGTGCCAATCTTTTAAACAAAAATTATAAAGTAATGGGATGCGCCATTCGTCTTAGTAAAAATCCATACAAAACTGAAAACAGTCCTTTTAGTAGAATCACACAAAATTTTGGAGGATAAATCACAGATTGACAAATACTTTCGGTTATATTTTCAATTTTGAGAAAATACATCCATGACTTTTGAAGCTCTTTTTAATATCTTTGTAGGATTGCACTAATTACCAACAAGGATTTAAAACATAAAATACATATAATGAAATTAACTTTTTGGGGAGCTACGAGGCAGGTGACGGGTAGTATGTATTTACTTGAATTAGATGATGAGTTTAAGATTCTAATTGATTGTGGAAGAAATATGGGGCGAGAAGTTGATTATACACAACCTGTTACCAATAAAGCATTTTTCCCTTTTGAGGCCTCTCAAGTAAATTTAGTTCTACTTACACACGCACATATAGATCATTCTGGAAATATACCCATGTTATATCGTGAAGGTTATGAAGGACAAGTACTTTGTACTTCAGCAACCGCCGATTTAACTAGTCTTTTATTATACGATGCGGCTAACTTAAACTTAAAAAAAGTAAAACAAGCCGAAGGAGATAGCAAGAAGAAGAAAAAAAAGATGGATAGATTGCTCATCAAGGGCGATTTATATTTACAAAAAGATGTTGAAGATGCCATGACAAATTTTGTCACACTTCAATTTCATAGACGTTTCAGAGTTGCAGATAATGCTTGGGTGACCTTTATTCCTGCTGGACATTTACTTGGTGCAGCACACATTATCGTTGAAGTGCAAGAAAATGGTGAAATGAAAAGTATCTGTTTTTCTGGAGACATTGGTAGAAAAGATTATCCACTTCATATTGACCCTTCTACTGAAATTCCAGAAGTAGATTATTTACTCTGTGAAACTACTTATGGTGGCAGATTGCACGAAGATAAAAAAACACCTGAAGATGCTTTAGCGGAAATTATTCAACGTACTTGTATTGATATTCCGGGAAGATTAATTATCCCAGCTTTTTCAATTGGTAGGACGCAAGCGTTACTTTATACTTTAAACAGATTGTATTCTGAAAAAGGCTTTACTCCTATTAAAGTATTCAGTGATAGCCCTTTAGCTTATGCTTCGACTAAAGTTTATCAGAAAAATATCAAGCAACTCAACAAAGAAGCCAGAGATTTTCAAGAAGAAAATGATTCTTTATTTGATTTTGAAAATTTACAATACATTCAAAGTGAAAAATCTAGTAAAGCCATTTCGAATTATGCCGAGCCTTGTATTATTATTTCGGCTTCAGGAATGATTTCTGGTGGTAGAGTTGAACAGCATATTGCAGCCAATATCAACAATGTATATTGTACTATTTTATTGGTAGGTTATTCTTCTGAAGGAACTTTAGGTTGGCGTTTAATGAACGGACAGAAATCCCTAAAAATCAAGGATGTAGAATATCCAGTACTAGCAAATGTTGAGAAAATAGATATTTTTTCGGGTCATGGAGACCAAACAGATTTACTTAATTTTGTCAAAAAACAATCGCCTAAAAAGCTTAAAAAAGTATTTTTAATTCATGGCGAAGAAGAAAGTATGAATACTTTCAAAGCTTTGCTTGAAGACGAAGGATATTCTGATATCGAAATTCCAGAAATGGGACAAGAATATATTTTATAGTAAAAGAAAAGACTGCTCAAATCTCAAAAATTTGGTCAGTCTTTTCTTTTAGGTTGATATTTGTCTAATTTTGCGAGAATATTTTTTAAACTTCAGTTAAAATCACTGAAATTTACCTTTCCTAAAAATAGTCAACGGATAATTTCATAACCGTAAAAAACTAAATATGCGTACTTTATTAGATTTTGAAAAACCCATTGCCGAGCTAGAGTCGAAACTAGCTGAAATGAAAAAATTGGCAATTGATAATAATGTTGATGTTACTGTTGCGGCTTCGCAATTGGAAGCAAACATCGAACAATTAAAAAAAGAAACTTTTACAAATCTAACCCGCTGGCAAAGAGTACAGCTTTCTCGTCATCCAGAACGCCCTTACACTTTAGATTATATCGAAAATATCTGTGATGAATTTATCGAAATTTATGGCGATAGAAACGTTGCAGACGATAAAGCAATGGTTGGTGGTTTTGGTAAAATTGATGGCGAAACGGTCATGATTATCGGTCAGCAAAAAGGTAGAAATACCAAACAACGCCAATTACGCAATTTCGGAATGCCAAATCCTGAAGGTTATCGTAAAGCACTTCGCTTAATGAAAATGGCGGAAAAATTTGGAAAACCTATCGTTACTTTAATTGATACTCCAGGTGCATTTCCAGGCTTAGAAGCCGAAGAACGTGGTCAAGGTGAAGCAATCGCAAGAAATATCCGTGATATGTTCATGTTGAAAGTACCCGTAATTTGTATCATTATTGGTGAAGGAGCTTCGGGTGGTGCATTAGGTATTGCCATTGGCGACAGAGTATTGATGCTAGAAAACACTTGGTATTCTGTAATTTCTCCAGAATCTTGTTCTTCAATTTTATGGCGTTCTTGGGATTTCAAAGAACAAGCAGCAGAAGCATTGAAACTAACAGCAACGGATATGTTGAACAATGGTTTGGTTGATGGAATTATTCCTGAACCACTTGGTGGCGCACATCTTGATTATGCAACTGCCACACAAACCGTTAAAAAAGTAATTCTAAATACTATTTCTGAACTTCAAAAACTTAGTCCAACTGAAAGAATCAATCAAAGAGTTGACAAATTCGGTGGCATGGGTGCATACAATTAGTGAAAAATATCATCTTCGATTTAGGAAACGTAATCATTGACATTGACTTTGAAAGAACATTCAAAGCTTTTACTGAAATCTCTGAAAATGTAAATTGGCGAGAAAGTGAAAGAATTTTGAAAGAAAAACAAATCTGGTCGAGATACGAAAAAGGGCAATTGACTGATGCTGAATTCAGAGCGGAGATTCGTGAAGAACTCAAAATCAGTGCAAGTGATGAACAAATTGATACTGCTTTTTGTGGTTTATTGATGGACATAGACCCTGCGAGAATTGAACTCATCAAAAAATTAGCAACAAAATATAAAATCTATATCCTTTCAAATACTAGTCATATCCATTTTTTGGAAGTTGAAAGAATTTTAGAACGTTGTGCAGGCGTAAAACACTTCAGTGAAATTTTTGATTATGTTTTTCTATCTTATGAAATGGGAAAACTAAAACCTGAAGTGGATATTTATGAAGAGGTTCTCAAACAAGCAAACCTTGTTGCTTCTGAAACCTTATTCTTGGATGACCTGTTAGCAAATTTAGAAGGAGCAGCTACTTTAGGTATTCAAACCAAGCAAATTGTTCCCCAAGAATTTACGATTTTAGATTTATTTTCAAATGAAGTATAAAAAAGAGATTATTCAAGCGGTTCTTTTCATCGTTACTTTAATCACAACAACCTTGGCAGGCGCAGAAGCAATGACTGCCAAGGCTTTTTTCTTTGTACCAGAACCCTACCTCCTTCATTTTCCTGACGATTTCTGGCAAGGATTAAATTTCTCTCTACCCTTCTTAGGCATTCTTACTTGTCATGAATTTGGTCATTACTTCACCGCAAGGTATTACAAGATTAAAACCTCGTTACCTTACTACATTCCAATGTTTCTAAGCGTTTTTTCTGCCATAAATATTGGTACTTTAGGTGCTGTTATTCGCATTACAGGAAAAACTCGTTCAAGAAAACAATATTTTGATATTGGTATTGCTGGCCCATTAGCTGGTTTTGTGGTGGCTTTAGTTGTTCTATACTATGGTTTCACACATTTGCCCCCATTTGAACATATTTTTTCAATTCATCCAGATTATCAACAATTTGGAAAAAATTATCCGAGTGAGGTAATGAGAATTCCGAAGTTTATGAATGGACAAATGGTTTTGGGTGATAATTTACTTTTCAAATTCTTCAAAAATTACGTTGCTGACCCCAATCTTTTGCCTCCTAATTTTGAAATCATGCACTATCCTTTGATTTGGGCTGGATATTTGTCATTATTTTTTACGGCATTGAATTTGTTCCCAATCGGACAATTAGACGGCGGGCATATTTTGTATGGATTAATTGGTAAAAAGAATTTCAATATTGTTTCTCCAATCATTTTTGTAGCTTTTGCCTTTTTTGCTGGTTATGGAATGTTCACGATTGAAGACATTAAAAACATCGGAGCAACAGGTTATTATCAATCTGAGTCAGATTTTTTTACTTGGTTATTGGCTTATGTACTTTTCCTAAGAATTTGTTTTTCAAGAATTTCCGATAATCAACTTACTTCTTGGGTATTAAGTTTAAGCGTAGTTGTTGGTCAATTATTGTTAACTTACATACCATCTGTTGCAAGCATACAAGGTTTTTCAGGCTTTTTGCCATTTTTATTTTTACTTGGTAGATTTTTGGGCATTTACCATCCAGAAGTTGAAATTGATGAACCTTTAGATTTCAAAAGACAATTATTAGGTTGGCTTTCATTGATTATTTTTATCCTTTGCTTTACCCCTTATCCATTTATGCAAATTGATTTTTCTGCTAAATAATTGACTATTGGTTTTGAAAGCATTAATTTCAAAACATAGCCAATCGTTATTGAACGCAAATATTAATTTTCAATTCATATTAAAATGTTTAATTTTTTATTCAAATTTCTTTTCAAACTAGCTGGCTGGAAATTAGTTGGTGAGTTTCCCAAACATATTAAAAAAAGTATTTTGATTGTTGCTCCACATGCGCAATCAGTTGATTTTCCAGTAGGAATTGGTGCTCGTGCTGCGATTGGTGTAAAAATGAGCTTTCTTGGCAAAAAAGAATTATTTGAAGGTCCGTTTGGTTGGATGTTCCGTTGGCTTGGTGGTTATCCTGTCGATCGTTCAAGTAATAATCAAGTAGTAAAAGCTGTGACTACTTTATACAATTCTAAAGAGGAATTACATTTAGTAATTGCACCAGAAGGAACAAGAAAAGATGTCGATAAATTAAAAATGGGCTTTTACTTTATTGCAAAAAACTCAGAAATCCCAATTGTAATGATTGGTTTTGATTACTCTATTAAAGGAATTGTAATCAGTGAACCTTTTTATACAAGCACTGATTCTCATGCTGATTTAAAACAAATTGCGCTATTTTTCGATAAAATAGGTGGCTACAAAAAAACTTGGGTGAGCAATTACTTAAAATACTAAAACAAAAAAGGCTTCATCGAAATGAAGCCTTTTTTGTTTGAAGATTACTGTTTCAGATAATTCACCATCAAAGCGCCAGCTTTTTCGGATGCGCCTTTTGTGCCAAGTAGATTTCTGATTTCTTCGTAGCCTTTCAATTGTTCTTCTCTACTTTCTTTATCAATTGTGATTTTTGTCAATTCTGTTTGAAGATTTTCTTTCGTCAAATCATATTGGAGTAATTCAGTAACAACCTTTCTCTCAGCAATTAAATTCACTAAAGAAACAAAAGGTACTCTAATCACTCTTTTGTAAACTTGATAAGCCGCCCATCCTCCTCGATAACAAACTACTTGTGGCACATTAAACAATGCCGTTTCTAATGTTGCTGTGCCAGAAGTAACCAAAGCGGCATCAGCTACAGATAGCAAATTATAAGCATCATCCACCACAATTTTCACTGGGAAAATCGATTGCCAACGGGCGTATAATTCCTTGGGCAAATTAGATACTGCCGCAATTACAAACTGATATTCAGGAAATTGATATACTTGTGTCAGCATCATCGCCAACATTCCTTCAATTTCTTGTTTCCTACTTCCCGGCAAGATGGCAATGATTGGTTTTTGTCCTAATCTTGCTTCTTTTCTAAAATCTTTGGCTGGCGTAAAATCTGCAATGGCATCAAATAATGGATTGCCTACATAATCTACTTCATAATCATACTTTTTAAAAAAATCTTTTTCGAAAGGAAAGATGACGAATAATTTATCGACATACTTTTTCAAATTCAAGGCTCTCGATTGATTCCAAGCCCACACTTTTGGAGAAATATAATAGAATGTTTTGATGCCTTTGAGCTTCGCAAATTTGGCAACTCGCATGTTAAATCCTGCATAATCAATCAGAATCACAACATCGGGTTGAAATTGCAAAATATCTTTTTTGCAAAAAGAAAGAAATCCTAAAATGGTTGGAAGATTTTTTACGACCTCGAAGAAGCCCATAAAGGCAAGGTCTCTATAATGTTTTACGATTTCTGCACCAGCATGTTGCATCATATCGCCACCCCAAGCACGGATTTCTGCAGATTCATCGTGCTTTCGAATACCTTTAATCAAATTCGAGCCGTGTAAATCTCCCGAACGTTCACCAGCAATGATATAATATTTCATTTGATTTTGGATTTCGGATTTTGGACTTCGGAACTTTTCCCAAAATACATCGAATTTCGTATTTCCGAAATCCAAAATCAATAGTATCATTACTCTTCACCGAAGTACTCTACAAAATTCTTTTGTGTTTCGTATAATTGAAGACTATGCAATTTAGCTGTAGCCGAAGCTTCTAATACTTTTGGTGCTAATATTTTCCAGATTTCCATCACAAAAATTTCACAACTTGCCATTTTACCTTGCATAAAATCTACGTCAAGATTCAGGTTTTTATGATCTACTTTTTCAATGACTTCTTGTTTGATAATATCGCCTAATACTTTTAAGTCAATCACAAAACCAGTGTCTGGGTCTGGTTTACCTTTTACTGTAACAATTAATTCAAAATTATGCCCATGCCAATTAACATTAGCACATGGTCCAAATACTTCACGATTTTTCTCCTCAGACCAACTCAAATTATACAATCTGTGCGCAGCATTAAAATGCTCTTTACGACTTACATAAACCATTGTTTTCAGTGTTTACAAGTGAAGGTATTATTGGGAAAACAATAGCAATAAGTACCTATAAATATGAATAGGGTGCAAAATTACGATGAATTTATTCTCAAAAAAATTAAATCAAAGAATATGCGCTTTTCATGAATAAATTCAATCTTCATCAATAAGCATTTTTACTTAGCGATTTTGAACAAAATCAGTAAAGAACTTAATTATAAAAGTAAAAAACTCACACAAATCTTGGAAAGATTATATTTTTTCCAAAATCAGTGTATAGTTTAAATGGAAACTTAATTTTAATTTTGATAGTTTTTTAAAATTACCTAACACGTATAAATACAATTTTAATAATTGCTACTCTATGATTATTGTTACGGGTGCCGCAGGATTTATTGGAAGTTGCTTGATTCAGCGTTTGAATCAAGATAATTTCAATTATATCATCGCCGTTGATGATTTTTCTGACGAACAGAAAAATAAAAATCTTGATGGTAAAAAAATTCAGGAAAGAGTTGATAGAGAACACTTTTTTGAGTGGCTAGATGCAAATTATCAGGAAGTTGAGTTTTGTTTTCACATCGGTGCGAGAACAGATACTACTGAATTCAATATTGATATTTTCAATAAATTGAATTTGAATTACTCAAAGAAAATCTGGAAGAAGTGTCACGATTACCAAATTCCATTAGTGTATGCCTCGTCGGCTGCTACTTATGGGTTGGGTGAATTTGGCTATGATGATAACGAGTCTTTAATTCCACAATTAAAGCCTTTGAATCCTTATGGCGAATCTAAAAATGATTTTGACATTTGGGCATTGAAACAAGAAGAGCAACCTTTCTTTTGGGCTGGCTTAAAATTCTTCAATGTGTATGGACCAAACGAATTTCATAAAGGTAGAATGGCATCAGTGATTTGGCATACTGTTAACCAAATCAAAAATACTGGCGAGATGAAGCTTTTCCGCTCGCACAATGATGACTTCAAAGACGGTGAGCAAATGCGTGATTTTATTTACGTGAAAGATGTAGTAGAAGTATGTATTTACTTAATGCACCATCGCCGTAATTCTGGTATTTATAATCTTGGTTCTGGTAAAGCTCGTACTTTCTTAGATTTGGTAAAAAATACTTTCAAAGCATTGGATGTTCCTGAAAACATTTCATTTATCGATACTCCTGAAGATATCAGAGATAAATACCAATACTTTACAGAAGCAAATATGTCTAAATTACAATCAATAGGATATGATAAAAACTTTACAACATTAGAAGAAGGCGTGAACGACTATGTACAAAACTATTTAGTCGCTGAGAAATATTATTAGTAGCTATCAGCTTTGAGTTTTGAGCAATGAGCGAATATAAATATAAAGACCAGATTGAAATTTCAATCTGGTCTTTATATTTATATTCGAAACTCAACATTCATCATTCACAATTCACCACTTTAAGAAGGGTATTCTATCTTTTCTCCCGTCTGTTTAAAATCTTTTTCTTCAAATAATTTCTTCCAGCCTTCTGTGATAAAACCGATACCGTAACCAATTAATTGCACAAATACTGCCACAATACTCAGCAAGCCAACTTCAATACTTTTATTTTTTATCGTTGAATCTAGGAAATTCAGTAAAACATAAATACCTAATATCACAATTCCTAAGTAAAAGAATGGCGTAAAAATGAAGTACCAAATCGGAATCGAAAAGCACCCTAGCGTAAAAATCATTGGAAAAGTATGTACAAGCTTTAACTCTTTCGGAAAATAACGGCTAATGTTAATTCTTGCTTTACCAAAAAATCTCAACTGACGATAAAACTGTACAAAACTGGTTCTACGTTTATGATAAATAAAGGCTTCTGGAATTAAGCCCGATTTAAAACCTAAAGAAATAGCCCTGATACTAAACTCTATGTCCTCTCCCATTCTGGTAATGATAAAACCTTTAGTTTTTTCATAGACTGCTCTGGAAAGTCCCATATTAAAACTTCTTGGATGGAATGTCCCTCCTAAATTATTTTTACTTCCTCTGATTCCTCCTGTAGTAAATACCGAAGTCATAGAGTAGCTAATGGCTTTTTGGATGGGCGTAAAATTAGGATGGTCACGGTCTGGGCCACCGTAGAGGTCTAAAAATTCAGTATTTAGTTGTTGCTCAACAATTGCCAAATAATCATTTTCTATCAAAGCATCAGAATCTAAAATGATGAAGTACTCGCCCGTAGCTTTACTAAAACCTGTATTTCGGGCAAAGCCTTGTCCTGTGTTTTGTTGATAATAATAATGAATGTCTAAGCTATCTTTAAAAGTATTTACTACCTCCTCGCATTTGTTGACAGAACCATCTTCAATAATTACTACCTCAAAAAAAGAGTAAGTCTGCTTTACAAGACATTGAAGTAATTCCTCCACTTCGTCGGGACGATTATAAACAGGAATGATAATAGAATATTTGCGCATCAAGGGATTTTAAATTTGTTGGCAAATTACAAGCTTTTTTAGAGAAATGAACCTTTAACAAAGATAAAGTACTTGAAAAAATAGCTAGCTCTAAATTGCAATGATAGATTTAAAATCTACTTAAAAACATTATATTGTAGATTTTAGGCGCTTTCCTTTTATCTGTTTTTACTATTTTAATATCATGCACACAATGTTTTAAAAATACTTCATATTTATTGATGATATTATCCTTTAAATCATTTCCCTCTGGATATGAAATATTCACTTTTCCTGAAAGCTTAAGTTTTAACAATGTTATTTGTTTTAGCTTGCCTGAATGCAATGTTATTTTAAACCCTGCAAAACCTTTTACATCTTTACCGCCTAAACTATCAGGCAATGTTATGTAAGGACTTTTCCTTTGTATGATATAATATGGAATCTCAGTAGGACAAACAATGGCCTGTCCTACTGAAGATTGTATTGTAAAAAAGAAAATTATAATTCCCAGAAATCTCAACATTGTATAAGTAATAAAAGAATACTACTCTATTTCTATTTTATAACCTCAAGGCTTCCCTTCCCTCACCTCTTTTTCTTTCACCGTCATCTCCCAATCTCCAAAACTGCCATACAAAACAAAAGAGCCAAACCTGAATTTATCAACTAGCTCTGTGCCTTCTGAGACAGAATCAAAAAATTCTTTATCTACAGGCAACTCAAATTCTACAGCATTCACAGCGTCTTTAATATGCTTCTTGATACTTAATGAAAAATGTGATTGCTTTAAACGTATCTTCAAAATATACTTGGGTGCATTTGCCACGCCATTTGCCTTCAAGGCTTTTAACTCAGCAATTAGTGCTTCGTTTTCTTGTCTTAGTGTTTTTACTTCGGCATTATTCCCACAAGAACTTACTAATAATGCACTAATGAGTAATAGATAAATAGGATTTTTCATAATATTGGATGAAATGGTTGATAAGGTTTTTCCTTTTTTATGATATTTTTCTTTTCATGAAATATAAACAATAACTGATTGATAATCTATCAATATCAGGAAAGTATATAATCTTTTTGAGATTATGGCTAGTCTTCAATACTTCAATCGTAATTTGCAGAAAAAATCCTTACGAATGAAATATAAAATGCTGGTGTTGGATATGGACGACACCCTTCTTAACGACGACCATCAGATTTCTGAGAAGAACAAAGAGATGATTTTGAAAGCCCAAGAAAAGGGCGTTTATGTAGTACTTGCTTCTGGAAGACCTACTCCTGCCATGACGCATTATGCCAAAGATTTATCCCTGCATACCTTTGGTTCTTATATTGTTGCCTACAACGGTGGTGAGATTGTAGATATGACCAACGAAGAAGTACTCTTTGAACAAAGTATAAGTACTGAACATCTCCATGAATTATACGATTTTAGTGTAGCGCACAATGTACATATTTTAGCCTATCTCGACGGTGCTATCATTACTGAATCGGAATCAAAATATATTGACCTTGAAGCCTATTTGACTGGTATGCCTTTGCGCAAGGTTGAAAGCTTTAAAGAGGCCATTAATAAGCCTTCCATTAAGTGTATCATGTTAGAAGAACCAGACTATCTGGCAACAGTGAGTGATAAACTAAAAGCGCATATCGACCATAAAAGTATTACAACCTCTAAGCCTTTTTTCTTGGAAGTAATGCAAAAAGGCATTGATAAAGCCGCAAGTTTAGCGAGATTAGCCGAAAGACTCAACATTCATCCTGCTGAAATTATTGCTGTAGGAAACGCCAACAATGACTTAACCATGATAGAATACGCTGGCTTAGGTGTTTGGGTGGACAATGTAACACCAGAAATTCGCCATAAAGCTGATGTAATTGTAGCCTCTAATAATAATGACGGAGTAGCTGAGGTTATTGAACGTTATATTTTGAATTAGATATTAATATTCCTCTTCAAAAAGAGCTTACAGGTTTTGTGAAACGCAAAACCTGTAAGCTCTTTTTGGTTATATAAATTTAAAAATATCACTTCGAAGAAGGCCATTGACCGAATAATAAAAAAAAGATTAGATTTTCCCTCAGTTTTTATCAGAATATTCTTCAAAACACTAAGTTTACCTCCACAATTAAATCACTGAAAATCAACCCGTAAAGCCGAAAAGGGGTTTAGAGTAGGCGGTAAACTATTTACATACATGAAAAAAATATTAATTCTTTGTCCCATTATTTTTTTATTAAGCTTCTCCAGTTTTGGGGATAGTACTCAGTCTGATTTTTCTCGAGCAAAACCTGATACGGGCTTAGTTAATTCTGTATTAAAGCTTCAAAAAGAACTTTCATTAATTGGCAATAAGGTAAAAGATATTGCAAAAAAAATTGAAAGCCCAACTGAAATTACCATTGAGGAGTGGCTTATAATTATGCTTCCAGCAATTTTATTCCTTTTATTGTTTTTCTACTTTATGTCTTGGTTAAAAAAGGAAAACTTCAAACTTTCAGATGCACTCTCTGCGGATGAAAGTGTAAGTAAATCTATATCTTCTGAAACAAAACAAGACCCTACTGATTCACTGAAACCAACAACCACAATCACCGAAACTCCCAATTATGCAAGAAGTTCAAGTAGAGTGATAGCATTCTTAACAGGTATTACAGCAATAGTGGTTGCAATAAGCGTTGTGACTATTTATAATTATGCACAAATATCAGGACATACTGCCTTAATTGATTTGGATGGTATTTGGAAAATAATTGCAGGATTAGGAATTGGAGTAGTTCCTTATGTTGCAAAAACGATTAAAGGTACAACTCCCCCTATACAATAAACATTTAAACCATACCCGTAAAGCCGAAAAGGGATTTAGAGTAGGCGGTAAACAAATAAGAAACTATGGAAAATATTCAATTAATAGTAGAGATTCAAGGAGGTACTGGAAGTGTTTTTATTGATTTTGATTCAAAAAACACATTTCATTTCAAAGGGAGTGGTATATTCAAAAAAGAGATTGAGATTAAGGAAGGTGAAAGAGCCATTGTTATTGCAGGCTCAGAACCAAGTGATGGTTTCGTATCAATTACAATAAAAAAACAAGACGAAACATTAGCGACTGCGAAATTTACACAAACTGTTTTTTATGGCATTTTACCATTTACTGTTAATTCTTAATAATATCATGAAGACTTATATTTTACGAGGATGGACATTCATTATAATTTTAATAGCTGTGTTATCAACTATTAGAAATAATAGCTTTGCTCAACAGAGCGACTTCAAAGAAGACTTATATAACTTAGAAAAAAATGCAACAAAAAATAAAGCAAATAAATCCATTTTAACTGAAATACTATCTGAAAAATTACAATTTGCTTTTGACAACAAATTGGTAAACTCAAGTGATAACAAATTAGAGTTCAAGGGTTCTCTTCACGGTTGGAAAACATTATTTAGCCATACTGATAAAGCTAAAACGGCATATTTAGAAAATGTATTTAATAGAAATTTTGAAATTGGTGGTGGTATAACTTTTGACAGCCAAAACCAACAAAAAGTAAAAGGGCTAAATTTAAATTTAAAATATGCCATTATTAATAATAGAGACCCTGAGACATATAGGTTTTATGCAAAGACTGAAAAATTTAGCAAGCTTGTTAAGAATCTATTACCCACATTAATTCAAATAAACTACGATTACCAATCTCTTGCAAATGATCCGTCTATAGATACTACAGTTAAAAATAGGCTTAAAAATAGTTTAATCAAATTCACGGAAAAACAAGATTTTAGTTTGCTAGACCCTTTACTTTTAACTAAAGTTTATAAATCTTCTATTCAGGCATTTGAAGCTAACGTTGCAACTGCTACAAAAAGCTATGATTCGACTATTAACAAAATGAATAACGCTTCTATTTGGACAATAGCATTGAATTCTAACTATGCAAATAAAAAATGGTCTGAAATAACATTACAAACGGAGTTCATTAAAGGTTTGGGAGGTATCGAACAGGAAAGAGAAGATTATCCTTGGGATTTATATGGAGGTGTATTTTTTAAAAATCTCCAAGATACTACCAATCTCGAAAAGTCAATTAATCGAACAGTATTAACTGGAAAATTTGGTGTAAACAAAGTTTTAGCATTGACTAAATCTGACATAAAATCTTCAGCACTTGAAGTCCTATTAAATGTAGAATATAATTACATTCCTAGAGGAAGATATAGTAATGAAGAAGAAAAAACATTTATGTTAGCTTCAACAATTAGTATTAGGCTTGCACAAAATGTATATTTCCCTGTAGAAATTAAGTATGACCCCAAAAATGGAAATTTCTTTGGTTTCCTAAAGATTAAATGGGATATGCTAAGATTTAATCAATAATCATTATCAAACCTTTTAATCACACTACCCCAATAAACCGTAAAATCAATACCGTTTATTGGGGTAGTTTTTTTCCCTCCTCCCCTATTTTCTTTACAAAATCCCCCTCCACAATTCCCTCCATTTACCGTTTAATAAAAATTGGTGTAGATATTTTGTCTTTTATTTGACCTGAATTAGATAAATATTTAGATTTACTCAGCTTTAATATACTGATAATCAAGCATAATAGTACTACATTTTTTCTTTACTTGATTTTCCTGATATTAAGCAATACGCTATCTGATAAACCATTTAACTTTCTCCTAAAATGTACTTTCAATTTCAGTTAAGAGGTATCAAAGCCTTAAAAATTAGCGATAATAGTTTTAATCCTTTCGATAGAGATATTGAAGTATTTCAAACTTGGCAGATACATGCTACTCAGAGTTTAGTGCCTTCTAATGAACCTCCTGTTTATATGACTCGTAGTGGTTTTAGTACTACTGGAGGATATGAGAATGGTGTTAGATTCAGAAAAGGTGATTCCCGACAAAACCTTTTTGACCCTACTATTTCTTTTTCTTTACCCAAAATGGCTACTGACGATGCTCCAATGCAATTTCAGATTGACTTTCATTTTTGGGAGTCTGATAATGCAAAAAGTACTAAGAAAGTAAGGGCTTTGTATTCTAATGATTTGCTAAAACATCTAATCAAAACTTGGGAGGATGCTTCTGAGGATAGTGATAAGGCTTTACAAGATGTATTAGGCTTCTTCTCTGATGAAAACAAGATGATTAAAGCTATTACTAATACGATGTCCTATACTTCTATCGGTAACGCTCCGTGGGTAAGGGTTGCGGAGGAATTGTATCCCTTAGTTCAAAAAATTGGGAAGCTAATTGCTGCCAATTCTACTGATTATATTGCTCAACAAACCTATTGGCTAGAGATTAGGAATAATAATGGTGTTTACGAATGGCGATTTTTTAGCAATGACCTTGATAAAATTGTTTTTGATTGGCAAATCGCCAATGGGAAGTTGGTACTTCCATCTCAGATTATAGGAGATGCTAATAATAATATTGAATTAGAAGTTAGCTTCCAAGGGGTAATTCACGACTAAGTACTTAGAAACAAATGAGTTATTAATTCAAAAACTCATCATCTGTATTTACAAGTAATGGGATATGTCTAAAATTCAAATTTTATATATGTACAAATTCAGACATAGACCTAAAAATTGAATTTCATATATGTACGATTTCAGACACATACCTAAAAATTAAATTTCATATATGTACAATTTCAGACATAGACCTAAAATTTGAATTTTATATATGCACGATTTCAGACACATACCTAAAATTTGAATTTCATGTATGTACGATTTCAGACATAGACCTAAAAATTGAATTTCATGTATGTACGATTTCAGACACATACCTAAAAATTGAATTTCATGTATGTACGATTTCAGACACATACCTAAAAATTGAATTTCATATATGCACGATTTCAGACATAGACCTAAAAATTGAATTTCATATATGTACGATTTCAGACATAGACCTAAAAATTGAATTTCATATATGTACGATTTCAGACATAGATCTAAAATAAAAAATTATATATAGTCGCCTTAAAAAATAGACTACAAAAAAGTTTAAAGACAATTCTATAGTAATAAACAATAATTAAATAAATCAATAACACTTTAAATTTTATTTGCCAATGCTACAACCTTTAAAAATTTTCGAAAACTTTTTTGGAGACAGAAAGATTACTTCTCCTCGTCTCTATGAATTTACAATTGATGTTATTGCTAAACTGCAAGCAGCTAATGTCAACAATCAATTTAATGACTTTATTAATGCTTTGAGTCCTGCCGCAAATGCACTTGGTGATGAAGTTGGTGTCATTAAAACAGCCCTAGCTTTGCAGAAGGGTAAAACATTAGGTTTGAATGAAGTCATTAAAAACTTCAAGACCTATATGAGTTTAAATCATGGTGTAATTGCCAGAGCCGTAGGTGGTACAAATACTGCTGCCTATCAAGCATTTTATCCGCAGGGTATTAGTGAGTATTCTACGGCAACACAAACAAAATTACCAGCCTTATTAATCCAAGTAAGTAATGCCGCAGATTTGTATGCTAATCAAATTGGTGACGAAATCAGGAATGAATTAAAAGCATTTAATAGTCAGTTTCATGATACCCGTAATGCACAATTATTACAAAAGGGAACAGTAGGTGAAAGTCGTGTAGAACGTTCAAGCAATAGGAAAATACTTGAATTAGAGCTATTAAAAACAATTCATAGCATAGCACTGATGTTTCCGGCAGATGTAGAAAAATGTACCTCCTTATTTAATTTTAATTTACTAGAAGCCCCTAAAAAAGGGAAGAAAGTAAATCCAGAAATGGCTAAACCTTAAAAATAGCCATAAGCTTTCCATCATTACTCAAAACTAAAACGCTAATGAAAATTTTAAATCATTTACTTTTTGCCGATGATGGCAAACAAGTGAGCTACCGTGCTACACCCAACAAGGGTAGCAAATACACGCCCACTTACTTAGTAATGCACTATACTGCTGCCACAAAAGCGGCGGGGTCTATTGCATGGTTTCTGAAGCCAGAAGCAAAAGCTTCGGCACATTTGGTGATTGACAGAGATGGCACCATCACACAGTTTGCCCCATTTAATATTGTTACGTGGCATGCAGGTGTTAGTCAGTGGAATGGTTTGAACGGATTAAATAGTTATTCGATTGGAATTGAGTTAGTAAATGGTGGAAGATTAGCCAAGCAAGGTAGCAAATGGGTATGTCCTGTAGATAAAACGACTGTACCAGATGATGATGTGATTATTGCTAAACATAAAAACGAAAATTCAGAAGCAGCTTGGCATGAATATTCAGAAAAACAATTAGCCATAGCAATAGATGTGGCTACTTTGTTAGTGAAGACTTATGCTTTGAAAGATGTAATAGGACATGAAGACATTGCCCCTTTCCGCAAAAGTGACCCTGGACCTGCTTTTCCGATGGGTAGCTTCAAGTCAAAAGCAATGGGTAGAAAAGACGAAACTTTAGACCTCTACAAAACCAGTACCGAAGTAAATATCAGAAAAGGTGCAGGTACACAATTTGAGACCGTGACTAAGATGTTACCAGCCAATACCAAAGTAACTGTACTAAAGCGTGAAGGTAATTGGAGCTTTGTAGAAGTATTAGACACCGTGCATGGGCTAAACGATATAGAAGGTTGGATTAGCTCTAAGTATCTAGTGAAGTAATTGGATTATCACATAATAGAATTGCCTCAAAAATCTTGGTTTTTGAGGCTATTTTGTTTTTATAGTATTCTATACAAAAGACCTCACCCCCGACCCCTCTCCTGTTGAGAGGGGAGATTTAAAACTAAAAAGCCCCCTCTTAACAGAAGAGGGGGTTGGGGGTGAGGTTGAGAGCCAAAAAAGATTTGGTATCGCTTCTTTTTTTAGACAGCCTCTATTGTTATAAATAGCGTAGCCATTTATTTTCTTTGTGTGCCATTTTATAATCTCCGTACCATTTACAAAGTGGAAATAATACGATAACTATTAATAGCCAAATAAGGTAAATCATGGGTAATTCTACGCCTGAAATTCCTTTAGGTCTGCCAAAAGCAAATGGACCAAAGTCCATTTCTTTCCAAGTAAAGCCCTGCAAAAACATTACAATAATCATTGTAATGTGTACTAAATACCAATGAATTAAGTAATAAAACAAAGGTACTTTCCCATAGACAGTAATGATTTGGACAAACTTGTTTTTCAAGCTATCTACACTTGCTAAAACTAACATCATCACTCCCAAAGTCACCAAAGTATAAAATAATGAAGGTGGATACTTACTTAGATTTATAAAAGACAAAAACGTAAATACAGCATCTTTCTGAACCGACCATTTTGCTCCATCTCCATAAATATCTATCCATCTCAATGCGGTAAAGAGTACTAGCATCGAAATCCCTATCTGAAATAATAATTTCTTTCTTTTTTCAGGTGAAAGCTCAAAGATTAATCCACTTGCATAGCCTAACAACATAATTCCTAACCAAGGAATAATTGGATAAGAAATCAAGAAAGTAAAATGTGGCGTAACCTGAAAAAGATTAGAGGCAAAAAGGTATGAAGCAATAAATCTTAAAACAGGGTTTTCGATAGCAAAAGGCAATTGTGTTACTAAATCATGTCCAAAGACAATAATTAAGCCTATAATACCAATTTTTTTAGGGGCTAGTCTTAATAAAGCAGCAAGTAATATAAAACTAAAACCGATTGCACCTATCACTTGCGACATGATGATGCTAAAATGAATATTGAACCAAATACCAAAATTAATAATGGTGTATTCTAAAAGAATCAGCCATAATCCTCGACTTAATAAGAACTTTTGATTCGCCTTAATATCTAATTGTTTTTTAAAAGACAAGTACGCAGAAGTACCTGATAAAAAAACAAAAGTTGGCGCACAAAAATGTGTAATGAAACGAGTAAAAAACAAAAAAGGAGTGGTAGTAGCTAAATTGGTAGGGTCATCGGATAATGAAGAGACGTGCATTAAATCTCTTACATGGTCTATCGCCATAATAATCATTACCAAACCTCTTACAAAGTCTATTGAATGTATTCTTTTGTCCATAGCAAATTTTGTTTAGGCTTCAATTTATCAAATTTTTAATTAAAAAAATATAATTGAATGTGGAATAATTTCCTCACATTTTCCCAGAAAAATTAAAATACGCAATCAAGTAAAGTATGGAATAATTTTTTGAGGAATTATTACAGATTATTCTTAAACAAAAATATAATATGAAAAATACCCTAATTATCTTATCTGCTTTCTTCATCATGGTTTCTTGTAACCAAAATTCTAAAACAGAAGTAGAGCAAGCCAAACAAATGGCGATTGATTCAATGAAAAACCAAGCAGCTTTAGAAGCTAAACAAATGGTGATTGACTCAATGAAACTAGAAGCGCAAAAACAAGCAAGTATTGATTCCTTGAATGCACTTAATGCAACTGCGAATAATAGAAGCACTCCTAGCAAAGTGTCAGCAGGCGGAAGTACAAGTACTAGCAATAATACAGTAGCCTCTGCTCCTACGGTAGCCAAAAAGAAAAAAATGAGCGGAGCCGTAAAAGGTGCTTTGATTGGTGGCGGTGTTGGTGCAGTATCGGGTGCAATTATTTCAAGAAATAACAAACCATTGAAAGGTGCATTAATTGGTGGTGTTATCGGTGCTGGCGTTGGTGCAGGAACAGGTGCAATTATTGATGCTCAAAATAAAAAGAGCAACTAGCATACTTTCAAATTCAGCTTAAAGCCCCAAAACTTTTTCAAGCAATGAAAAAGTTTTGGGGCTTTATATTATACCAATATTCTTGGATTCGACTTAACTTTGGCAAAAAGTTAAAAATATGAACACAGCACTCATTAAAACAGCTATCAATAAAATTCTCAAAGAAGGTGGTGATAGTAATTATTTTGTCATTGATATTACAAAAGACTATTATATACAAGCAGCAAGCTCTAAAGGAGCTGAAGATGTATTTTGTGAAGCAGTTTCTAATCAGTATTTATCGAAAGAAAGTAAGCTTACTGATGAACAATTGGCGAAGTTGAAACAAATTGGTTGGAATACTCCTACCGAAAGTAATGTTAATTTTTTCACAGAACGTCCTGCTAATAACAATGTAGCTATAGAAGCCCTTGCAAACTTTATTGCGACTACTGTTTCTGCTGTTTATTCTTCAAAAACACTCAGTAAAGAGTCCTTTCAATTCCATTTGGAGTAATTTGATTTCTTAGAAAAATCAAATTACCATTATTTTGGATTAAATCACCCAACTAAGCATTTCTTCTATCGCCTCAGCCCAACATAAGCAATATCCTAAGTATTTTATCTTATATTATCTTATTAATTCCTTAACCTCCGAGTTAAAATATTAGCTTAGTTTTGCACTAAAATTCAAGCCCCAAAAAACATTTCTTTGAATATTCAATCTACCCTTTATTCTTAAATAAAACAAATCCAAGATATATTAACACTTTACAAAGCGGCTTATTGCAAAAAAGTACCAGCTAATAAATTCTTGTACTTTTTAGGGCTTTTAAGTCAAAAATTAAACGATTCAATATTGCATTTAAAAAAAAAATATAGAACTTAGCAAAAAATCAAAGGACAAGAAGTTATTGTTAATCATATAAGTTTGAGTATAAACTGTTGATTTTTACTCATTTCCGACAACATACTTTATTTAATATTTCATTGTTGATGAAATATATGAGTAACACATGACAACTTTTGTCTTTAATATAACTGCCACTTAAATTTAATTTTTAAAACAGGTAAGCAAGTATTTCGATTTGACTACCGCCCATTAACACACACAAAAAATTATGACAAGTTTACTTAACAATCCACTGTTATTGTCGGTTTTGGCAATAATAGCTTTGCAGGCATTCTTTCTTTTATTCTATTCTTTAAGAAAGACAAATGTCAACAAATGCCCTAGCTGTGGAAACCTCCACTGTGACAGGGTAAAAAGACCTTTCCACATAAAATTATTTCTATCTTACTTTTCTGACCTGAAATACTACAAATGTCCAAGTTGTAACGCAAACTTCTTTATTGTTCAAACAAAGGATAATAGTGTAGATCAAAACTCTAAAACTTTAAAAGTTTAATTTTCATCATTAATCTTTTAAGTTAAAGACTCACATTCGAATAAAAATTATTCGAATGTGAGTCTTTTTTATTAAAGCCCAAATTAAAATTCAAGTCTAATTTTTTAGAAATCAATTTATTACATTTGTATGATAATTTTCTTTTTAAAAGAATTTGTTGTATTAAATAAATTGTGTTACATTTACACAATTTATTACTCTTACTCTTAATTATGCTTCAAAAATACACACATGATACTCGGATTCTGTTAGCCATCGACTGCATTATTTTTGGTTTTGATGGTGACGAATTGAAATTACTCTTGATTAAACGAAACTTTGAGCCTGAAAAAGGGAAATGGTCATTGATGGGAGGATTTTTAAATGAAACTGAGGATTTAGAAGAAGGAGCTAAAAGAGTATTGAATGAATTAACAGGTCTTGAAAATGTGTATATGGAGCAACTACAAGCCTTTGGGGAAATCACTCGTGACCCCGTAGAGCGTACTGTTTCAGTTTGTTTTTTTGCTTTGATTAATATTCATGCCCATGATTCTGAGTTATCACGTTCAATGAATGGATATTGGTTTAATTTTAAAGATAAACCTGATTTAATTTTTGACCACAATAAAATGGTCAATATGGCACTTTCTCAGTTACGCTATAAAGCTGCCCTACACCCACTTGGTTTTGAATTATTGCCAGAGAAATTCACGATTCCACAACTGCAAAAATTATATGAAGCAATTTATGATATGCACTTGGATCGTAGAAATTTTAGCAGAAAAATTATTTCTACAGGATTATTAATTGATACTGGTGAGAAAAATGAAAACTCTGCAACAAAAAAGGCAATGCTTTATCAACTTGACGCTGAAAAATACAAAAATAATTTCAACGATTTCCACAACTTTATTTCTGACTTTAAATGGTAAAATACCATGAAAATTAATCTCACATTTCGGTTATTTTCTATTTTTTATCAAAAAAACTAAAATCAATCTTATTACAATTAATTGTGTCATGATGACACGAAAAATTATTTAACCAATGAAAAACCAATACGTCATCGGTGTTGATTATGGAACAGATTCTGTTCGCTCAGTACTCATTGATACTTCAAACGGCAAAGAAATCAGCCAATCTGTTTTTTATTATCCAAGATGGAAAGCTGGAAAATATTGTGTTCCTGCCAAAAATCAATTCCGTCAACATCCTTTAGATTATCTTGAAGGTTTGGAAGGTACAATTAAAGATTGTTTAGCGAAAGCTCCCGAAGTAAATCCTGCTTCTGTGAAAGGAATTTCTGTTGACACCACAGGCTCAACACCAGTGGCTGTTGATAAAACAGGTACTCCATTAGCATTAACAGCAGGTTTTGAGGAAAATCCAAATGCCATGTTTGTACTTTGGAAAGACCATACTTCAGTGAACGAAGCAGCAGAAATCAATCAGGTTTCTCGTACTTGGGGTGGCGTTGATTATACGCAATTTGAAGGAGGAATTTACTCATCAGAATGGTTTTGGGCAAAAATTTTACACATCACTCGTGAAGATGAAAGTATTGCTAACGGGGCTTATTCGTGGATGGAACATTGCGACTGGATTCCTTCGGTTTTAATTGGAAGCAACGATGTTGATGCAGTCAAGAGAAGTAGATGTGCGGCCGGTCATAAAGCGATGTGGCATGAATCATGGGGAGGTTTACCTTCAGAAGAATATTTAGGAAAATTTGATAGCCGTTTGGCAGCATTGCGTTCACGACTATTTGAAGATACTTATACAGCCGATGTTTCAATGGGCAATTTATGCCAAGCTTGGGCTGATACATTAGGATTAACTACTGATACTATCATTTCTGTAGGAACTTTTGATGCACACGCTGGTGCAGTAGGTGTTGAAATTGAATCTGCTACTTTGGTAAAAGTAATGGGTACTTCTACTTGCGATATGATGGTTGCTCCTTTTGATGAAATTGGCGACAAACTCGTTCGTGGTATTTGTGGACAAGTAGATGGCTCAATTATTCCAGGTATGTTAGGTTTAGAAGCTGGTCAATCTGCTTTTGGAGACTTATTGGCTTGGTTTAAAAACCTAACGATGTGGTCTGTACAAAATGCTGATATTGCTCCAGAAATCAAACAACAAATTGAAGATTCTATCATTGTAAGTCTTTCTAAAGCAGCGGCAGCCATTCCTATTTCAGAAAAAAATGTAGTTGCTCTTGACTGGGTAAATGGTAGAAGAACACCAGATGCAAACCAAGCCTTGAAAGGTGCTATTATGGGTTTAGGCATGGGTTCTGATGCTCCTGCTATTTTCCGTGCTATGGTTGAAGCCATTTGCTTTGGTTCAAAAGCGATTGTTGACCGTTTCAAAAATGAAGGTGTTGACATTAAACAAATTGTAGGTATGGGTGGTGTGGCTAAAAAGTCAGACTTTGTGATGCAAACACTTGCTGATGTATTAGATATGCCTGTAAAAATCGCTACTTCTGAACAAGCTCCTGCTTTGGGAGCGGCAATGTATGCTGCTGTTGCCGCTGGAATTTATCCAGATGTAAATACTGCTGTTTCGGCGATGGGTAACGGTTTTGATAAAACGTACTTCCCAATTGCAGAAAATGTAGCTTTGTATGCAAAGCTTTACGAAAAATATGGGGCTTTAGGTGCATTTGTTGAATCACAAACTTTGTAGGAGACTTTAGGACTTGAAGACTATAAGATTAAAGAGACAAGAAGCAAGATACAAGACTTTAGGAATTTGGAGTTTGCCATAAATCTTGTTTCTTTTCTCTTGCTTCTTGTCTCTCTCAATAACAATTCATAATTACTATTTCATATTTAACAATATGTATCAAGACATTAAACAAGCCTGTTTTGAGGCTAATATGCAACTTCCTAAATTGGGTTTAGTTGTTTTTACTTTTGGAAATGTAAGTGTGGTTGATAGAGAAAAAGGTGTTTTTGCTATTAAACCAAGTGGTGTGCCTTATGAGTCTTTGCAAGCTGACCAAATCGTAATTTGCGATTTTGATGCTAAAGTAGTTGAAGGGACTTTCCGTCCTTCTTCTGATACCAAAACGCATGCAGTATTGTATAAACATTGGACAGAAATCGGTTCAATCGTTCATACACATTCTACTTATGCTACTTCATTTGCTCAGGCACAAATGGATATTCCTATTTTGGGAACTACCCACGCTGATCACTTGACAGTTGATGTTCCTTGCGCTCCGCCGATGAGTGATGAAATGATTAAAGGAGATTACGAATATGAAACGGGCTTCCAAATCATGAATCATTTCGAAAAAAAAGGTTTCTCTTACAAAGAAGTAGAAATGGTTCTTTTGGGAAATCACGCTCCGTTTACTTGGGGAAAAAATGCTGAAAAAGCTGTTTATAATGCGGGTGTTTTAGAAGCTGTTGCACAAATGGCTTATTTAACTTGTACTTTAAATCCAAGAGTAAACCGCTTGAAAGATACGCTTATCGAAAAACACTACGAGCGTAAGCATGGTAAAAGTGCCTACTACGGTCAAGGATGCTAATGAGTGAGGAGTTTTGAGTGATGAATATGGAGTAAAATTTAACTCTTAGACTATGCTTACATTCAAAACTCACCATTCACTAACTCACTCATTCACAATTAAATGTTATTCCAATTAAATCCTCAAAAAACTCGATGAAAAAACAACTATTGGCAGTGGCTTGTTTAGGGCTTTCTTTCGTAGGAAATGCTCAAAATACAGCAACATTGCAAGCTGATTCAGGAAAAGTAACCATTAACAAACACATTTACGGACATTTTGCCGAACACTTAGGTACTTGTATTTATGGTGGTTTTTACGTGGGTGAAAACAACACTAAAATTCCTAATAAAGACGGTGTAAGATTAGACATTGTTGATGCCCTTAAAAAATTAAAAATCCCTAACCTACGTTGGCCAGGTGGTTGTTTTGCAGATACTTATCACTGGAAAGACGGTATCGGGCCAAAAGCTCAACGCCCAGCGATGGTTAATACTTGGTGGGGTGGTGTTACTGAAGATAATTCTTTTGGCACACACGATTTCTTAAATATGTGTGAGCTATTAGGTACTGAACCTTATATTTCGGGGAATGTAGGAAGTGGAACTGTACAAGAATTAAAAGACTGGACTCAGTATATCAACTTGGCCGCTGGCACAAGTCCGATGTCTAAACTACGTGAGCAAAATGGTCGTGAAAAACCTTGGAATGTTGCTATCTGGGGTGTTGGTAACGAAGCTTGGGGTTGTGGTGGAAATATGACTGCTGATTATTATGCTAACATCTATCGTCAGTATGCTACTTTCATGGCAGGTGCAGATAAAAAAGGACTTTTCAGAGTAGCCTCTGGTGCAAGTGATGCAGATTATAAATGGACAGAAACCTTGATGAAAAACATTCCTCATCAAATGCTTGAAGGGGTTGCCATTCACCATTATTCAGTATTGAGCTGGGGCGAAGGTAAAAAAACTTCTGCTACGGAATATACAGATAAAGAGTATTTCAAAACAATGCAACAAGCTTTGTTGATGGATGAATTGGTAACAAAACATTCAGAAGTAATGGACAAGTACGACCCGAAAAAGAAAGTTGCTTTAGTAGTTGACGAATGGGGCGGTTGGTACAATGTAGAAAATGGAACAAATCCGGGTTTCTTGTTTCAACAAAATACCATGAGAGATGCCATGATTGCAGGAGCTACTTTGAATATTTTCAATAACCACGCTGATCGTGTTAGAATGGCTAATTTGGCACAAGTAGTGAATGTTTTGCAGGCGGTAATTCTTACAAAAGAAGAAAAAATGTTGCTCACTCCTACTTATCACGTCATGGAAATGTATAATGTTCACCAAGATGCTACATTACTTCCAATCAAAGTAAAAACGAATACTTTTGAATTTGAAGGAGAAAAATTACCTGCAGTTTCAGTTTCGGCTTCAAAAGATGCTAAAGGTTTAACGCACATTTCTTTAACGAACGTTGACCCGAAAAATCCTCAGGAAATTACAATTGATTTGAAAGGTGCTAAATATGTTTCAGTTGCTGGAAGAATTTTGACTGCTGAAAAATTAAGAGATTACAACACGTTTGATAATCCAAACAAAATTCAACCAAAGGCATTTTCAGGAGCTACCATTGCTGGTAATCAATTAAAAGTAAAATTACCTGCTTTCTCAGTAGCAGTATTAGAATTAAAATAAATTTCAAAACAGCATTCTTGCGTTCACCAATTTTATATTTATTAAAATGATTGATTTAAAACAAAACGAAGTTTGGTTCATCACAGGTAGCCAACATCTTTACGGAGAGGAAACACTTAAACAAGTAGATGACCACTCTAAAATTATTGCAGACGCTTTAAACAAGTCTTCAAAAATTCCAGTAACTGTTGTATTTAAACCTGTTTTAAAAACACCAGAGGAAATCTACAATATGGCAATCCAAGCAAATTCTGATGCAAAATGTATCGGTTTAATTTGTTGGATGCACACTTTCTCCCCATCTAAAATGTGGATTAATGGCTTGAAAATCTTGCGTAAACCACTTTGTCATTTACATACGCAATTCAACGCTGAAATTCCGTATGCTGATATTGATATGGATTTCATGAACTTGAACCAATCTGCTCATGGCGACCGTGAATTCGGTTTCATCGGTGCTAGAATGGGTATTGCTCGTAAAGTAGTGGTTGGTCACTGGCAAGACGAAGAGGTTCATGAAAGAATCAACGTTTGGAGTAGAGTTGCTTCTGGTTGGAATGATTTACAAGGTGCTAAATTTGCTCGTTTTGGCGACAATATGCGTTTTGTTGCCGTTACAGAAGGCGATAAAGTAGAAGCTGAAATCAAATTTGGTTATTCTGTCAATACTCATCCAGTAGGCGATTTAGTCGGCATCATCAATGCTATTTCAGATGCTGATATTAACGCTATGATTGAGCAATACGAAGCTCAATATACTTTGATGGATTCATTGAAAGTAAATGGTAGCCAAAGAAGTAGCTTAGTTGAAATTGCTAGAATTGAAGCTGGTTTGCGTTCATTCTTGACGCAAGGTAATTTCAAAGGTTATACAAACACTTTTGAAGATTTGCACGGAATGGTTCAATTACCTGGTATTGCTTCTCAGCGTTTAATGGCTGATGGATACGGTTACGGTGGCGAAGGCGACTGGAAAACTTCAGTTTTGGTGCGTACTTCAAAAGTAATGGCAGCAGGTTTGGCAGGTGGAACTTCATTTATGGAAGATTATACTTACCACTTCTCGCCAAACAATAACCAAGTATTGGGTTCACACATGTTGGAAATCTGTCCTACTATTGCTTCAGGAAAACCAACTTGCGAAATTCACCCATTAGGTATCGGTGGCAAAGCTGACCCAGTTCGTTTGGTATTCAACTCTCCTGCTGGTCCAGCTTTAAATGCTTCAATGGTTGATATGGGCGGACGTTTCCGTTTAATTGTTAACGAAGTAGAAGCCATTGAACCTGCTGCAGAATTACCAAAATTACCTGTTGCTCGTGTGTTATGGAAAACTAAACCTGATTTGAAAACCGCAGCACAAATGTGGATTTTGGCAGGTGGTGCACACCATACTGTTTATTCACAAGCACTTACACAAGAATTCTATGCAGATTTCGCTGAAATCGCTGGCATCGAATATGTTTTGATTAATGATAAAACAGATTTATACCAATTCAAAAATGAATTGCGTTGGAATTCAATGTTTTATAGAAGATAAATAAAATTGGGTTTTTGTATTGGTACCTCTCATTGAGAGGTATCAATCTTTCTTCTTGATTTGAAGTAACAAGCTGTGAGCTACGAGCCCTGAGCTTTTAGCTTTTTAAGTGAACATTTTAAGTATAAGTTATAAAGCTAAAAACTCAAAGCTCATTGCTCACAGCTTTTAGCTCAAAACTAACTTTCAACCTTTAACAATAAGAAAATGAAATTTTTTATCGATACAGCAAATCTGGCTGAAATTAAAGAAGCTCACGATTTAGGAATTTTAGATGGCGTTACAACAAATCCATCTTTAATGGCTAAAGAAAATATTAGCGGACAAGAAAACGTAATCAACCATTACAAAGCAATTTGTGATATTGTTGATGGCGATATTTCTGCCGAAGTAATTGCTACTGATTATGATGGAATGATTGCTGAAGGTCTTGCTTTAGCGGCACTTCACCCGAATATCGTTGTGAAAATTCCAATGATTAAAGATGGTATTAAGGCTATCAAATATTTTTCAAGCATCGGTATTAAAACCAACTGTACACTAATATTCTCGGCTGGACAAGCATTATTAGCTGCCAAAGCTGGTGCTACTTATGTTTCTCCGTTCGTAGGTCGTTTAGATGATATTTCAATGGATGGTATGAAATTAATCGAACAAATCCGTTTGATTTTTGATAATTACGGCTTTGAAACTGAAATTTTAGCGGCATCAGTTCGTAATCCAATTCATATCTTGAAATGTGCTGAAATAGGTTCGGATGTTATTACTGCTCCACTTTCAGCAATTTTAGCCTTATTGAATCATCCATTGACAGACAGCGGTTTAGCGAAATTCTTAGCTGACCATAAAAAATCTGCGGGTTTATAAGAGTGAGGAGTTAGTACTGTAAAAAGTTTACCTTTTATTCACTCCTAATTCAAAACGTTATCAATTTCTAAAGATTGATGACGTTTTTGAATACATTATGAAACAATGAGCATGATGTTTTTAAATGATACTTTATAAGTTTGCGAACAACATGGTTATCCATAACAGTCTTATGTATTATTTACCATACTTTTAAACAAAATCACTCAAAAACAATATTTAACAATGAAAAAACAAGTAAAAACAGCTGCTGTTTTGTTTTTATTAGCTTGTGTTAGTATGACATCTTGCAATACCTCAAAAAAAGAAAACAACAATAATATGATTGAAAAAGTAAGCTTTGGTAAATTACCTGACGGACAAGAAACAGAACTTTATACCTTGAAAAATGCTTCAGGTATGGAAGTGAAAATTTCAAACTTTGGTGGAACAGTTGTTTCATGGACAGCCCCAAACAATAAAGGAGTATATGAAGATATAATTCTTGGTTGTGATTCAGTATCAGGTTATTTAAAAGGCGTTCCATATTTCGGTGCTTTAATCGGTAGATATGGCAACAGAATTGCCAACGGAAAATTCACGCTTGAAGGTAAAGAATATTCTTTAGCACAAAACAATGGTGTAAATGCTTTGCATGGTGGCTTAAAAGGTTTTGATAAAGTACTTTGGACAGCTACGCCAATTGAAGGTGAAGAGCCAGGTTTAAAATTAACTTATACTGCTAGAGACGGCGAAGAAGGTTATCCTGGAAACTTATCTGTTGAAGTAGTTTATACTTTACAAAAAGATAATTCTTTAAAAATCGACTACAAAGCAACTACTGATAAAACAACAGTAGTTAACTTAACAAACCATACTTACTTCAATTTGAATGGTAATTTAGATAGCGATATTCTTGAGCACGAAGTAACATTAAATGCTGATAAATTCTTACCAGTAGATAAAACTTTGATTCCTACAGGAGAATTAAAACCTGTAGTAGGAAATGTATTCGATTTCTTGAAATCTAAAAAAATCAGTGCAGGTATTAACGATACTACTGATACGCAAATCAAAGCTGGAGGTGGCTATGACCACTGTTGGGTATTAACAGATTCAACTAAAACGTTGAAATCTGCGGCAACAGTTTATGAACCAAAAAGTGGTAGAGTATTAGAGGTATTAACAACAGAGCCAGCGATTCAATTCTATACAGGAAACTTCTTGGATGGAACAATCAAAGGTAAAAACGGAATTATTTATAAGCACCGTTCTGGTTTATGTTTAGAAACACAACATTACCCAGACTCTCCAAATCAATCTGCTTTCCCAAGTACGGTATTAAAACCAAACGAAACGTATCAAACTACTACAGTTTATAAGTTTTCTGTGAAATAAATAACTGTCAACTGATATTTATCTCCAATAATTAAAAATCCCCAAAGCTGAAACCTTTTTCAACTTTGGGGATTTTTGTTGACTATTGACCAATATTATTTGACTATTACTTACTCACAAATCACTACAGGATAATATCAATTAGCTACAGTATTCCACCAATTAACTACCACCTTTACACCAATCACTACGGCATTATACCAATTAACTACCACCTTTACCCTAATCACTACAGCACTTTACCTATTAACTATCGCCTTTACACTAATCACTACAGCACTTTACCTATTAACTATCGCCTTTACACTAATCACTACAGCACTTTACCTATTAACTATCGCCTTTACACTAATTACTACAGCACTTTACCTATTAACTACCACCTTTACACCAATCACTACGGCACTTTACCAATTAACTATCGCCTTTACACCAATCACTACGGCACTTTGCCAATTAACTACAGGCTTCGGACTAATCACTACTACCTTTATTCACGATGCAACTGTTTATGCACAAATTACTATTATCTATGTTCAAATTGATATTGAAAGTTTTCAATTGACAAAACATGTAACAACCTCACCCCCAACCCCTCTCCTTCAGAGAGGGGAGCTTTCGACCCTAAAGTTTGCTCCCCTTCTCTACAGGAGAAGGGGCTGGGGGATGAGGTTTTCTTTAAACACATTAAACTACTCCTAAAATTAAGGCATACAAAAGCCCCTTCTTTCTCTATATTGAAGGGGCTTGCCAATAAAGTTAAACGAAACGTTTAAAAGAAATTCCTTTTATTTTATTGTACTCCAAACTATTAATACCAAAAGCTATTTTAATATAAGTTTTCACATCCATCGCAATATCTACTAAACCTGTTTTCTCGCCATATAATACTTGTTGTCTTTTGCCCCTTGCCAAATCCAAGGCAACATGACTATTAATTACACTTGTGTTTGCCTGTTTTAATTGATTAATATATTGTGTAAGATTAGCCACTTTTAGCTCCTCCTCATTAGGATTATACTCAGGATGATTAGCTACTACAGCCACCAAAGCACCAAAATGTTCAATCAAATAATTAAAACTTGTCTGAGAAGAAGAATTTGTTTTAGGTACTGTAGCCACACCATCAATCATTATTGGTTCAGGTTTTTCAGAGGCTCTTTTTCCATGAATCTTACGTTTAAAAGATTTTGCCCCTTCCAATACCGCATCATCTACCCCAGAAATCGACAAAGTATTAAACACTTGGTTAGTTAAAGGACGAACATTACTAAAAAGTTTTTTTCGGTTTTCTAAAGCTATATCATATACAGCAATGAGTGCCATAATTTCAGCCATAACCGTTTGTGCTTCGCTCAATAAAGTTTGTAATTGTGGAGATTTGAGGGCATCTCTAGAGGGATTATAAGTAGCGCCCAAATTGGAACAATAAGTAATAAGATTTTCGAAATTTGCGATGTTTGCAGCATTGCCACCGTCTTGTAGATTTGCCATGAGCATATTTGTTAAAGGTTGATAAAACAATGGATAAAAAGATAATTACTCAATAATAAAGTAATTAATATATGTTGAACCAATTATAGTGGTGTATCAGCTAAAATATTATCAACTGATTGTTAGATAGTTAAATTTAAAAAATAAACAATTACAAAAACAAAATAAAACTCAATATTTTTCCAGAAACTTATTATACGGTAAAAAATAACACGTAGAAAAAACAATAATTGACCATTTAATAAGTTTTGAGGATATTTTGATACGGAAGTTTTGAAAAGTTAAAGGGATTAAACTATTTGCGGAAAGTTCTTGAAATACAATATTTTGTTTTCTCTTGGCGTAGTGAAACACACTACGCCAAGAGAAGGTAAATTTGGAATAAATGATATTTATGATTGAAAAACAAGAAAATTATTTTTCATTGTACAAAAACATTAACATTTAACCACAAAACAAAATGTATAGAGGATTTAATCTGAAATTAACTGATGCTTTAGATAATGGAATAACACATAAAGAATTTTTGCCTTCGATTTCTATGACAAAAACAAGGGAAATTTATCGGAATTTTCATATTTTTCTTTTCTTTGGACGACCGAAATAACTCGATGCAAAAGTTT